>DAJPFV010000001.1:1200000-1500000 GCA_025993015.1 Coriobacteriaceae bacterium
AAAAGTGGCGGAGAGAGGGGGATTCGAACCCCCGGAACGCTCTCGCGCTCAACGGTTTTCAAGACCGCCGCATTCAACCGCTCTGCCATCTCTCCGTGAGTCGTAATGATAGCATCGTTTTGAATTTGCAACAGGGAAGGCGAACGATGACGATCACCGAAATCGACGAGAAGTTCATGCGCGAGGCGCTGGCGGAGGCGCGCGCCGCCGCGGCGGTGGGCGAGGTGCCCATCGGTGCCATAGTGGTGCGCGACGGCGAGATCGTCGCGAGGGCGCACAATCGGCGCGAGCTCGATCAGGATCCTTCGGCTCATGCAGAGTTCGCGGCCCTGTGCGCTGCCGCTCGGTCGCTCGGTCGCTGGCGCCTTTCCGATTGCACGGTCTACGTGACGCTCGAGCCCTGCTGCATGTGTGCGGGGCTTATGGTCAACGCGCGCGTGGGGCGCTGCGTGTATGGCGCGGCTGATGCCAAGGCGGGCGCGCTGGGATCCCTATACGATTTGAATGCCGACTCGCGCCTGAATCATCGGTTTAACGTGACGGCTGGGGTCCTGGCGGATGAATGTCGCGAGCTGCTGAGTAACTATTTTGGCGGTCTGCGCGGAGCGGGCGGCGCTGATTGCGGTTGTGGGGCCGATCTTGAAGCACACGCCGCTCACGCCGCAGCGCTTGCAGGTGCCGGTGAGGATGCTGACACGGCGGTTGACTTTGGTCCTGCGTGCCGCCGGCCCCGCCGTGTGCTGCTGGCGATCGACTCCTTTAAGGGCAGCGTTTCGAGTGCGCAGGCGGAGGCGGCGGTTGCCGAAGGCGTGCGCCGTGTGTGGTCCGATGCCGAGGTGCGCGCATTGCCGCTGGCAGATGGTGGCGAGGGAACGCTCGATGCCGTTGCCGCGTGCGGCGGTGAGATTGTGACCTGCGAGGTGGCAGGCCCCTTGGGCGACCGCGTGTCTGCCCGGATGCTGGTGGACGGCGAGCGCGACTCGGCTGTAATTGAGATGGCCGAGGCGGCGGGTATTGGGTATTCACCCTGCACGGAATCGGCGGCGCTCGCGGCTTCGACCTATGGCGTGGGCGAGCTGATGCTCCGTGCGGTTCGCGCCGGGGCAAAGACTATCTATATTGGTCTGGGCGGCAGTGCCACCAACGACGGTGGCGCCGGCATGCTGCAGGCGCTGGGCGCGCGTGTGGTCGATGATCAGGGATGCGATGTCGCCCCCGGTCTTGCCGGCCTTGAGCAGGTGGCGAGCGTTGATTTGGCGCCAGCTCTGCAGGCTTTGGATGATGCTCGTATCGTTGTGCTTTCCGATGTCGAGAATCCGCTCGTGGGGCGTCGAGGCGCACTGGCGGTGTTTGGCGGGCAGAAGGGCCTGCCGGCGGATGATGTCGAGGTGCTGTGCAGATACGACGGCTGGATGGTCGGCTACGGTCGCCTGCTCGATGCGGCAATTTTCGAGGCGCGAGCCCAGGGGTTGTTGCGCACACCCGAGAACGCACGGACATTTGGCTCGGTGCTTGGCGTGCCCGGCGCGGGCGCTGCCGGTGGCTTGGGCGCGGCGTTGCTGGTGCTCGGTGCGGAGCTACGCTCGGGCGTGGAGACGGTGCTCGATCTGATTGGGTTTGACGAGCGCGTATGCGATGTCGACCTAGTCATAACGGGCGAGGGCAATATGGACGAGCAGTCCGCCGCCGGTAAGGCGCCGGTTGGTGTGGCTCGCCGCGCCAAGCGATATGGCAAGCCGGTGGTCGCCGTCGTGGGCGGTCGCGCCGTCAACCTGGATGCGGTGTGTGAGCATGGCATCGACTTGGTGCTTCCGATCTGCCGCAAGCCCATGCCCCTCGACCAGGCGCTCAATCCTCAAGAAGCCACAACCAACCTCATCTTCGCCGGTGAGTCAGCCGCCCAAGCCTACGACCTCGCTCGCCTCTAAAACCCATCCCCTCGATAAGTTGCGGTGAAATACGGAGTGTTATTGCCTTTAAGGTGCCAATTCAGTCCGTATTCCACCGCAACTTCGAGAATGGCCATTCGAGGTTGGCTGCCTTGGGTCTTGGGTCGGACCGTTTGCCACGAAATGCGACCATCTACTACGTTAAACCGGCCACCTTCGACCATCCCGGAATTTGCAAAAACAAAACCGACGCTCCTATAAGTTGTCAAGAGGCAGTTTGCGGGAGCGCTCTCTCCAATTCGCACAGGAGCTCGTAATACCTCCTCTCCAGTTTCGTCGACCGCCGTTTCCCCCGTTCCAAGTGCCCGAGTGTGGCTGCGGACAGGCCGAGCTCCGCGGCGGCTTTCTTCTGAGTCACCCGCATCGCCTTGCGCATCTTCGCGAGCTCGGGGCCCTCCGGCGCGGCGCCGTCGGGATTCGGGTCCATGAGCACGCGGTACACCTCCCGCGCTATGTAGCGCTTCAGGCAGCGGACCGCCTCCCGCCGGGACTTCCCCTCGGAGGTCCGCCTCGCCACGTACCTCCTCGTCCTCTCGTCGTACGTCATGCGCTTGATCGCGATCTCGTAGAGCGCCCAGTTCGCCTGCCGGTTGCCGCCGCGGTTGAGCCTGTGCCGCTCCGTCTTCCCGCTCGACGCGGGGATCGGGGAGACGCCGCACAGCATCGAGAACGCCGCCTCGCCCTTCAGCCTGCCGGGGTTGTCGCCGGCGGCCACGACCAGGGCGGCGGCGGTCGTCGTGCCGCAGCCCTCGATGCCGAGCAGCGCGGGCGCGTTCGCCTCCAGCAGCGCGCGGATGCGCTCGTTGAGGGACTCGACCTGGCTGCGGGCCTCCTTCCAGACCGCCGCGACGGACCGCAGCGAGGCCAGCACGCTCTCCTCGAGCGCGTCGCCCGCCTTCCTCCCGCGCGCGAGCAGCGGCATGAGGTCCTTCGGCCGCTCGCGGCCCCTGAACCGCTCCCTCAGGGCGCCCGGGGCCGTCGTGAGCATCGACTTCGCGCAGGCCACGCAGGACGTGGACGTCGCGACGGCCAGCCTGCGCGCGACGTAGAGCTGGCGCACCGCCTCGACCCAGCCGTCCTGCGACTTCGGCACGGAGCAGCCCCTCCCGGACGCCGCCTTGCGCGCCGCGCGCTCGGCGTCCAGCGGGTCGCTCTTCCCCTCGCCGGGCCTCGCCTTGTCCCTCTTGGGCCTGAGCACCTCGACGACGTTGTACCCGAGCTCCACGAGCCTCCTCGTCAGCCCGGCCCCGTACGATGCCGTGCCCTCGACGCCGACGACCATGCAGCTCCCCGGGTCGCCTATCGCCTCCGCCAGCCTGTCGTAGCCCTCGGGGTCGGCCCCGAAGCTCCCGCTCCAGATCTTCCTCCCGAGGCCGTCGAGCAGGCACAGGACATGCACGTCCTTGTGCGTGTCGACGCCCGCGATGACCGTTTCGCCTTCCATTTTCGCTCCCCTCGGTCTGCCGCCTGCCCCGCGCCCGGGTCTCCCAGACATTGCACTGACGGGAGCGCTACAATCCAATTGGCTTGTCCGATTGTCCGCGCTCATGCTCCTATTAGGTCATGGCAGGACTCCGGGACGCGGATGCCGGGGCGAGACAGGTCGGATTTGAGGACGGCCGAAGAGGCGTCAGCAGGTCAGTGGGTCATCGTCCCGGCATTCAGCATCAGGGTAGCGCTGCGACGCGGAAATCGCGCGCCGTTGCCGCGCCCCGCAGTGCCCGCTTCCCCCAAGGACAATTATCAGTGCAGGTAGAAAGCTTGCCGATTTTCGAAAAAGCACGCTATGGTTGACCTCTGTGACCAAAACGGGTAGCGCACAGAGATGTGGTGTAAGAGGCGGGGCATGCCCCGCCTCCGCCCTTTCAAGAAAGGACGGGGACACCGCCTAGAATTCGTCGTTGGAGTAATGAAGGTGACGAATGGAAGGAAAGGCGATGCCCCAAGAAGAGAGTGTACTGCGCCTCGGCCGCGACGAGGCCCTCGAGGCGGCGAGGCTTTGGCAGGAGTGCGGCGACGCGCGCGAGTTCGCGTGCAGGGTGCTGGGCGGCGTGATGAACGCGCTGATGGACTCCGAGGCCCAGCAGATGTGCGGCGCGGGCCGCAACGAGCGCAGCGACGGCAGGGAGAACAGCCGCAACGGCTACCGCCCCAGGTCGCTCAAGACCGCCGTGGGCGACGTGGAGCTCGAGATACCCAAGCTCAGGCACGGCACCTACTACCCCGAGGGCATGCTCGCGCGATGGTCGCGCGTCGACACCTCGGTGGCCTCCATCGTGCAGGAGATGTACGCGTGCGGCGTGTCCACCCGCAAGGTCGAGCGCGTGGCGTCCAGGCTGGGCATATCCTCGCTGTCGAGCTCGGAGGTCTCGAGCCTCTGCTCCGACCTCGACGCCGAGGTGGAGGAGTTCCGCCGCCGCGACCTTTCGGGCACGCCGTGCTGCTACCTGTGGCTCGACGCCACCTACATGAGCTGCAGGGTCGGCTCGTCGGTCGTCTCGCAGGGCGTCGTGACCGCGATCGGGCTGGGCGCCGACGGGCGCAAGCACTTCCTGGGCTGCGACGTGGTCGACACCGAGAGCGAGGACTCCTGGGCGGCATTCCTCGGCGGGCTGCGCGAGCGCGGGCTGGCCGGCGTTCGCCTCGTGGTCTCCGACAGCCACGCCGGGCTCGTGGCCGCCGTCTCGCGCCTGTTCCAGGGCTGCGCCTGGCAGCGCTGCGTGACGCACCTGCAGCGCAACCTCCAGAGCGCCTGCTCGGGCAGGCCCGAGGACTCCAAGGCGGCCGTCAGGGACCTCGTGCACGCCGCGGTCTACCAGGACGACCCCGACCTCGCGCGCTGCGTGTGGGCCGAGGCGGCGCCCTGGGTGGCGTCGGTGTCCGCCAGGGCCGGCGAGGTCTTCGAGCGGGCCGAGGACTCCGCGCTGGCGTTCACGGCCTTCCCCAGGGCGCACTGGGCCAAGCTCCGCACCAACAACGTCCAGGAGCGCGCCAACCGCGAGATCAAGCGCCGCTACAGGGTCGTGCAGTCCTTCCCCTCGAGGGAGTCGATGCTGCGCCTGACGTGCGCGAGCCTCATGGAGACCGAGGGGCAGTGGTCCCAGCAGCGCGTGTTCTCCGAGGCCTCGGCCGCCGAGGGCTTCGCCGGGCCCGCGGACAGGCCGGCCCCGACAGAGGGGAGGCGCCGCGCGCTCGGGCGGCGCGCCGGGGAGATAGTGGACGAGATAGTCGAGAAGCGCGGTCTCAAGAAGGAGTAACATCGGGACTTGCAGCGACGGACCTCAGGACACTCTTACACCACGTCTGCGCGCGCCACCCCAAAACGTAGTAGATAGGCCCTTTTCGTGGCACGGCACCAGATCAGTCTATTTAGGATGGGGCTTACTTGACTACTTTCGCCACCCTGATGCCCCTCCAGTCAAAAAAGTGGTCAAAAAAGCCCCATCCCAAATTAGCTACCTTGCTCTGGTGGGCGGGAGCAGGTAAGATATACCGAGCGCCTAGCGCGTTCGATGGGTTCGGATGACGACATGTTCCGAATCTGGTCAGGTCCGGAAGGAAGCAGCCATAAGGAGCCTCTGTCGGGCATCCGAATCCATCGAACGCACGGGCGCTTTTTTGTTACCGCGACATGGCCCGGCCGGCGGCGAGGCATTTGGTGTCTCGCTGGTCCTCGGCTGCGCCTGCGGGATCGCTCGACTACCAAATATCGTGCCGCCGGCCGGGCCAAATCGTCCAAAAATCACCCGTAAAGGCGCATTTATCTGAATAATTTAATCCCGTGCTTTGTGCTGCTTGCTGGCGTTGCCGGAAGCGCGGTGGCCACGTGGTTCATGAGACGGCGGTGCTGTCTCCTTTTTTGCAAGTAAAGAGGTCCGTTTGCGAACGAGCTTCGACTACTGAAGATGCGATGTTCGCACTAACGACATAGCGTAATTACGGCATTGTTGGTTTACGCACAAATTGAAGAAATCTAAAAGATGCGTCGATTTCACTTCGCCCGCAGCGTTACGGCGCGAGAACGTCCAATGGAACAACTTGGACGCCGCGGTCGGTAACATAGGCTTGTGAACCAAATCCAATAATCGCTACTTTAGAAACCGGCGGGGTGTTTCCGGCAGCAACCATCCGCTCTTCGACGGCAACAAGATTGTCAGATGCCTCTTCGATTTGAGCGGAACTGAGCTTGACCTCAACGGGAATCCACATCCCACCTGGAGCCGCTATGACAGCGTCGACCTCAAGATCGCGGGAATCGTGATAGTGATAAAGGCCCATTCCGTTTGCCCTCGCATAGACCCATAGATCATGGAGCGCCAACGATTCGAAAAGCAGCCCAAGTGTCTTGAAGTCTGACAACAACGTCTCCACAGTCGCCCCGAGCGCAGCCGCTGCAAGCGACGGGTCGGCAAGATGATGCTTACGCGCCTCCCTCAGATGCACCGGAGATCTCATCGCGGGATTCCATGCGGGGATATCGCAGACGAAACTCAATCTGCTAAGAAGGGATATGTATGATGCCGCTGTTTGTCTCGATACGTCGCCACCCAAATCGGCCACAAGCGTCTTGAGCGTCGCAAGAGTGGATTCGTTGCGCGCCAACGACGCGATGACGGCTTTCACTTTCTCAGGATCTCGTCGAGAGCCATCGACGCGGGGGATGTCTTCCTCAGCGACTATCTCGATATATCGTTTTGCCGTCGCGGACGCAATTCGCGCGTCACGCCCAATCGACGCCGGCCATCCACCGCAAACGATGCGCTCGGCGATCTCGGCAGAACCCATCGATCCGAAGGCGCCCCTGAACTTTTCGCCAGAAATGATGCCCGACAGCTTAACCGCACCGCTAGATTTCCCAAGTTCGAAAAGCGTCATGGTGTCCATGCGCAATTTAGCGAACCTTCCAGCGCCACTGTGCATCGGCCGCTCATTGTCTCGCGGTGTCGCCGACCCCGTAAATATGAACTGGCCAGGCTCGCCGCCGCGGTTGTCGCACTCAAACCGCGCCGCGTCCCAAAGTTTCGGAACCTCCTGCCATTCGTCGATCAGCCGCGGCACCTCGCCGGAAACGGCAAGCGCCGGGTCCGTCTCGGCACGGAAGCGATTCTCGAAGTTGCGCGACGGGTCCATGAGGAGGAGCCTGGACGCCGCACGGGTCCCGGCCGTGGTTGTCTTCCCGCACCATTTAGGTCCTTCGATGAGAACGGCACCGAATATCCCAAGCATCTGGTCGAGCTCATTTTCGATAATTCTAGCGTAGTACTTATTTGGCATAGTTTTCACCATTGCTTACCAGCGCGTTTAACCAAATTTACAGTTTTCATTTAACCAGATTCCAATTATTTGATTAACCAGATTTGCATATTTCGGTTAACGAGACAGATTAAACATGAACGAGCCAAGTCAGATGAGAATCATCTACTCGACACCGCGCATGAGCTCCGAAATGGTGATGTGAAAGCCGTCGGCAATCTTCTTGAGATTTGAAAGGCTGACATTGCGCTGCCCGACCTCAATGTTCGCGTAGTAGGAGCGATCCATCTCAATTAAATTAGCGGACGGAGTGCCCGGGCTCGTTGCGCCTAGGGCGCGGCGGGGTCGGCGACGTCGGAGGTGTCGATCTCGCCAAGAATGGCGAGCCGGCTGATGAACGGGATGCCCTCGGGTTCGTCCACCTCGACGCCGCCGAGCACGATGGTGTTGTCACGCATGTCGATTTGGGTCGTGAGCACGGCCTGATCGCGGCCTGAGGCGATAAAGCCGATGCCCGCGAGAACGATGCCCGCGGCAATAAGCCCGCCCGCCACGGCGAGGTAAATCTTCTTCGCGCTGGTCATGGTACTCACTCCTTTCTACGCCGCGAGATACGCGGCAGCAGCCCGGAGAGCGTCGCCCCCGCCGCGAACTCCTCATCCTGGACGAGCAGGGCTACGTGCCGCTGGACATCGAGGGCGCGAGGCTGCTGTTCCAGGTGATGTCGGTGCCGGAGGGCAGGCAGAGCATGATCGTCACGGCCAACATAGAGTTCAGCAAGTGGGTGACCGTGTTCGGCGACGACAAGATGGCGGCGGCTGTCGTGGACAGGCTCGTCTACACGGGCAGGCTCGTGGAGTTCAACGGCGCAAGCTGCAGAATTGAATCCCGTGTTTTGTGCTGCTTGCTGGCGTTGCCTGGGCATTGATGGCTACGTGGTTCAAGAGACGGCGGTGCTGTTGCTTGAATGAGTCCTAGGCCCTTTCGACACCACCTATATTGCGAATCAGCACCGCCGCCCACCCGACCGAATATTGCCGTTCGGCACCGCCATTAAATGCCTTCCCGCGCATCCCGTTACGCTCGGGCTGCCATGCAGTCCAGAGAACGAGGAGGTTCCACATGGCGAGAAGGATCAGGGCCAGGGAGGTCCTGAGGCTGAGGTCGGTGAACGGGCTTTCGCAGAACGCGATCGCCCGCACCGCCCACGTCTCGAAGCACAGCGTCCAGGACGTGCTGGAAGCCGCGAGGGAGCGGGGCGTCTCCTGGGAGGACGTCGAGGGGATGTCCGAGGAGGCCGCCTACGCGCTGCTGTTCCCCGGCAGGGGCGACGCCGGGCCGGTGCACGCCGACCCCGACTGGGCACGCGTCCACCGCGAGCTCGCGAGGACCGGCGTCACGCCGCGCTCGCCGTGCTCAGGCTGTCCAGGCGCTACACCCCGGCGAGGCTCGAGCGGGCGTGCGGGATGGCGCTCGCGACCGGGAAGAGGTCGCCGCGCTACCGCGACGTCGAGCCCGTGCTGAGGTCGGGGCAGGACAGGGCGCCAGCCGGCGAGGCGTCCGGGGACTGCGGCTACGTGCGCGGCGCCGGCTTCTACGGGGAGGAGTGAGCATGGACGTCAACGCGGAGACCGCCCGCAAGCTCAGGGAGATGGGGGCGGCCGAGCTGCTCGCCGCCCTCTCCGCCCAGGACGAGGCCGTGTGCGCCGGGATGGCGTTCGCCGAGCGCGTCCAGATGGCGGTGGACGAGGCGCACTCCGACTTCATCACGCAGAAGGTCCGCAACCTGACGAGGAGGGCCGGCCTCAGGTACCCCGAGGCCGACGTCCGCTCGGTCGACTTCTTCGAGGGCCGCGGCCTCGACAGGGTGGCGGTGGCCGAGCTCGCGACCTGCGGGTTCGTCGGGCGCGGCGAGAACGTGGTTCTCCAGGGCCTCACCGGCACGGGCAAGACCTACCTGGCCTGCGCGCTCGCGAAGGCCGCCTGCGCCAGGAGGGTGAGGTCGTGCTACGTCCGCCAGCCCGACCTCGAGGACCTCTGGCGCGAGAGCCGTGACCGGCCCGGCGGCGAGCGCAAGCTCGTCCGCAAGTACGGGGCGTTCGGCCTGCTCGTGATAGACGAGTGGCTGCTCGACAGGCCGGACACCGAGTTCAGGTCGATGCTGCTGGAGCTGATGGAGCTGAGGTACGGCACGGCCTCGACCGTATTCTGCACCCAGTTCAAGAAGAAGGACTGGCACCCGAGGCTCGGCGGCGGGGTGCATGCCGACGCCATCATGGACAGGATCGTGCACAACGCGGTCTGGGTCGACATGGGCGAGGCCAACATGCGGCAGCGCCGCGGATAGACCGGTAGCAATAAAAAAGCACCGGGGCCAGTGTCGGCCCCGGTGCCCAAGCGCGATATCGGCGGTGCTGTTTCGCGATATTCAACAGTGCTCAAGCGAGCAAATACTCAGCTTGAATTTTTGCAGTTAAAGAGGCCCGTTTCCCTGGGTTGGGGAAACGGGCCTCTTTTTGTCTCTTGGCTTGTGGATTGGCGAAGACAATAACCGTTGGCCGCTATTTTGAGTTCTTGAGGCGGCGTGTGGCTGTGGCGGTTATTCCGAGGCCTGCGGCGGCGATTCCTGCTAGTGCGATTGCGCTTGGCGTTGTGTCGCCTGTGTTTGCGAGCTTGCCGGCGGTCGTAGTTGCTTGCTTGCCGTTGCTTGTGTTCGCTTGCTTGGCGGAGCTCGGTGCGGCGTCTTTGCCGGTCGCGGGCGAGCCGGCGGGCTGTGCCGTCTCGTCCGGTTGCGCCGAGCCGGAGGGAGGTGTTGTCTCGGTCGGTCGCGTTATCTCGGGCGAGGCGGCCTTATCAGCTGCTGCTTTTGCCTCTTCGTATGCCTTGCAGGCGTCGTCATAGGCCGCCTGTGCCTTTTCCAAATCGTCGGTGAGCGCATTTCGCTTGGCTATGTCCTCGTCGATGCGGGCTTTGACTTCCTTCGCCTCACTTTCGAAATGCTGAACCTGTTTTTCCTGGCTTTCGAGCCGGCGTTGGTAGTGGTGAAGATCATCTTCACAAGATTTTTCTCGCGTTTCTGCCGCCATGATCTCACTGCGCAACTGCTTAATATGCTCCTTAATAGCTGTGCTGGGCTCCTCGTCGCCGAGTGCTTCAAGTGCCTTATCTAATTCTGCCTGAAGGCCGCTTGTCCGGTTGTGGGCCTCATCGTATTTGGCTTGGGCTGCATCGACATTCGCCTGCATGGCGGGAAGGGGTTCCCTCCATTTGGCGGCTTCCGCCACTATCATGTCGTAGAGTTCTTGAAATGCGGCAATGTCATCATCGATTTCCGCAAGTTTCTCGGGACTTGCGGCCTCTTTTGCGGCTTCGAGGTTTTTGAGCGCTTCCTGCATGGCTGCATACGCTTTGTCTTTTGCGGCGGCCGCATCTTCCGTCTGCAAGGCAACTGCATCGATGGGGGAGCTCGTTTCTGCCGCAATCGCCGTTACGGGGGCGATTCCTGCGACAAGCGCCACGGAGAGGGCGATGCCCATAGTTGCTCGTCTTGCTCTTCTTGCGAGAATGTCGTTCATCTCGGCACCTCATTTCAAGGGTCGGAGGCTATTTTGAGCACTTGATGCGGCGGGTGGCTGCGGCGGTTATTCCGAGGCCCATGGCGGCGATTCCTGCTAGTGCGATTGCGCTTGGCGCTGGGTCGCCTGTGTTTGCGAGCTTGTCGGCGGTCGTATTCGCTTGCTTGCCGTTGCTTGCGTTCGCTTGCTTGGCGGAGCTCGGTGCGGCGTCTTTGCCGGTCGCGGGCGAGCTGGCGGGCTGTGTCGTCTCGGCCGGTTGCGCCGAGCCGGAGGGAGGTGTTGTCTCGGTCGGTCGCGTTATCTCGGGCGAGGCGGCCTTATCTGCTGCGGCTTTCGCCTCTTCGTATGCCTTGCAGGCGTCGTCATAGGCCGTTTGCGCTTTTTTCAAATTGTCGAGGAGCGTATCTCGCCAGGCTATGAACTGGTCGCTATGGGCTTCATATTTCTCTGCAGAACGTTCACAGTCATTAACTCGTCCTTCCTGACTTCTGAGGCAGCGCTGGCACTCTCTTAGCTCCGTTTCGCAATGGCCTACATGCGATTTCGCCCCTACCATCTCATTTTGCAACTGCCTTATTTGCTGTTTAGTAGTTTCGACAAACTCCTCGTAGCCGAGTGCTTCGAGTGTCTTAAGCATCTCAAGTTTTTTGTCTAATTCTGCCTGGAGCTCGCTTACCCGGTTGATGGCCCCGTCGTATTTGGCTTGGGCAGCATCGACGTTCGCTTGCATGGCGGGAAGGAGTTCCCTCTCTTCGGCGGCTTGCGCCACCATCTTGGTCGCGCGCGCAGACGTGGTGTAAGAGTGTCCTGAGGTCCGTCGCTGCAAGTCCCGATGTTACTCCTTCTTGAGACCGCGCTTCTCGACTATCTCGTCCACTATCTCCCCGGCGCGCCGCCCGAGCGCGCGGCGCCTCCCCTCTGTCGGGGCCGGCCTGTCCGCGGGCCCGGCGAAGCCCTCGGCGGCCGAGGCCTCGGAGAACACGCGCTGCTGGGACCACTGCCCCTCGGTCTCCATGAGGCTCGCGCACGTCAGGCGCAGCATCGACTCCCTCGAGGGGAAGGACTGCACGACCCTGTAGCGGCGCTTGATCTCGCGGTTGGCGCGCTCCTGGACGTTGTTGGTGCGGAGCTTGGCCCAGTGCGCCCTGGGGAAGGCCGTGAACGCCAGCGCGGAGTCCTCGGCCCGCTCGAAGACCTCGCCGGCCCTGGCGGACACCGACGCCACCCAGGGCGCCGCCTCGGCCCACACGCAGCGCGCGAGGTCGGGGTCGTCCTGGTAGACCGCGGCGTGCACGAGGTCCCTGACGGCCGCCTTGGAGTCCTCGGGCCTGCCCGAGCAGGCGCTCTGGAGGTTGCGCTGCAGGTGCGTCACGCAGCGCTGCCAGGCGCAGCCCTGGAACAGGCGCGAGACGGCGGCCACGAGCCCGGCGTGGCTGTCGGAGACCACGAGGCGAACGCCGGCCAGCCCGCGCTCGCGCAGCCCGCCGAGGAATGCCGCCCAGGAGTCCTCGCTCTCGGTGTCGACCACGTCGCAGCCCAGGAAGTGCTTGCGCCCGTCGGCGCCCAGCCCGATCGCGGTCACGACGCCCTGCGAGACGACCGACGAGCCGACCCTGCAGCTCATGTAGGTGGCGTCGAGCCACAGGTAGCAGCACGGCGTGCCCGAAAGGTCGCGGCGGCGGAACTCCTCCACCTCGGCGTCGAGGTCGGAGCAGAGGCTCGAGACCTCCGAGCTCGACAGCGAGGATATGCCCAGCCTGGACGCCACGCGCTCGACCTTGCGGGTGGACACGCCGCACGCGTACATCTCCTGCACGATGGAGGCCACCGAGGTGTCGACGCGCGACCATCGCGCGAGCATGCCCTCGGGGTAGTAGGTGCCGTGCCTGAGCTTGGGTATCTCGAGCTCCACGTCGCCCACGGCGGTCTTGAGCGACCTGGGGCGGTAGCCGTTGCGGCTGTTCTCCCTGCCGTCGCTGCGCTCGTTGCGGCCCGCGCCGCACATCTGCTGGGCCTCGGAGTCCATCAGCGCGTTCATCACGCCGCCCAGCACCCTGCACGCGAACTCGCGCGCGTCGCCGCACTCCTGCCAAAGCCTCGCCGCCTCGAGGGCCTCGTCGCGGCCGAGGCGCAGTACACTCTCTTCTTGGGGCATCGCCTTTCCT
This sequence comes from Coriobacteriaceae bacterium, assembly GCA_025993015.1. Taxonomy (NCBI): domain Bacteria; kingdom Bacillati; phylum Actinomycetota; class Coriobacteriia; order Coriobacteriales; family Coriobacteriaceae; species Coriobacteriaceae bacterium. The sequence continues at coordinate 1,212,943 of DAJPFV010000001.1, forward strand.
TCCATTCGTCACCTTCATTACTCCAACGACGAATTCTAGGCGGTGTCCCCTCCCTTTCAAGAAAGAGAAGAGGCGGGGCATGCCCCGCCTCTTACACCACATCTCTGCGCGCTACCACCATCTTTTCGCGGAACTCTTGAAAACGGGCAATGTCATCATTGAATCTCGCAATTTTCTCTGGACTTGCGGCGTTTTGTGCGGCTTCGAGGTTTTTGAGCGCTTCCTGCATGGCTGCATACGCCTTGTCTTTTTCGGTGGCCGCGGTTTCGCTCGAGGCCGCCGTCTGCAGGACAACTGCATCGACAGGGGAGTTGGTTTCTGCCGCTATCGCCGTTGCGGGGGCGATTCCCGCGGCAAGTGCCAGGGAAAGGGCGATGCCCATGGTTGCTCGTCTTGCTCTTCTTGCGAGAATGTCGTTCATCTCGGCACCTCATTTCAAGGGTCGGCGGCTCAACTTGGTAGCACTAAGGTAAGTATATCAGGCGATTGACCTGCTCTTGAATCTCGCCAGAAATGACTCGTTGTTTACGCATGCTCTAGGGCGACAGTACTATCATGGTTCGAATTGAGTGTGAATGATGATAGGGAGCGCCTTTTTATGATTGAGTTGCTCAGGCGTTTTGGCGGTAAGTTTCGCCGGTATATGGTGATTGGCCCTGCGTGCAAGCTGATCGAAGTGGTATTCGACCTGCTGACGCCGCTGGTGATTGCCCAGATGATCGATAAGGGCATCGGCGCGCACGATGTGAATGCCGTCGTCCACTACGGTATGCTGCTTGGCGCCATGGCTGTGATCGGCATCTCGTTTACGCTCGTCTGCCAAAAGATGGCGGCGCTCACCTCGCAGGGCATGGGCACCGATATTCGCGGCGCGCTCTATGGGCACATCAATAAGCTGAGCTATGCCGAGCTCGATCGCTTTGGCACGCCGTCGCTCATCACACGCATCACCAACGACGTCAACCAGGTGCAGCTGGCCGTGGCGTTGGGCGTGCGCATGCTCATCCGCTGGCCCTTCCTGGCGGTGGGCTCCATGGTCGCGGCTCTCGCCATCGACCTTAAACTCGGTATTATCTTTTTGATTTGCACGCCCGCCATCGGCCTGGTGTTTTGGTTTGTCATGGCGCGCTGCATCCCGTACTACAAACAGCTGCAGGCAAAGCTCGACCGCATCGCGCTTATCTGCCGCGAGGGGCTTTCGGGCGCTCGCGTGGTCCGTGCGTTTGTGCGCGAAGACCACGAGCGTGAGCGTTTTGCCCAGGCTGCCGATGACCAGGCGCATGTCGCCATCGCGGTGGGCAGGCTCTCGTCGATTCTCAACCCCGTCACGTTTCTTGTGATGAACCTGGGCGTGTGCGCCATCCTGTGGGTGGGCGGCATCCAGGTCAACGTGGGCGAGCTCACGCAGGGTCAGGTCATGGCGTTTGTCAACTACATGACGCAGACCCTCACCTCCATCGTCTACGTCGCCAACCTGGTCGTGGTCTTTACCAAGGCGAGCGCCAGCGCGTCGCGTATCAACGAGGTGCTTAACTGCGCGCCGAGTATCACCGACGAGGGCAACCAGTCGGTCGCGCTGCCCAAGCCGGGCAATGTCGCTCCCGTTCCTGCGCTGGGCTTGAGCCATGCGAGCTTCTCGTTTGGCGCCGGCGCTGCCAACGCCGTCAACGATGTGACCCTGGAGCTGCCGCTGGGCAAGACGCTCGGCATTATCGGCGGCACGGGCAGCGGTAAGTCGACGCTCGTCTCGTTCATCCCGCGCCTGTACGATGCGAGTACCGGCAGCGTGAGCGTGATGGGCGCCGACGTGCGCACCTGGCCGCTCGACCAGCTGCGCCGTGTGGTCGCGACCGTCCCACAGCGCGCGTCGCTGGTGAGCGGCACCATCCGCAGCAACCTGACCTGGCGCGACGAGGCTGCGACCGACGAGGAGCTCTGGGTGGCGCTCGACATGGCGCAGGCGAGCGAATTCGTGCGCAACAAGCCGCAAGGCCTGGATGCCCCGGTCGAGGCGGGCGGCAAGAACTTCAGTGGAGGCCAGCGCCAACGCCTGACCATTGCCCGCGCCCTGGTGGGCTCGCCGCAGATTCTCATCATGGACGATTCTGCCTCGGCGCTCGACTTTAAGACCGACGCGGCGCTTCGCCATGCCATCCGCGAGCGCAGTGTGCGCGGTGCCGCCGAGGGCGGGCTGCCGCTGACCACCGTCATCGTAAGCCAGCGCGTTTCGACCGTGCGCGACGCCGATATGATCTGCGTACTTGACCACGGTTCGGTCGCGGGCCTGGGCGCGCACGATGAGCTCTACACGACCTGCCAGCTCTACCGCGAGATTTGCCAGTCGCAGCTTCGCCGCGAGGAGCTCGAGGGCCAGCAGGGGAGTGCGACGCCCGCTTCGGACTCCGCCCCTGCATCCACCCGCGCAAAGGAGGGCTGCTAAATGAATCCGTATACTTCTTCCGGTTCGGTCGCCACGATGACGGCCAATGTGTCCGGTAGCGATAACCTCAACGATCTGGGTGACGGCCCGCGCCAGCCCGGCGACCCCGAGCGCTACCCCGTGGGCGCGGTGACTCGCCGCCTGATGGGCTACGTCCGTCCGCACCGCATCTCGTTTGCGGCGTCGTTTGTGAGTGCCGCCATCTCGGTGATTCTGCAACTCTATACGCCCATCCTCGTCGGCGAGGGCATCGATCTCATCGTTGCCGCCGGACAGGTGGACTTCGATGCGCTGCTGCCGCTTGTCACCAAGCTCGCGATTGTCGTGATGGGCGCTGCGGCGTTCCAGTGGCTGCAGGGCTACTGTGTTAACCGCCTGTCCTACGAGACGGTGCGCGACATGCGCGTGGAGGCGAGCGACAAGCTCAGCCGCATGCCGCTCAGCTTTATCGACAGCCATGCCCACGGCGACCTTATGAGCCGTGTGGTCAACGACGTCGACCAGGTGGGCGACGGCCTGCTGCAGGGCTTTACCCAGCTCTTTACCGGCGTCATCACTATCGTGGGCACGCTTGCGTTTATGCTGTCCATCAACCTAACCATGACGCTCGTGGTGGTGCTCGTCACGCCGCTCTCCATCTTTGCGGCCGGCGCCATCGCCAAGCTCTCCAACAAGAGCTTTACGGCTCAGCAGCGCATTCAGGGTCAGCTCGGCGGCCATATCGAGGAGTACGTGGGCGAGCAAAAGCTTGTGGATGCGTTTGCCTACGGCCCAAATGCGCAGCAGCGCTTCGATGCCCTCAACGCCGAGCTCTATACGGCGGGCGAGCGCGCACAGTTTATGGGTTCGCTTTCCAACCCCGGCACGCGCTTTATCAACAACATCATCTACGCCGTGGTCGCCGTGATCGGCTGCGTGGGCGTGATCACGGGCGTGCCCGCGGCGCTCACGGTGGGCGGCGTGCAGATCTTCCTGTCCTACGCCAACCAGTACACCAAGCCGTTCAACGAGGTCACCAACGTCATTACGCAGATCCAGACGGCCTATGCCTCGGCCCGCCGCATGTTTGCGCTGCTCGATGCGCGCGAGCAGGAGCCCGACGCTGTGGATGCCATTGAGCTCACTGCTCCGCAGGGCGAGGTCGCCTTTGAGCATGTGGACTTTAGCTACGTGCCCGACCGCAAGCTGCTGCAGAACATCTGCATCGACGCCAAGCCCGGCATGCGGTTTGCCCTGGTCGGTCCCACGGGCTGCGGCAAGACGACGCTCATCAATCTGCTGCTGCGCTTTTACGATATCGATGCCGGGCGCATCGTGGTCGACGGTCGCTCCTCGCGCGACTACACGCGTGAGAGCCTGCGCCGCGCCTTTGGCATGGTGCTGCAGGACACCTGGCTGTTCGAGGGCACGGTGGCCCAGAACATTGCCTACGGTTGCCCCGACGCCACGCGCGAGCAGATTATCGAGGCGGCTAAGCGCGCGCACGCGCACAAGTTTATCGTGCAGCTGCCGCAGGGCTACGACACGGTGATCGGCGAGGACGGCGGCACGTTTAGCCAGGGCCAAAAGCAGCTGCTGTGCATCGCGCGCGTCATGCTCACCGACCCGGCGATTCTGCTGCTGGACGAGGCAACCTCGAGCATCGATACCCGCACCGAGCTACAGGTGCAGGCGGCATTCGACGAGCTCATGGCCGGCCGCACGAGCTTTGTCGTGGCGCACCGCCTCTCGACAATCCGCAACGCCGACTGCATCCTGGTCATGCGAGACGGCGAGATTATCGAGCGCGGCACACACGACGAGCTGCTGGCGGCAGACGGCTTCTACGCCGAACTCTACCGCAGCCAATTCGCCCAGTAAGCACGGTCATGGGACAAATTAATCAGAAGTGTTTGTCCCAAGATTATGCATTCTATCTGCGGCGTGGTGACGATTGACGAAATAATGTGGTGACGATTGATCTCGATTGGGGGCGCTGGGAAACTTAACTGTTTCAAAGCGTATACCTTTTGAGACGTCGGGGCCTTGAATATGAACAATAAGATGCGTATCAGTTCTCGATTTGTCGCGAATCTCCGCGAAAGCTTGCGAACCATCGCGAAATCCTGTGGCCCATTCGCGATGGTTCGATGATGGGACCGGCTATACCGGTTTTTCGATATGGCTATGGCAGTTTTTATATATCGAGTGAGCACGAAGAGCCAGAAACTCGACTCGCGGAGGGGGCGGCGGCAACCCGCTGGTGAAGGGAGTTAAGTTGGCGGGTTCGATCTCCCGGTTCTAAAAATACTCAGTATACTGAGTGATTTTACTCAGTATACTGAGTATTTAAGAAACAAGGAGGTAGATTGACATGTTTGAGCGCCATCAAGTTGCCGTGATAGCCCAGAGGATGCGGGAAACGAATAATCCGTTGATGCAATTTATAATCGGGCCCCGCCAAACGGGAAAGTCGACCATGTTCGTGCAGGCGTTGCACCATGCAGACATGCCCTGTCACGTGGCCAATGCGGACGATGTTGTGAATCCCGATGCCAGCTGGCTGCAAATCGAGTGGCAACAGGCAAGAAACCTCACGTCTGGAGGTAAGGTCCCGGCCGTTTTCGTTGTTGATGAGATTCAAAAGGTGCAGAGTTGGTCCACGGTCGTCAAGGGATTGTACGACCGGGATCGCCGGGAGGGGACGCCGCTCAAGGTCATTTTGACCGGATCGTCGTCGCTGCTGCTGCATAAGGGCTTGGAAGAATCCCTTATGGGCCGTTACGAGCTCATTCGGTCGCCGCATTGGTCCTATCGCGAGTGCAGCGAGGCCTTTGGCTTTTCTTTTGAAGACTATCTCTATCACGGTGGATATCCGGGTGCGGCGCCGCTGGTTTCCGATGACGCCCGTTGGCGAAACTATATCCGAGATGCGATCGTCGAGCCGGCGATCTCGCGCGATGTTCTCTCGTTGGAGAATATCCGCAAACCGGCGCTGATGCGCGCGCTCTTTTGGCTCGCGGCGAGCTATTCGGGGCAGGAGCTTTCGTATTCAAAAATGGTAGGCCAGCTGCAGGATGCCGGTAACACGGTCACGGTCGCCGGGTATTTGGACCTGCTGGGCAAGGCCGGTTTGGTTACGGCGATTCCCAAGTTCAGTGACAAGGAGCTCGCAAAGCGCCGAAGCACCCCGCGGCTCATGGTTTATGACACGGCGTTTATGACGGCGCTCGGCGATAAGGGCCGAGCAGAATGGCTGGAGGATTCGGCGCGGCGGGGTCATTTGGTGGAATCGGCAGTGGGTGCACGACTGCTTGCGCGCGCGCCGGAAGAGGGTTTTGAGGTCATGTGGTGGCGTGAGGGCGTCAAAGAGGTCGACTTTGTGCTGCGAAGGGATGATGCGCTGAGCGCCATCGAGGTCAAAAGCGGTGGAGAGTCCGGCCAGAGCGGCATGTCGACGCTCCTAAAAAAGTATCCGCGAGCCAAGCGGATCGTCGTGGGAGGGGCGGCGGCCGGGGCGTGCACCGTGGAGGATTTTCTGCTCGATAAGGTGACGCTGTTTAACTAGCCTGAGCAAATTGAGAAAATACTCAGTATAGTGAGTGAAATCACTCAGTGTACTGAGTATTTTGACTTGGGCGTTGGATGGGTGCTCGGCCGCCGCGTGCGATGGTGAAAACCGGGCCAGGCCTTACCAGCGGATATGCATGCAGGAGGGGCTTCCAATTTTCATGTCCCGCTCATATCGTCTGTCAGAAACCTGACGAATGACCTGTCCCCCTGTCATGCCCTTGTCACAAAATCTATTAACGGGACCGTCAAATTTCCTCATGCATTTTCTGACGGTACCGCGGTTCCCGCATGATTTTTGGCGCTTGCGCTTCAGGCGGCTTTATCCATTGATGTCAGCTGTGCCCTCAATCAGCAGAAGTTGGTTTACATCTGTCACGTTAGTACTAAGATATTCATCTAATAAATTGCATTAGTGGCTTTAGTTTTGGGGGAAACGAGGCAACGTGACTATGACATGCTCTTTGGTGGTTAACAGCAAGAGCGGTAATACCAGGATGGTTTCGGGCGCGATCAAGCGCGCTCTGCAGGCTGCGGGTGTTGAGTTTGTCCATGCCGCGGCGTTGAGCGACGATGCGGATGCAAATCAGGTTGCGCTCGAGGCGCAGGGCGCCTGCGCGGCCGACACGGTGCTCGTCGGTTTTTGGTGCGACAAGGGCGCGTGCACGCCTTCGGTCGCGGCGCTGCTCTCCGCCTTGCACGGCAAGCGCGTCTTTCTGTTTGGCACCTGCGGTTTTGGCGCCGACCAGAGCTATTACCAGCAGATTATCGACCGCGTATCGTCTAACTTGGCCAATGATGCCGAGCTTGCGGGCTGGGCGATGTGCCAGGGCAAGATGGGCCCCGCGGTCAAGCAGCGTTACGAGGCAATGCTTGAGCAAGAACCCGAAAACGCGCGCTATAAGATGCTGCTCGACAACTGGTTTGCCGCAAAGGACCATCCCACCAAGGAAGATTTGGACAACATGGCCACAGCCGCAAAGAAGGCCGTGCTGGGGGAGTAGCTCCCATCGCTGACGGCGGTCGGTCCATCTTTCTAAATGTAACGTCCTCCCGGGCGTCGGGGCACGAAGTTCCCTGCTCTACAGTCCTGCGCAAGACGAAGGCCACATTAAGTGGCCTTCTTTGCGTGCGGAACTCGCGATGAACTTCGTGCCCCGCCGTCCGGGAGGACGCCTCTTTATTGATGGGAGGCCTGATAGGTCGATGGTTCCGTGCCCGGATGCGTCCAAAGTGGGACGGGCTTTCCGGATGGGCAGGCTTTCGAAAAATGCGTCCCGGAATTTGCCTTTGGAATGGGACGTAGTTTCCCGTTGAGGTGCTTTGCGGAAAGTGCATCCCACTCTGGGCGGCCGAAGTGGGACACACTTTCCCAAAGGCGCTCCAACGGGAAATTGCGTCCCATTATTCGGTCAAGAAACGGGATGCATTTTCCCAATGAGAGCAAAACCGGAAAATGCATCCCACAATCAGCCCTCAAAGTGGGACGCCGTTTCCCAATGAGGCTCAAGCGGAAAATGCATCCCGGAATTTGCGCTCAAAGTGGGATGCGGTTTCCGGTTGAGGGTCTAAGGGGAAAGTGCGTCCCAGAATCGACGCTTGAAATGGGATGCAGTTTCCCGATGAGGCACTCGACGGAAAATACATCCTAGAAATGGCCTTTGAGCTGGGATAAGATTTCCGCGGCATCTCGGATTCTCAAAAATGAGACACGCCGTTGGCGAAAATGAGACACGTGATATCGGGCATCGGACGTATCATTTGCAAAAATGAGTCCACTCCACTCGAGTAAAGCGAGGTCCCTCATGTACGTTCCACACCCCCGTATCCGTAGGCTGTCGAAAATCCCGCTTGTTGGGACGGCGGCGCTTGCTGCGTTGATTGCCACGAGCGTCGCCTGCTTCACGGCCACGCCCCAGGTTGCCCAGGCGGCAGACGCGCCCGCAATCACCGATATGACCGAGCAGGATTATCAAGCCCTGGGTCTGGGCACGAGCGAGGACATTCCGGCCGATACCGTTGGCCCCTATTCCACTGATACCCCCACGACGTTTGCCACGCGCAGCGAGGTCTATATGGCAGCTAACGGTAGCCATGGCAATCGCTACACTCTGCGCGACAAGCTCGAGAACGTCGAGCGCGGTGACATTGGCGGCAGCAGCAAACTCACCGATGGCTATGGAAGTGTGTGGGGCGCCGCAAAGTTCTGGCAAAACGTCAACAACTTCGATACGAACAGCGATCTCTACAAGCATAGCGACTACGGTGGCGGCACCTGGTCGTACCTAAGCAACAATGAGTCCTCAACAGTACTCGCCAACGACAACAACGGTTTCTCGGGCATTCACGCCACGAGTGTTGAGTTCTGCAGCGACGCCAGCACGGGCAAAAAGAGCCGCGTTGCCGAGCTCCGTGCCTACGGCGACAGTTCCTCCACGACGATTGACGGCAAGTCATACGCCGGAAAGGTTGAGCTGGTCCTCTACTCGTTTAGCAACGGGCGCACGCGCACTCTCGACACACACCTGCCGGTGACGGTCAACACTAATATGATGTACGAAGGCCGTTTTAAGTACCTGGATGCCGGTTACCTGCAAGAGCACGACGCCGTCTTTGATGTCGAGGCGGGCGATGTCGATGGCGACGGCGTCGACGAGCTTTTTGTCTACGCGGGCTGCTATGTCGACGAGAACGGCGTGCGCAAGGCTGTAGTCGACATGTATGACTTGGAGGGCGGCAACTGGAAGCAAAGCGTCGTCAAGATCGATGCCGGTAACGCCGCGGACTACACCACGCACAACAAGGGCGGGAACGACTCCTGGACGCAGCTTCAGTCAGCTCCTGTCGTTTCGCTAGCGGCCGGCGACCTCGATCGCGATTTTTGCGATGACCTCGCCATCGTGGTCTCGGCACCCTACGGCAAGAAGAATATTGATAAGTCGACGCATTGCGAGCTGTTTTCGTGGGATGCATCCAAGGGTGCGCTCGTCCATGTCGATGCTCTGGGCGACGCGGGCGCAATCTCCCTCTCCGCGAACGGCAAGACCATGGTCGCTGCGAATGCGACGTTCGGCACGTTTGCCGCCTACGATGAAGAAGGAAAGAAGACGGGTGAAACCGTCACGGGCCTTATTCTTGCGGGCTATGACTGGCAACGCAGCGCTTTTGATTACGGCGCTTCTGACGGCAGCAAGGGGCTGTACGGCGCGCTGTACCGCTACGCGTATTTTGACTCGGAGTCTGGCGAGTTCAAGCTTTCCGATTGCAAGGAATACAGAGACGGGCTCCTCGCCTCCTATGGGCTGATGCATGTGCCCAACAGCGCATGGAAGGATAGCGCTCAGGATAAGCGCTATCCGTGCACCTTGGCGCCTATTGCCCTTGCCACTGCCAACCTTGACGGCCTGTCCGAGCAGCTGGCGGTCGACGAGGTGCTCGTGGGCGGCGATGTGTTCCGCGACTTTGCCTGCAACACGGCACAGAGCGGGGCTCAGGGCTTGGGGTCCATGGTCGGAACCATGAGCATGAGCGGTCAGCAATACAACAGCAGCAACAAGCAGGACCACAAGGGTATAGAGCAGGTGTGGATCAGCGACGTCAAGGCGGGCAGCGTCTCGGGTTCGGACCGCTATAACGAGAGCTTTATCGCCGTGGTGGGCAAGCACCGCGACGAGGACCTGCGCAAGAACGATGACTACTATTGGATGACCGCCTCGCATTTTTCGCTCGACGAGAACGGAAAGGTGCGCCGCGGCGAGGAGCAGGTGATTAGCGAGAGCAACCGTCGCGGCACTACCTACGGCACATTTATCTCGCTCGCGCTGCCCGATGTCGACAACGACAGCGTCAAGATCACGTACAAGGACCGCTACAAGGTCTATACCAACCCGCGCGTGCTTGCCGTGCTGCAGGATGCGCCCTATGTTGAGGATCTGGAGCAGGCATACGGCTATCTGGTGTTGGGCGGCACGTCATACGGAGAGGAAAAGGGCACGGGGACATCCCAGGGCTATACCATTGGCGCCGAGTTGGGCGTTGCCGTCGAGGTGCAGACCGGTCCGCCCCTGGTCGCGATGAATGCTTCAGTCGATTTTGCCGCCGAGGGATGCTATGACTACCGGAGCGAGCGCACGGTCAGCGCAAGCGTAAGCTATGAGTCGCATGCCGGCGAGGGTGACAAGGCCGTGCTCTACACGATTCCGATGGTCTATTACGAGTATGAGATCGAAAATGAGGAAACTGGTGGCAAGGGCGTGATGGCGGCGCCCGTGTCGCTCGGCGCGCAGACCTCGGTCGTTAATGTCGAGGCCTATGACCGCATTGCCAAACAGCACAATATGACGCCGCTCAGCTACTTTTTGACCAACCGGTCGGGAGAACCCGGAACCTATCAAACGACGCTCAACGGCGAGACTCCCGTTGGGGATTCCTTTGGCCTGGGCAAGCCTGGCGTAACGCGCGCCTACACGCACGATGGGTTTAACGGCGCCGTCGCGCAGTCGGGGGCGAGCATTGAGCAGACCATCGAAGTCGAGGAGGGCAAGGAGCAGGAGCTCGAGCTCGGCTTGACGCTGAACGGCAGCGTTGTCATGGGCGCGAAGCTCGCAAAGCACGAGTTGTTTGGCGGCCTGTGCTTTGGTGCCAACGCCGGCTTTACTACGGGTAACTCCTCGAGTGAATCGACCGAATACGGCGGCACCGTCGACAACCTGCCCGAGGCCGCGCAGGGCAAGTACGGTTTTGTGTGGCGTCTGGGCGTCAACGCGGTGGATGTCGACAAGTTCGAGGCAGGCTCGGGCGACAAGCTCGGCACCAAGGACACCGACCAGTTCTGGATCGTGGGCTATGACGTTAAGGACGTCGAGATGCCCGACGCGCCGGCCGTGACGGGCTTTACGGCAAACGCCGTCGATTCGACCAGCGTTACGTTTAGCTGGGACGATGTACTCGCAAACAAGAGTGGCTTTAGCTACGGCGTGGGCATGCTGCAGAGCAATGCGGCGGATGCGGTCGTCAATAGCTGGAAGATTGCCGACAACACGCAGACCTCGCTCAAGTGGGATGGGCTGCAGCCCAATACGGAGTATCGATTCGCCATCGCCGCCGTTAAGAATGGATCCACGACCGAAACAGGTATTCGCTCGGCAATCATCACGGTCAAGACCATGCCCGATGGCATGACGATGACCGTGAGCGGACCTGCGGCGGATGCTGCGGAGGGGTCGGATCTTGGATACGACTCTTCGGTTGAGCGCACGGCGGGAAGCCACCTGACGCTCTCGGCGATTGGCCATGTGAAGCAACTCGGTGCCGACGATAGCGAAACAGGGCTGGCACCGACCTATATGTGGTACCGCAAGGGCCGCGGCGAGACGGAGTTTAAGCTCGTGGGTGCCGATGGCAACCTCGCGGCTGGAACGGCCTCAAAGCTCGAGATTGACCTGACCGCAGACGATGACGGTGCGCAGTATTACTGCCACGTGGGATACAACGACGTGGGCCTCGACACCGGCACGACGCTCGTGAATATCGAGGCCGAGGAGACGGCGCCCACAACGGTGAACGCCACCCCGATCCGCACGCGCCGCCTGTTCTCACAGGCAAGTGCGGGCGCCAAGAAGTTCCTGGACCATACGCTGGTAAACACCGCCGGCCCAACCGATTCCGAAGGCTCAAAGGACCCCGAGACTCCTGAGACCCCGACGAACCCGGACAAGCCCAAGTCCGACAACGGAGCTAAGACCGACACCAAGGTCAAGACTACGACCACAGCGAAGAACCTCGCAAACACCGGCGACCAAACATTCGCCCTAGTCGCCACCGCAGCAGCAGCGGGAGCAACGCTCGTAGTGATAGCCCTCATCATGCTGATCAAGCGCCGCAAGACCCACTAGTAGCCAGTCGAACATATCGACAACCCAAAAACCCGGGTAGCCAAAAAACAGGCCACCCGGGTTTTCTGTTGAGTGGAGACTCCGCAAGCGGAAACTGCATCCCACAATTAGCGCCCGGAACGGGACACATTTTCCGTCAAGCCCTCATCCGGAAAATCCATCCCAGTTTGAGCGCCCAGACCGGGACGCACTTTCCCAAAGGTTCCTCAACGGGAAACTGCGTCACATAATTAGGCCGAGAAATGGGATGAACTTTCCCAATGAGAGCCAACCGGAAGCCACGTCCCAGAATCAGCCCCCAAAGTGGGACGCACTTTCCCAACGAGCCTCAACCGGAAAATACATCCCGGAATCCAGCTGAATAGTGGGACACACTTTCCCAATCGGGTCCCAAGCGGAAACTGCATCCCATTCCAGACAAGAATTCCGGGACACACTTTCCGCAAACAAAGAAGGCCACATAACGTGGCCTTCAACTTATATATGTTCGGCGATACACCCAAGACAAGCCACGCCCCAACATCAGGGCGTCTGTCCAAGCGGAGGCATATAAGGTTCATCGCGAGTTCCGCACGCAAAGGGGGCCACTTAATGTGGCCCCCGTCTTGCGCAGGACTGTCCGAGCAGGGAACCTTATATGCCTCCGCCCGGACAGACGTTTCAGTTATGAACTCGCAGCTGGTCGCTACTTGATCTTGGTCGTACCCGGTGCCAGGTTGGGGTCGGTCTCGTTGGCCTCGGTCTGGAAGTGCTCAGTGTACACGTTCTTGCCGTCGCGGAACATCTCGTAGTACTGCATCTTGGCGTAATCCTCGCGCGCCTTGGTGGCGGCTGCGGCTTCGGCGTCGTCACCGGTGACGTTGGAGGAGAGCGCCCAACGCAGGCTGGCGTCCTCGTAGCCCACGGAGTTGATAGCGGGCAGCGACTCGCGCAGCGTCACGTGCGCTTTCTGGTAGTCGGTCAGCGGCGCGCCGATTAGCTGCATCAGCTGCGTGGACAGGTAGTTGGTGGACAGGTCGTCGACCTCGCTCGTCTGGTCGCAGCCGGCAACGTCGTAGTTGGCCCAGATGATGTAGTCGGTCTGCCACAGACGTTCCTGGTGCGTGGCGTCGTCCTCGCCGGTAAACCACTTGTCGTTGAACTTGGACGGGAAGAACGGCTGGTGATCGCCCCAGAACACCACGACCACCTTGCGGTCGAGCTTGCTCAAGGCGTTAAGGAAGTAGCGCAGCGCCTGGTCGGACTGCTCGATGCACGAGACGTACTCGTCGACATCGGAGAGCGTGCCGTCCTCGACGGTCTTGGCGTCCAGATCGGTCGTGTCGATGTTCAGGTGCATCTGCTTGTCGACCGGCAGCAGGCCCGTGTCGTAGCCCGAGTGGTTCTGCATGGTCACGTCGAAGATAAACTGCGGATCGGCGTTCTGGTCGAGCAGCTCAAGAATCTTGTCATAGGTCGCCTGGTCGGTCACCATACCGCGCAGAGTGTCGGCTCCCTGGAAGTCGTTGATGGACAGGAACCGGTCAAAGCCAAAGTCCTTGTACACGTTCTCGCGGTTCCAGTTAGTGGCGTGGTTGGGGTGCATGGCCGTGGTGGAATATCCGAGCGACTTGAACTGCTCTGCCAGGTTCCCGGTCGTTTCCATGTTGTAGATGGTGTAGGGGTACACGCCCGAGCCCAGGTTGGCCATGGAGTTGCCGGTCATAAACTCAAACTCGGTATTGGCGGTACCGCCGCCGTAGGCGCTCACGTAGAGCTTGCCGCGGCTGAGGCAGTTGGACAGGTTCTTAAAGTACTGCGGGCCCTCGTAGCCGGCGCGCATGTTCTGATAGATGGACAGGTCCGAGAAAGTCTCGTTCATGATGGCGATGACCGTGGGCTTCTCGCTGTCGAACTGCTCCTTTGCGGCGGCGCGCTCGTCGCTCTTGGCGGCATCGGACTTGTCGTAGGCCTTGGCGTACTTTTTGAGCGTGGCCTTGGCATCGTCGACGGAGTAGTCGGCGGGTTTGGGCGGCTTGATGGACTGCGCCGCGCTAATGAAAGCGGGCAGGTAGCCCTCGCGCCAGTAGCTCTCGAGCGGACGCCAGGTGTAGACGGTTATACCGAGGGTGTTGTAGTAGTCGATGAGCGTGACGTGCGCGGTCACACCGCCCAGGCACAGCACCGCTACGAGCAGGTTGGTGAGCAGCATGCGCTTGGCGTTGGCGGCGCCCTTCTGGCGATGCGGCGCGACCAGGCCGGCGTACTCGCACAGCAGCATGGCGATGGCGGTAAAGCCCATGGACAGCACGCAGAACAGCGAGATGGAGAAGGTGTAGCCGGTGCCGGCGACCGCGGCGGCAGTGGAGATGGCCGAAAGGTCACCCGGCTGGATGGGCATGGATTTAAACGTGATGACGAAGAACTCGGCAATGCCCAGGACAAAGAGGGCAAAGGCCAAGACCGCGGGGGCTGCGCCGTGGCGCTGGAACAGGAAGAACAGGCCGACCATGAGCGTGGTGATGATGGCCCACTCGAGCAGGATGCACAGGGGGTAGACCCAGGTAAAGTCGTGGTTGGACGAGACCTCCATGCCCAGCAGCGCAAAGACGCCGGCGAGCAGCAGGCACAGGACGGCGGCGACGAGCGGTTTACCCACAAAGGCTCCGCGCAGGCGGGCGAGCTTGCCGGTGGGGGCGGGGGCGTCGGGCCCGGCGAACGCAAAGACGCGCGGGGCGATGCGGTCGCGGGCGATGCTGGCCCAAGCGCAGCCGGTGAGGATGGCGTTGGTCAGGATGAGCATCACGAAGGCGAGCGGCTCGTTCTGCGCGACGAGGCCAATAGCGCCCCAGACGGTCAAAAAGAGCTGGAACAGGCCGAAGGCGACGCTCCACCCAAGAGCGCTTTTGGCAACGGTGCCCGACTGAGCGCGAATGGCCTTGGCCTCGCGCAAAACAAGGTAGACGGTCGCCGCAAGACCGACGAGCGAGATGGCGGCAGCGAACATGCTGAGACTCCTCACAAACTTAAAACCTACGAAAGCGGGGGTTTACCCGATTGTTACCTAAAAATGCGCTGCAATTGGTGTCTGCGCACAACAACCAGCCATATTAACGCGCACGTGTGGCGGTGTGGCGCAATGTAGTGGCGACCTGCGCGATAATGGACGGGAATTACACGGAAACGTAAAGGCTTCTTAAAGAATTAGCGAGGATGAGGCGATGAACGAACGGGCTTGTATGACGAGTGCGGGTGACGTGGACGCGGGCGGCTATCCGGTCGAGACGACGGGCAATGCGGTGCTGGACACGTTGGAGCACCGTTCCTCCACGCGTGCCTTCGCGCGTGATGACGACGACCGTCCCGTGGCGGTGACCGACGAGCAGCGTGCAGCGATTTTGCATGCGGCGAGTCGCGCACCGTCGGCGGGCGCCATGATGATGTACTCCATCGTGAGCATCCGCGAGCAGGCTACGCTCGACCGCCTGGCCGACCTGTGCGACCACCAGCCCATGATTGCCAAGGCGCCCTGGGCACTCATATTTGTGGTCGATTATGCCAAGTGGATCGATCTGTTTGAGCACGTGGGCTGCTTTGAGTCCGAGTTTGTCGAGCGCACGGGTAAGGAGCCCCGCCGCGCGCCGGGTTTGGGCGACTTTGCCATCGCGGCCCAGGACGCCGTGATCGCCGCGCAAAACGCCGTGGTTGCCGCCGAGGCTCTGGGCCTGGGGAGCTGCTACATCGGTGATATCGTCGAGAATGCCGAGGAAGTTGCCGAGCTGCTGGACTTGCCGCCCTATACCATGCCGCTGTCGATGCTCATCATCGGCACGCCCCGTAAGGAGCGTCCGGCCATTGCGCATCCCGTGGTGAACCTGGTGCACGAGGAGCGCTACTGCCGCGCCGATGCTGCGACCATGGACGCGCAGGTGGCCGAGATGGACGCGATGTTTCGCCCGCATGCCCGCGAGGTGGGCGAGCGCGTGGTGGATATCTACACCCGCAAACACACCAGTCCCTTTATGGCCGAGATGAGCCGCTCCATGGAGTGGTGGTTCAAAAATTGGCTTGGAAAATGACGAATGTGACAAGGGGACAGTCCTTTTGTCACATTTCATATCGCCGTGGTGGCCTAAAGGCCGTATAAATGTTTATCTAGCTGGGAAAACGGTGCCGTGCAAGTGCAGGCCGATTACCTATAATCCCTTCGAACATTAAAGTTGGGAGGAAACCGGCTTATGGAACAAAAGGCCAAGGAGGCAGCCTCGCACGCTGCGATTCCTGTGAGCATCTCGGCGATGCTCGTCACGCTGGGTGTGGTGTATGGCGATATCGGCACCAGCCCCATGTATGTAACCAAGGCGCTCGTTGCCGGCAACGGCGGCATCGGAAGCGTGACGGAGGAGTTCGTGCTCGGCGCGCTCTCCCTTGTCGTGTGGACGGTCACGCTGCTGACCACCATCAAGTATGTGCTCATCTCGCTGCGCGCCGATAACCATGGTGAGGGCGGCATCTTTGCCCTGTACAGCCTGGTCAAGCGCTGCGGCAAGTGGCTTATCATCCCCGCCATGCTGGGTGGCGCCGCGCTGCTCGCCGACGGCATCCTGACGCCAGCCGTTACCGTTACCACGGCCATCGAGGGCCTGCGCACCATCCCGGCGGTCCATGCCGTGCTGGGCGATGACCAGGGCCGCGTCGTCGCCATTACGCTCGCCATCATCATCGTGCTCTTCTTGGTACAGCGCATCGGTACGGCCAAGATCGGTCACGCCTTTGGCCCCATCATGACGCTGTGGTTCCTGTTCCTGGGCGGCACGGGTCTGTTCTTTGTCTTCCAGCACCCCGCCGTGCTGCTGTGCCTCAACCCGGTGCGCGGCATCGCCTTTTTGCTGAGCCCCAACAACCACGCGGGCATCATGATTCTGGGCAGCTGCTTCCTCGCCACCACCGGTGCCGAGGCGCTCTACTCCGACATGGGCCACGTCGGCCGCGGCAACATCTACGCTACCTGGCCGTTCGTTAAGTGCTGCCTGCTGCTTTCCTATATGGGCCAGGGCGCTTGGCTTATGAACAACGCTGCCAACCCCGAGCTCATGGGCATTGCCGACCTCAACCCGTTCTACCAGATGCTCGCCCCGGGCCTGCGCCCGTTTGCCGTCGGCCTTTCCACCGTCGCGGCCATCATTGCCTCGCAGGCGCTCATCACCGGCGCATTCTCGCTGGTGTCCGAGGCCAGCCGTCTGGATCTCATGCCGCACATGCAGGTCTTCTACCCTGCCGAGACCAAGGGCCAGCTCTACATCCCCATGGTCAACAACGTCATGCTTGTCGGCTGCGTCATCGTGGTGCTGCTGTTCCAGAACTCGGCGCATATGGAAGCCGCCTACGGCCTTGCCATTACGCTGACTATGATGTGCACCACGCTGCTGCTCTTCTTCTACCTGCACGAGGAGCGCAAGCTCAAGGTTGCTCCGTGGATCTTCGCGGCCTTCTTCCTTTTGCTTGAAGGCTTCTTCTTCGTGAGCTCGCTCACCAAGTTCTTCCACGGCGGCTACTTCACCATCCTTATGGCTGCACTCATCATGGGCATTATGGTGTGCTGGTACAACGGCACGGCGGTCGAGCAGCGCCAGTTTACGCTGCTGCCGCTGCGCAGCTACCTGCCGCAGCTCAAGCGCCTGCGCGACGACGACCGTTACGAGCGCATGAGCGACAACGTCGTGTACCTGACCAAGGACACCCATACCGACTACATCGACCGCGATATCGTCTATTCGATCTTGGACAAGCATCCCAAGCGCGCCCGCGCCTGGTGGTTTGTGAATGTCGAGACCATGGACGAACCGCACACCTTTGCCTATTCGGTCGAGACGTTCGGCACCGACTACGTGTTCCGCGTGCATCTGTACCTGGGCTACAAGATTAACCAGCGCGTCAATGCCTATCTGCGTCAGGTCGTTCAGGACCTGGCTGCCACCGGCGAGCTGCCGGCGCAGACGCATGACTACTCGGTCTACAAGGATCCGGGCAACATCGGTACGTTCAAGTTCGTCCTGATTCGTAAGCTTCTGGCGCCCGAAAGCGATGTGGAGCCGAGCGAGCGTACGGCCATCACGCTCAAGTACATCATCCGCCGTGCCGCCGGCACGCCCGCACGCTGGTACGGCCTGGAGAACTCCAACGTGAGCTTTGAGTACGTGCCGCTGTTCACCAAGTTCAAGGCTGTGAATAAGATGCAGCGCCTGGCCCCCAACGAGCGGCCGTAGTCGACGCTTGAGGTTTGCCTGCGAACGGGCGGGTTTGTATTGACGGGGATTGAGTCCTGGGAGGAAACCATGGATGCAAAGGTGCTTGACGGTTGCGATTTTGCGACCGAGCTGGTGCGTGAGGCGCGCGTCGACGCCGCCGAAGATCGGTTCTTTACGAATCGGGCCAACATGGACATGGCCGACCGCGTGATTTCGATCGTGGTGACGGTGCTTGTCGCGGCGTGCGTGTGCGCACTGCTCGCGCACGTGCTGTTTGTCTAACGACCGCAGGTTGCAAAGGCTTTACACTTGGAACCACCACAAGGGAAACCACCACAAAGGTGCCTGTCCCCTTTGTGGTGGTTTTTGTTTTTGAGAGAGGGGCGGGACGCTGATGGACGTCCGTACGGACGGCGATATTGCCGATAGCTTTTGGTGGCGGCGCACAACGCTGACGCGCCGCACTCCTCTGTATGACGCCTGCGTATCGGTGGGGCTGCTGGTCGCGGCGACGATTGTGGGCGCGCTGCTCGACCATCCGGGTCTCGCGCCGAGCATCATGATCGTCTATGTGTTCGCCGTTCAGCTGTGCGCATTCTTTACCTGGAGTCGCCTGTATTGCTTGTTGAGCTCGGCTGCCGCCGTGGCGCTCTACAACTTTTTGTTTGTCGACCCGCGCTACTCGCTGTCGCTTATCGACCGCGGCTATCCCGGCATGTTCTTCATCATGTTCGTGGTCTCGCTTGTGTCGAGCTCGATTGCGTTGGCCCTGCGCCGCGCCTTGGCACAGGCTGCCGCTAGCGACCGCCGCACGCATATGGTGCTCGAGACCAATCGCATGTTGCAGCGGTGCGCCGATCAGCAGCAGATCGTTCACGCCATGGCCACGCAGCTGGCGCGTCTTTCGGGCTGTCCGGTCGTGTGGTACAGCGCCGACGCCGAGGGCGATGACCTGCTGCCGCGTGCGACGTACACAGCCGTGGGCGATGCCGCCCCGGTGCACGAGCTGGCGCCGCAGATGTCGCCGCGGCTCTCGGCGTCCGCCTATGTGGGAACGCCGCTCGATGCCACCTATGGCGGCTCGGCGTTTTATGGCATCTACCTGACGGTTCGCACAGGCGACGGCTTCGTGCGCTCGGGCGACCCCACCTCGGTGGTGGGCGTGCTGGCTATCGTTGCCGAGCCCGACGTGCTGACGCACGAGGAGCGGACGCTTGCCGATGCCATCGTGAGCGAAGGCGAGCTGGCACTCGATCGCGCCCGCGCCATGGAGGCCCGCGAGGAGGCGGCGGTGCTCGCCAAAAACGAGCAGCTGCGCGCCAACCTGCTGCGCTCCATCTCGCACGACCTGCGCACGCCGCTCACCAGTATTTCGGGCAATGCCGATGTGCTGCTCGACCAGGGTTCGACCGGCACCGCGGTGCTCGATGCCCAGACGCGCCGCTGCCTGCTTCTATCCATTCGCTCGGATGCGCTGTGGCTCAACGCCACCGTCGAGAATCTGCTCGCTATCACCAAGCTCGAGGGTAGCGGCACGCATCTGTCGACCACGCTCGAGCTCATGGACGATATCGTCGAGGAGGCGCTGCGCCACGTAAGTCCGGCCGTGCGTGAGCACGATCTTAAGGTGGTGCCGTGCGACGAGCCGGCGCTCGTCAACGTCGATGCGCGCCTGATGGTGCAGCTGGTGGTCAATCTGGTGAACAACGCCATCACCTATACGCCCGCAGGCTCGCATATCGTGATTTCGATTGACGTCGACGATGGACGCGTGGCGTGCTCGGTGGCCGATGACGGCCCGGGCATTGCGCCCGAGGACCGCGAGCGAATCTTTGAGTCGTTCTACACCGCCAACCACGGTCTTGCCGACAGCCATCGCAGCGTGGGCCTGGGTCTTTCGCTTTGCCGCTCCATTGCGCTGGCGCATGGCGGTAGCATAGAGGTTGCCGCGGCGGACCCGCACGGCTCGGTCTTTACGATTGAGCTTCCCGTCGCCGACGTTTCGTTTGATAAGGAGTAGCGCTGTGCCGAACTCTGCCGTAAAACCGCTCATCTTGGTCGTTGAGGACGACCCCGCCGTTCGCAATCTTATTGTTGCCGCGCTCGAGGCGCACGGCTTGCGTCATATGGCCGTGGAGACCGCCCATGCCGCCATCGCCGCCGCCTCATCGCAGGCACCGAGCATTGTGCTGCTCGACCTGGGTCTGCCCGATATGGACGGCGTCAAGGTGGTGGAGTCGGTGCGCGCATGGTCGGGTATGCCGATCATCGTGGTCTCGGCGCGCAGTGAGGATGCGGACAAGATTCGCGCGCTCGATGCTGGCGCCGACGACTACCTGACCAAGCCGTTTTCGGTCGAGGAGCTGCTCGCGCGCATTCGCACGACGCTCAGGCGCCTCTCGTATGCGCAAACGGGCGGTGTTGCCTCCGAGGGCTCGTTCGATACCGGTGAGCTGCATATCGATTTTGATGCCGGCATCGCCACGATGGATGGCGAGGAGCTGCATCTGACGCCGATTGAGTACAAGCTCCTGTGCCTGCTGGCGCATAACGCCGACAAGGTGCTGACGCACCAGTCTATCCTGCACAAGATTTGGGGCACGGCGACCAAGAGCGACCTGGCGAGCCTGCGCGTCTTTATGGGTACGCTGCGCAAAAAGATCGAGTCCGACCCCGCGCATCCGCGCTATATCCAAACGCACGTGGGTATCGGCTATCGCCTGGTCACCCAAGGCTAGATCGCCAACCACCATCCCAATATGAGTTGCGGTGAAATACGGTCTAAATTTGCCTAATTCCAGGCAAAACAGTCCGTATTCCACCGCAACTTTGTTATTTGCCCTTGGGCTTGCTGGCGTAGAACTTCTTCTTTTTGGGCTTGCCGGCGGGGGAGGGTTTGCCGGCAAAGTTGGACTTGCCGTTGCCGGCCTGCGCGTGCGCGGGTGCTGCCGCACGGGGCTTGCGGGCCTCGGAGTTGCGCAGTTCCTCGACGCGCTCGGCAATTTCCTCGGCGCTAAAGCCGACCTCCGCCATGGCGTCCTCGATGGGCAGGCGGCGCACGATGTAGCAGTGATGCACCTTCTGGTTGCGCGCGAAGTCCTCGGGGATGGTCTGTGCCGTAATGTCCTCCAGCACCACGCCCGCGCGCGCGAGTTTGCGCGTCTCGGGGCGGAAGCCGCGCAGGTTGCAGCTAAAGATGGCATGGCCGCCCTGCGCGAGCAGACGCGATACGCCGGCCAAAAGCTCAACATGGTCGCGCTGGACATCCCAGGTGCGGCGGCCCATCTTGGACGAGTTCGAAAACGTGGGCGGGTCGACAAAGATCAGGTCCCAGCGGTTGCGCGTCTGGCGCTGGTCGCGAATCCAGGCGAGCACGTCGTCGCGCACAAAATGATGCTGAGGCCCCACAAAGCCGTTCTGGCGCATGTTGCGCTCGGCCCAGTCCAGGTAGGTGTTGGAAAGGTCGACTGTCACGGTTTCCTCGACGCCGCCGTCGGCCGCATAGCAGGTGGCGGTGCCGGTATAGGCGAACAGATTGAGGAAGCGGCGTGCCTGTTTGGCGTGTTCGCGCACCAGGTTGCGGGTGACGCGGTGATCCAGGAAGATGCCCACATCCAGGTAGTCGTCAAAGTTGACGGCAAAGGTGAGCCCGCCTTCTTCGATGAGCGGCAGACGCCGGCGCGCGATGTTGGCGCGCTCGCCCGATCCGCCCTTGCCGGCGCCCTGCTTGCCGTACTGCGAGCCGCCGCGCGAACGCATGCGGGCCTTGGCGTGCACATGCTCGGCCGGAACATCAAGGATGCGCGGCGCGATGGCCAAGATGTCGAGCATGCGGGCCTGGGCCAGCGCGGGATCGATGGTCTTGGGCGCGGCGTATTCGGCGATGACGAGCCAGCGGCCCGGCGTCTGCGGGCAACCCTCGTACAGGTCGATGGCAGCGGAGTAGTCGGGCAGGTCGGCATCGTAGACGCGATAGCAGCTCACGCCCTCGCGCTTGGCCCACTTGCGGCGCAGACGGGCATTCTTGCGCAGGCGGTTGGCGAACTGCTCGGACTCCGGGATGAGCACGGGCAGCGGCTTGCCGTCGCCCAAGTCGAGCGTGGCGGCAGGTTCGGGCATGGAGGAAGCGGCGGCTTCGTCGTTGGCTTCGTTGGCATCCGCAACCTCGGCCTCGGCATCCGCGCTGGTCGCAGCCTCAAACGCTGCAGCGGCGTGGTCGAGTGAGGGCCAAACCTCAATAGTTGCCTCCTCGTTATTGGGCATGACGGCGATCGAGCGCTCGGGCTCGGCGTGGAGCGCGCGGGCCAGCAATCCATCGCGGGTGAGCGCGGCGACCGGCGCCGCGGAAAGCTCGGGCGCGCGGCGCAGCTCACCGACCAGCGTCATGGCGTCGTGCATGAGCGAAAGCGGGGTCTCGGTGGTGTCCGCGACCACGGCGGCACCGGCGACGGCGCCCGCGTGGTCCAGCACGGTGGCTGGCTTGGCAGCGCAAAAGTCGACAAAACGCTTGTAGCCGGCGCACTTGACCATGCGCTCGGCAGTCTTGCGGGCGGCGGGGTCAATGTCCACGGCGACGATGCGCGCCTGGCGCTCACGCGCCGCGGTCTCGCGCTCGCGCGCCTCGGCAAGCAGCTGCTCCCACAGGGCGGCGTCGTGCAGCTGCCAGCCCTCAAAGCCCCAGCGCTCGCGTGCGGCGCCCGGGGCGCGGTCGGTCAGAATGTTCACGGCCTCCAGCAGCAGACCGCCGCCGGCGCACGAGGCGTCGATCAGCGTAGGCAGCGCTTCGTTTTCGTAATCATCGGCCGTCAGCTCGCGCTCGCACAGTGCGGTCCAGCCGACCTGCGCCAGCACCAGGGCGGCGTAGTCGGGGCGCAGCACGTGCGCGCCCTCGCCGGCGCGGGTCGCTGCGGGCGGCAGGCGTTTGAACAGCGGGTCGCCTGAAAGGTCCAGGCTGATGCTCGCGCGGCGCTGGCGCAGCGAAAGCAGCAGGTGAACGTCGGGGTCGGCAGCATCGACGTCGGCGCGACGGCCCGTGGTCTCGGCCAGACGGTCGCACAGCGCGTCTTTGGCGCGCAGGGCCGAGAAGCGCGTGTTGCGCAGCTGCTCGGTCACGCCGCGGGCTGTGATGGCGATGGTGGCGCCGGGGCGGACGATGCTCTCCCAGGCGATGTCGTAAACGCTATCGTACAGTTCATCGGCATTCTGCGCCTCAAAGCGCCCGAGCACCACGAACACGCGGCTCGCCAGGCGCGACCACAGACAGGCGCGGTAGCCTTGCTCGAGCTCGCCCTCAAATGTAGCGCGGCCCTTCAGCCGGCGAACATGCGAAAGCCCGAGGCGTTTAAGCTCATCGGCGAGTGCGGACTCAAAGCCCTCGGGGCAGCTTGCGTAAAATTCCATGGGTGACCTCTCTGGTTGCGTCGCTCCATTATATGATGGATGCTTCGTTTGCCCTTATCCTCGAAAGGAACCCATATGATTGATGCGTGCCCCGAACCCGCTGTGCTCTTTTTTGACGTGGACGGCACGCTGACGTCGTTCGATCCCGACGATATGACCGATAAGGACTTTTCGGCGGTTCGCCCCTCGCAGATGGTCGTCGAGGCGTTTCATCGTCTGCGCGACGCGGGGCACAAGGCGTTTATCTGCACGGGTCGCCCCCTGTGGCTCATCGCGGACAGCTTGCGTGCGCTCGACCCCGCGGGTGTTGTTGCCATGGCGGGCGCCACGCTCGAGGTCGAGGGCCGCGTGGTGCATGAGGACTGCTTTGACGAGGACGTTATCGAGGAGCTTGCACGCCGTATGGCCGCGGCAGGGATTGAGGCCTTTTTCGAGACCAACGTGGCTACTTTTGCCCTGGAACCCGCGGGTGTTGAGCAGTCGTCTCTGATCGGCACTTCTGTGGTGCACAGCGCCGAGGAGATGCGCGTCGACGGCAGTCTGCGCGTGGGCAAGGTATGCCTCAATGTGCCCAGTTTGGCTCGCGTTGCCAACGATGACGGCTTTATCGATCGCGAGTTTGAGCTGTGCAACACCGGTGGTCAGAATCGCGAGCTGAGCCCCAAGGGCATCAACAAGGGCGTGGGCGTGGCGCGAGCGCTGGCGTATCTGGGCCGCGAGGGAAATGCGCGCACCTTTGGCTTTGGCGATTCGGGCAACGACCTGGGCATGCTCGCTGCCGTCGAGACGGCTGTCGCCATGGGCAACGCCATGTCCGAGGTCAAAGCGGTCGCCGACTACGTGACTGACGATGTCGCACACGACGGCACCGTCACCGCCATGCAGCATTTCGGCCTCATCTAATGAATCCCGCATTCTGACGTTTGCCTAAACTATGGCTCTTTGCTTTTGCATGCTCAATCGATTTATCAAACCAAACACTAAAGCGTTTATACCGTTCGCCGAGAAGATAAAAACCCGCAGCTCACGCCTTGATAAACATAGGTAAAGTGTTTAGCAGTTTATCGGCCGTATGCTAACGAAAGGAATCAGGCAGATGGCAATCAAGGTGTTCGCTGACGGTGCAAACCTCGAAGGCATGCTCGACATGTACGAGAACGGCAACGTTCAGGGTTTCACGACCAACCCGTCCCTTATGAAGAAGGGCGGCGTGACGGACTACCGCGCGTTTGCCAAGGAGGTCCTGGCTCACATCACCGGTGTGTCCGTGTCGTTTGAGGTCTTTGCAGATGACGCCGAGACCATGGAGGTCGAGGCCCGTGAGATCGCTACCTGGGCCGAGAACGTCTACGTCAAGATTCCGTGCGTGACCACCAAGGGCGAGTCCACCGCCGAGCTGGTCCGCAAGCTTTCGGCCGATGGCATCAAGGTCAACGTCACTACCATCTTTACGCCCGAGCAGGTCGATGAGATGGTCGAGGCCGTTGACGCCGAGACGCCGTCCATCATCTCGCTCTTTGCCGGCCGTATCGCCGATACCGGCGTCGATCCCATTCCGTTTGTGACGGAGTCGGTCAAGAAGGCCGCCGTCAAGCCCAACTGCGAGGTCCTGTGGGCATCCACGCGCGAGCTCATCAACATCTACCAGGCCGAAGCCTGCGGTTGCCAGATCATCACGGTGCCTAACAGCATCCTGGCCAAGCGCAAGAACATCGGCCGTGACCCCTACGAGGTCTCGCTCGACACCGTCCGCGGCTTTGCCAAGGATATCGCCTCGCTCGGGTTTCATATCCTGCCGTAACGCGAACACTGGCTGCGCCGCAGGTTGTTCGCCCCGGCCTTTCCTTCCCCTATCGCTCACGCGCTTCGCGAGGGTCGCGCTAGGCAAAGGAAAGGCCGGGGCTGCCGACACGAACTTGCCAGTAGGTTAGTGATTGGCTTCCATATTCTGCCGTAAGCAAGGGTGCCCCCTGCAGCGACGTGCAAAATCGCGAGTATTCAGCAAGGTAAAGGCTTTTACCAGTTAACCGCAGCACGGAACAGCCCCCGTTTTGGCTCTGACGACGCTAAAACGGGGGCTGTTTGTGACTTTATTGCCTCTGAGGGGCATCCGGAACGGCGGAATTTGCAGAATACTCGCGATTCTGCACGTCGCGAGAGGGGGGACCCTTGCTTTAGGCGGTTTACTTCCCCTGCACCATGGTGAGCGAGATCTTCTTGCGGTCGCGATCGACTTTTTCGACCCACACCTTCACCGTGTCGCCGACGCGCACGACATCACTCGGGTGCTTGACGAAGCGGTTGGCCAGCTTGGAGATGTGCACGAGGCCGTCCTGGTGCACACCCACGTCGACGAAGGCGCCAAAGTCGACGACGTTGCGCACCGTGCCCTTGAGTTCCATGCCGGGCTCCAGGTCGTCGATGGAAAGCGCTGAGCGGCTAAAGACCACCTCGGGCGCGTCGTCGCGCGGGTCGCGGCCGGGCTTTTTGAGTTCGTTAACGATGTCGATGAGCGTGAGGGTGCCGCAGTCTAGGTCGCTTGCCAGCGCCGAGATGCTGCCCAGGCGGCGCTCGATATCGGGTACGCCGCCACGGCTGAGTTCGCTGGCGGCAACGCCGGCACGCTCCAGGACGGCCGTTGCCACCTCGTAGCTTTCGGGGTGGACGCTCGTCGCGTCGAGCGGGTTCTTACCGCCGCTGATGCGCAGGAAGCCCGCGGCGTTGAGGTATGCCTTGGGCCCCAACTTGGGGACCTTTTTGAGCTGGCGGCGATCGGTAAAGGCGCCGTTTTCCTCGCGGTACGCCACGATGTTCTTGGCCACGCTCGGCGTGATGCCCGATACGTATCCCAGCAGGCTCGCGCTCGCGGTATTTACGTCGACACCCACGCGGTTGACGACGTCCTCCACCACGTGGCCCAGGGTGCGCGAGAGCTCGGCCTGGTCAAGGTCGTGCTGGTACTGGCCCACGCCGATGGACTGGGGCGGAATCTTGACGAGCTCTGCCAGTGGGTCCTGCAGGCGGCGGCCCAGGCTCATGGCGCCGCGCACGGTGACGTCCAGGTCGGGATACTCCTGGCTCGCGAGCTCGGAGGCGGAGTACACCGACGCGCCGGCCTCGTTAACAATGGTGTATCGCAGCCCAGGCGCCTGCTCGGCAATGAACTCCGAGACGACTTCCTCGGTCTCGCGGCTGGCGGTGCCGTTGCCGATGACGACGGTGTTGACACCGTCCTTTTTGACGAGGCGGGCGAGCTCGCGTTTGGTGCCGGCGACGTCATGGCGCGGCTTGGTGGGGTAGACCACGCCGTGGTCGAGTAGCTTGCCGGTCTCGTCCATGACGGCGACCTTGCAGCCGGTGCGGTAGCCCGGGTCGAGCGCGAGCACGCGGGCGCCGCGCACGGGACGGGCCGAGAGCAGGCCCTCGAGATTCTTGGCAAAGACGTTGATGGCCTCGGTCTGGGCGCGGACGGTGAGCTTGGCACGGGCCTCGCGCTCCAGCGAGGGGGCCATGAGGCGCTTGTAACCATCAGCGATGGCGGCATCGAAGATGGGAGCAAACACGCCCTGGCGGCGGGGCCAGCGGCTGCCGAGGCGTGCCGTGGCAGCGGCGCCGTCGACGTTCACGCGCACGCGGAGCTTGCCCTCGCGCTCGCCGCGGTCGATAGCCAGCACGCGGTGGTTGGGGATGCGGCGCAGCGGCTCGTCAAAGTTGTAGTAGGGCTCGTAGGGAGTCTTCTCGGCGGGGTCGGTGGCCTCGACGACGATATCGGCGGTGTTTTGCGTAAAGGCGCGCAGGTCGGCGACGTTCTCGGGGTCCTCGGCCACCGTCTCGGCCACGATGTCGGCGGCGCCGGCGAGTGCCTTCTCGGGCGTGTCGAAGCCGGCGTCCTCGTTGACGTAGGCCGCGGCGGCGTCGAGCGCGCTGCCCTTGGCGGATGCCTGCATGATGATCATGTTGGCGAGCGGCTCCAGGCCGGCCTCGCGGGCCTTCTGCGCGCGGGTCATGCGCTTTTTGCGGTAGGGCTTGTAGAGGTCCTCGACGCGCTGGAGCTGCGTGGCCTCGCGAATCTGCTGCTCGAGCTCGGGCGTGAGTTTGCCCTGGGCGTCGATGAGCAGGATGACGTCCTCTTTGCGCTGCTCGAGATTGCGCAGGTAGGACAGGCGCTCGTCGAGCGCGCGCAGGGCGACGTCGTCCATGCCGCCCGTTGCTTCCTTGCGGTAGCGCGAGATAAAGGGGATGGTGTTGCCCTCGTCGATGAGCTTGACGGCCGCCTCGACGTTGGCGGCCTTAAGGTTGAGCTCGCGGGCGAGCTGGGCGATAAGATCCATGGGACTCCTTGCGTTTAAGGTGCGTTTGCAGCACAGGGCTACCAAGGATACCACCCGTCCCAAAAGACTGTTTTGGGGTTGCGCCACGAAAGGGGCCTATCTACTACGTTTGAACCGTATGGGTCGACCATCCCCCGGTTTTCCGAAAATCGGCAAGCCGTCTACCTGCGGTTTTAATTTCGCGAAATTCGGCATGGTTGAGGGTAATCGGTTAAACGTAGTAGATAGGCCCATTTGGTGGCGAACGAATCAAGCCGAGGTACAAAATAGCCCCCGCCCTAGAAAAATCGTCGGCAAGGTAGCAAAAAGCCCCGCGGGCAGGAGGCTGCTCGCGGGGCAAAGAAGAGGGGCTTATTGGTGGCGGACCGAGGGGTTCGGCATGGGGTATCTGCCGCGGCCGCTCTTAAGGCATTACAGCTCGACGAGCTGGCCGGTCTCGGCGGCCTCCTTGATGGCGTTGAGAAGCGTGAGCGTCTTAACGTTGTCGGCGGGAGTCACGACGGGCTCGACCTCGCGGCGAACGACCTTCACAAAGTGCTTGAGCTGCATCTTGTGCGGCAGCGCCGGGTCCACGGCCGGGATCTCCATCTGCAGCGGCTTGTGCCAGTTGGAGGCGCCGTCGTAGGAGAACCGGTGCAGGCGGGGCAGCGAAAGGGCGCCCTTAGTGCCGCCGATAAAGTAGGCGTCGGCGTCGAAGGGGCGGTACTGCGGATCCTCGCGAGCGGTGGCCTCCCAGTTCCAGGGGCTGGCGGTGGCGTCAGAGATGGTCATGCTTGCGAGCGCGCCATCGGCAAAACGGACGTTGACCACGGCGGAGTCCTCGGTCTCAAAACCGCGGGCGGCGCTGGACTGCATGCCCTGGACGGCAACGGGCTCGCCCAGCAGGTAGCGGAGCAGGTCGACGTCGTGCACCAGGTTGACCAGGATCGGGCCGGCACCCTTCTTGCGGCGCCACTCGACATCGAAGTACTCGTCATTCTTATAGATCATGTAGTGGAAGCTCGACACGGTGAGCTTGCCCAGCTCGCCGGACTCGATGATCTCCTTGGCCTTGTTGACGAAGGGATTGTGGCGACGGTGCTGACCCACGAGTACGGGCACGCCGGCGGTCTCGGCCTCGGCGGCAAAGGCCTGGGCATCCTCGAGGTCGTTGGAGATCGGCTTTTCGACCAGCGGCACGATGTTGCGCTTCACAGCCTCGCGGGCAACGCCCAGGTGTAGGTCGTTGGGCGTGGCGATGATGACGGCCTCGGGCTTGACCTCGTCCATCATCTGGGCGGGATCGGTATAAAACGGCACGCCGGCGGCCTCGGCCGTGGCGCGGGCGCCCTCAAAGGCGTCGGCGATGGCGACGAGCTCGGCCTCGGGCTCCTCGGTGACAAAGCGGATGTGGTTGCGGCCCATGGCGCCGGCGCCGATAACGGCAATGCGGACGGGGTTGAGCTCAGACATTTCGACTCCTTAATACTGGTGGCGGTGGAATGCGGCAAGGGGGCGGTCCTTGCCGCATCAAGCAAAACTAGGCGGACTTCTTCTTGCTGTCGGAGACCATCATGTAGACGGTGAGCACGACGGCGATTGCGGCGATTACGATGGCACCGTAGAAGGACTGCTGGTAGGCGGCGCTGCCGGCCTCGGCGTGATACAGCACGGCGGTGATGGGCTGGCTGATCCAGGTGGAGGCGGCGTAACCCAAAAACATGATGCCGTAGTTGACGCCGATGTTGCTGGTGCCGAAGGCGCCACCAGTGAGCGGCGGGTAGATGACGAGCAGGGCGCCAAAGCTAAAGCCGAGCAGGGCGAGCGCCACAAAGAACATGCTCTGCGTAAAGCTCATCGACATGATGACGAGCGCGACGATGGTGACGACAAGGCTGATGAGCAGCGACTTATAGGCGCCGAGCTTGTCGATGATCTGGCCAAAGGACAGACGACCGACCAGGTTGGCGCAGGTGTTGACGGAGACGACCACACCGCCGAGGGCGACGGCCGCGGCACTCGTGGGGTCGGCGAAGAGCTGGACGGCGGCGATGGAGGCAACCTTGCCCACGAGCAGGGTGCCCGCGGTGGCGGCAAAGGCGAAGGTGACGATGAGGACCCAGAAGCGCGGGGTCTTGACCATCTCGCCCGGGGTGAGGTCACCGAAGGTGCCGGCATGCGCGCCGCCCTTGGGGGCCTCGAAGCCCTCGGGCAGCCAACCGGCCTCGGGGGCCTTCAGGAACAGGGCGGAGGCGGCGATCGTCACAAAGAAGATGACGCCGAGTGCCTTGAGGGCGTCAAAGATGCCCAGGCTCGGGATGAGCAGCGAAGCGAGCACCGGGGACAGCACGGCGGGGCCGGCGGTCGAAGCGGCCAGGGTGATGCCGGAGGCGAGACCCTTCTTGTCGATGAACCACTTTTGGCCGGTGGTGAGCGCCGGGTTGTAGCCCAGGCCGTTGCCGACGGCGGCGACGAGCGAGAACCACAGGTAGAACTGCCACGGCTCGGTGACGGTGCCGGACATGAACCAGCCCACGCCGTAGCACACGGCGGCGGCGATCACGACGTTGCGCGGGCCGATCTTATCGGAGATACGGCCGGCGAAGATGCCCGTCACGGCCATGATGGTCTGAAAGACCGGGAAAGCCCAGGTAAGGGCGCTCGACCACTCGGGGTAGACGGCGAGCAGGTTCTTGCTCACGACGGAATACAGCGCGATGGAGCTGATGAAGAACATGGTGACGCACGCGGCGGAAAGCACGACGGCGCGGCCCTTGTTGGAGTTGGTGGAAGCCATTGGACTCTTTCTAATCGATACGGGGGAGGAGCGGGCGTGTCCGCGGGGCCTCCCTGTCAGGTTGGTTTACTGGTCAGTCGGCTTGGCGACGCCGGACTCATCGGACCAGAGCTCGACACCCTTGTTCTTAAGGTAGTTGTCGGCATAGGCGCGACGGCCGCCGGGCTTGGCGGTGAGGTCGCCCATCATGTTGGAGAAACCGCCGTCGACCTTGATGGCATCGCCGGTGGTAAAGTCCGAGCGCTTGGACGCCAGGAACATGACGGCGTTGGCGATATCGCTGACCTCGCCGATGCGGCGCGTGGCGATCAGACGGCTGCGGCTCTTTTCGACCTCGGGGTCGGCGTAGAAATTGGCCGACA
Organism: Coriobacteriaceae bacterium; assembly: GCA_025993015.1. Classification (NCBI taxonomy): domain Bacteria; kingdom Bacillati; phylum Actinomycetota; class Coriobacteriia; order Coriobacteriales; family Coriobacteriaceae; species Coriobacteriaceae bacterium. The sequence goes on from DAJPFV010000001.1 coordinate 1,243,922, forward strand.
TCGGGGTCTTAACGAAGCAAGGCTCGACGCAGTTGGAGCGGACGCCGTAGGGGCCCCACTCGGCGGCGAGCATCTTGGACATCATGTTGACGCCGGCCTTGGTGGAGCTGTACACGCCCGAGAACGTCTCGGGGGAGTGGCTGGCGACGGTCGAGATGTGCACCAGGCGACCCTGGCCGGCCTTGATCATCTCGCGACCAAAGCGCTGCGAGGTGATGAAGTAACCGGTGAGGTTGACGTTGAGCACCTGCTCCCAGTCGCTCAGCGGCAGGTCCTCCATGGCGGCGAAGCGCAGGATACCGGCGGTGTTGACGAGGACGTCGACGCGGCCGAAGTTGGCGATGGTGGCGTCGACGGCAGCCTGAACCTCGGCCTCGTCGGTGGCGTTCATCTTGTAGCCCTCGGCGTGGATGCCAAATTCGGCAGCGAGGTCGGCGGCAGCGGCCTTGACCTTCTCCTCGTCCAGGTCGAGCATGACGACGTTGGCGCCATTGCGGGCGAACTCGCGGCAGATCTCGGCGCCCATACCGCCGAGCGCGCCAGTCACGGCGCAGACATCGCCCTCGAGCTTAAGCCAATTGCTCATAGGAACTTCCCTTCTTGTGCCTCCCGGTGGGCCGCTCCCATTAATCGACCCACGTGGTTTTCGCTGGTTATCGTATGCTTTGCATTTGCGCAGGTGAATTGCATATTTGTTAGAATAGCGTTAACCGTAGGTTTACACTGTGCGATGCAGATTATCCTCAATTGAGCGCGTGACCTGCGAAAACAACCCCCTGTGGCACCATGCGGTCACAGGCGCGAAAACGGGAGATTGACGTGTACGATCGACGACTTGAGGCCATATCGGCCGCCGCGGAGCTGGGAAGCTTCTCGCGTGCGGCGGCAAAATTGCGTGTGTCGACGCCGGCACTCGTCAAGCAGGTATCGGGTTTTGAGGCGGAGTTCGGTATTACGCTGTTCGAACGCTCGCACTCGGGCGTCAAGGTGACGCCGGCGGGCGCTCTGCTGGTGGACGACGCGCGCTCGATCATGCGGCAGTCCGAGGACGCGCTGCGCCGTGCCCGACGCGCGGCGGGCGATGGCGGTGCCGTGCGCCTGGGCGTGTCGATGATGTGCCCGGGGCGCCAGACGCTGTCGATGTGGACGGGTGTGCACGAGCTGGAGCCATCGTTGCGATTTGAGATCGTGCCGGTAAGCGACCTCTATGACGAGCGCGAATCCGTCATGCGCAGCCTCGGTCGAGAGGTTGATGTAGTGCAGTCGAGTTTTTCGACCCCACGCTGGGGCGACACTTGCCAAAAGCTCCGCATCGTCAACGTGCCGTTTTATATCGACCTGCCGCGCACGAGCCCGCTGGCGCGCAAGACACGCATTACGGTCGCCGACTTGGAGGGCATGCGCCTGCGCGTACTGCGCCACGGCAACGATGCCATGGACAGCCTGCGCATCGACCTGTTGGCCGACGGCGGTGTGGACGTGATCGATGCGGATAGCTTTGACTTCGCGCTCTTTAACGAGGCGGAGGAAAAGGGCGACGCGGTGCTCACCTGCGGCGCATGGTCGGGGGTGCACCCGGCCTTTGTGGGCGTGCCGTTCCTGTGCGGCCGTGAGGTACCGGTCTTTCTGCACTATCCGCTCGAGCCCACCCTCCAAGTCCAAAAATTCGTCAACGCAATGGCTCAGCTTCTCAAATAGCTATCGTGTCGATGATTCTTTAATCCCCGTCCTAGAAAAATCATCTGGTAGAGTTGACCCCGCATGATTTACAAGACGCTATGCGCCACCTACTCTTTTGCCATTTGGGGGATTGAACTTGTGAATACTTCTGTCGCCAAGAAGGCCAGCCAGGCGGTGCGCCTGCTCATGATGGTGCTCACGGCAGTTCTCATCTTCTTCTTCATCAATGTTATGCTGCTCGTCTCCGATATCCAGGGCACGGCGCGCGTGGTCAACTACGCCGGTCTGGTGCGCGGTACCACGCAGCGAATCGTTAAGCTCGAGGATGCGGGCCAGCCTCAAGATGACCTGCTCAAAGCCGTGGATTCATACATCAACGGTTTGCGTTACGGAAGTGACGACCTCAACCTCGTCCGTCTCGACGACGACGAGTATCAGGCAAAAATGACCGAGCTTGCTAATTATTTTGATGAGCTTTGCACCGAGATCATCCGCGTGCGCGAAGTCGGCTATGAGAACACCGACATCATCTCTATGAGCGAGGAGTTCTTTGGCATTTGCGACGATGCTACGCGACTCGCAGAGGACTACTCTCAGGAGAAGGCGTCGGCGCTCAACTATCTCGAGGGCTTGGTGATCATCGACATCATGGGATTGGTGGCGGCCTTTGCGGTTGAACTTGTTCGCGCGGTGCGAACTGCCGCGCTCAATCGCGAACTGCAGAGCAAAGTCTATCTCGACGGAGCCACGGGACTGCCCAACAAGAACAAGTGCGAGGAGATCTTGGGGCAGGAGCAGCCTGTTTCCGTGGAGGCGCCCGTTGCGGTGTGCGTTTTCGACCTTAACAATCTGCATGCGGTCAATAACAGCTTTGGTCACGAGAAGGGCGACGAATACATCTGCTCTTTTGCCCGGCAGCTGGGGCGTGTGTCGTCCGAGACCTGCTTCGTGGGTCGCGACGGCGGCGATGAGTTTATCGCGGTGCTGTGGGATGCCGATCGAGCTGCCGTGGAGTCCTGTCTCGCTCGGGTTCGTGCGAACGTGAACGAGTATTCCGAGGCTCACCCCGACATGCCTATTAGCTATGCGGTGGGCTATGCGCTTTCCAGTGATTTTGATGAACCGCCTACGATGTGCGAGCTCTTTTCCCAAGCCGACAAAAACATGTACATCGACAAGAACCGCGTAAAGACAGCCGAGGCAGCTGGGCCGCAACGCGAGGAGCGGTAAGCCTGTAACAGAGGGCATAGAAAAGCCTCCGCAGCCCGTGTGGCTGCGGAGGCTTTATTCGTTGCGGCGCATTGTGTTTGGGTCGCTGATATGAGTCGATTTGCCCCGAAAGAGGAGGGCATTGACCTTAGGGTCATGCCCGACGAATGAGCGGCAAATCGGCCGTCTCGGCGGGCCGAACTACTCCAGCTCAAACGCTCCGGTGTAGAGCTGGTAGTAATACCCGCGCTTGGCGATCAGCTCGTCGTGGTTACCGCGCTCGATAATGCGGCCATGGTCCAGACAGATGATCGCGTCGGAGTTGCGCACGGTGGACAGGCGGTGCGCGATGACAAACGTCGTGCGACCCTCCATGAGCTTGTCCATGCCCGCTTGCACGATGGCCTCGGTGCGGGTGTCGATGGAGCTCGTGGCCTCGTCCAGAATCATCGCCGGCGGATCGGCGACGGCGGCGCGTGCGATCGAAATCAGCTGGCGCTGGCCCTGCGACAGCTGCGCGCCGTTGCCGGTGAGCATCGTGTCGTAGCCGTCGGGCAGGCGGGTGATAAAGTCGTCGGCGCCCGCGAGCTTGGCTGCCGCGATGCACTCCTCGTCGGTGGCGTCCAGGTTGCCGTAGCGGATGTTGTCCATCACGGTGCCGGTGAACAGGTTCACGTCCTGCAGTACGACGCCCAGCGAGCGGCGCAGATCGGCCTTGCGGATCTTGTTGACGTTGATGCCGTCGTAGCGGATCTTGCCGTCGGCGATGTCGTAGAAGCGGTTGATGAGGTTGGTGATGGTCGTCTTGCCCGCACCGGTGGCGCCGACAAACGCGACCTTCTGGCCCGGCTTGGCAAACACGGACACGCCGTGCAGCACCTCGTGGTCGGGCGTGTAGCCAAAGTCGACGTTGTCCATGACCAGGTCGCCGCGCAGCGGTACGTACTCGATCTCGCCGGTTGCGCGGTGCGGGTGTTTCCATGCCCACATGCCGGTGTGGTGGTCGGCCTCCTCGAACTCCCAAGTCTCGGGGTTCACCTGCGCGTTGACGAGCGTCACGTAGCCTTCGTCGGTCTCGGGCTTCTCGTCGATGAGCTCAAAGATGCGGTCGGCGCCGGCGAGGCCCATGACCACGGCGTTGATCTGCTGCGAGATCTGACCGATCTGTCCGCAGAACTGCTTGGTCATGTTGAGGAACGGCACCACGACGGCGATGGACAGCGTCATGCCCGAGATGCTCAGGTTGGGCACGCCCAGCGCCAGGAAAATGCCGCCGGCAAGGGCCACCAACACGTAGAGCAGGTTGCCCAGGTTCATAAGGATAGGCATGAGGATGTTGGCGTACATGTTGGCCTTCTGCGAGACCTCGAAGAGCTTTTCGTTGCGCTCGTCAAAATCGGCCTCGGCGGCAGACTCGTGGCAGAATGCCTTGACGACCTTCTGGCCGTTCATGACTTCCTCGATATGGCCCTCGACCACGCCGAGCTCGGACTGCTGCGCAATAAAGAAACGCGCAGAGTTGGAGCCGAGCAGCTTGGTCATAAAGGTCATAAAGACGACGCCGGCCACAATGACCAGGCACATCCACACGCTGTAGTACAGCATGATAAAGAATACCGTGACGATGACGATGGTCGTCATGAGCAGGTTGGGCAGCGACTGGCTGATCATCTGGCGCAGCGTGTCGATGTCGTTGGTGTAGTGGCTCATGATGTCGCCGCGCTGGTGCGTGTCGAAGTAGCGAATCGGCAGGTCCTGCATGCGGTTGAACATCTTCTCGCGCAGCTTCTCGAGCGAGCCCTGCGTGACGATGGCCATGGCGCGGTTCCAGAAGAGCGAAGACAGGATGCCGACGCCGTAGATGCAGGCGAGGGTAGTCACGAGCTGTGCGATCTTGGGCTGTGCGGCTTCCCAATCGCCCGACTGCCACGATTCGCTAATAATCTGCAGGGCGCTCTGAAGGAAGGTCGCGCCGATGGAGTTGATGATGGCGCAGAGCACCACGCCGACGACGACGAGGGGCAAAAGCACGGGGTAGAAGCCAAAGAGCGTCTTGATGAGGCGCGACATGGTGCCGCCCTTGCGGTTGAGCGCGCGCTCGGCGGTCGTTGCCTTACTCATGTGCCTCGCCTCCTTCCTGGGTCTGAGCTTGCGTTGCGGATGCCTCGGTGTTGGCCTCGACGGCCCCTTCGCCCTCGGCAGACATCTTGTTTTGCGAGGTAAAGGTCTCGCGGTAGATCTCGCTTGTCTTGAGCAGCTCGTCATGGTTGCCGATTTGCGCGATGCGGCCACCTTCCATGACGATGATGCGGTCTGCGTCCTGCACGGAGCTAATGCGCTGGGCGATGATGAGCTTGGTCGTGTTAGGCAGATAGCTTGCCAGCCCTGCGCGAATCTTGGCGTCGGTCTTGGTGTCGACGGCGCTGGTGGAGTCGTCCAGGATCAAGATCTTGGGGCGACGCAGCAGAGCACGCGCAATGCACAGGCGCTGCTTCTGACCGCCGGAAACATTGGAGCCGCCCTGCTCGATCCAGGTGTCGTAGCCCTTGGGGAAACCGTCGACAAACTCATCGGCGCAGGCCAGATGTGCCGCCTCGCGGACTTCCTCGTCGGTGGCGTTCGGGTCGCCCCAGCGCAGGTTCTCGGCAATGGTGCCGCTAAACAGCACGTTTTTCTGCAGCACCATGGCGACCTGGTGGCGCAGTGCGTCCAGGTCGTAGTCGCGCACGTCCATGCCGCCCACGCGCACGGTGCCTTCGGTGGCGTCGTACAGGCGGGCGATGAGGTTTACAAGCGTGGACTTGGCCGAGCCAGTGCCGCCGATGATGCCGATGGTCTCGCCGCTCTTAATGTGCAGGTCGATATCGTCGAGCGCCTGGCGCTTCGCATGCGCGGAATACTTAAAGCTCACGTGGTCAAAGTCGATGGAACCGTCGGCAACCTCGAGCACGGGCTCGGCGGGATCGGCGATCGTGGGCTCGGCGGCCAGCACCTCGGTAATGCGGTGCGCCGATTCGTCGGCCATGGTCACCATGACAAAGATCATCGACAGCTGCATCAGGCTCATGAGGATCTGGAAGCCATAGGTAAAGATCGAGGAGAGCTGGCCCACGTCGAACAGCGTGCCCTGGCTCGTGATGATGAGCTTGGATCCCAGGTAGATGATGACGACAAATGCGCCGTTGACGCAGATGTTCATCATGGGGTTGTTAAAGGCGAGCAGCTTCTCGGCGCGGGTGAAGTCCATCTGGACGTCGCGCGCGGCGGTGGCGAACTTCTCCTTCTCAAAGTCTTCGCGCACGTAGCTCTTGACCACGCGCATGCCGGTGACGTTTTCCTCGACGGACTCGTTAAGGGCGTCGTACTTGTGGAACACGCGCGAGAAGATGGGGCGTACCTTAAAGATGATAAAGAACAGTCCAAAGCCCAGCAGCGGAATGATGACCAGGTAGACCATGGCGACGCTGCCGCCCATGATAAATGCCATGGTAAAGGCGAAGATCAAGACCAGCGGCGCGCGCACGGCGATACGGATGATCATCATAAAGGCCTGCTGCACGTTGTTGATGTCAGTGGTCAGACGCGTGACGAGCGAGGAGCTCGAGAACTCATCGATGTTGGCAAAGCTGAACGTCTGGATCTTGTAGAACAGGTCGTGACGCAGGTTCTTGGCGAAGCCGCAACTCGCATGGCTGCAGGTGACGCCGGCAGCGGCACCAAAAGCAAGCGACGTCAGCGCGATGAGCACCAAAAAGCCTGCGGTGGGAAGCATCTCGGCTACGGTGGTACCGTCTTTGATGGCGTCGATCAGGTTGGCGGTGATAAATGGAATCAGCATCTCGCAGAGCACCTCGCCAAGCACGAGCAATGGCGTGGCAACAGCGACTTTCATATAGTCGCGGATGCTGCCCATGAGGGTTTTAATCATCCAGTTCCTCCCAGGTTACACGGATTTTCTCGAGCATTTCGGCGAGCTGCTCGCGCTCGTCGTGAGTGAGGGCACTAAAGGCCCGTTCTCTAAAGCGGATGCGGGCCGCCTGGTCGATGCGGGCGTTTTCCCGGCCGGTTTCGGTCAGGCGAATGGTGAGTTGCCGTCGATCCTTGGGGTTACGGCTGCGCTCGATGAGGCCGTTGACCTCGAGCTTGGACAGGATCTCGGAAAGCGACCCCGGCTTGAGGTCAAAGTGCATGCCGAGTTCCTGCTGCGACATCTCGCCGCCGGGCTGCTTGGCCAGCAGGCAGATGATGGGCGCCTTGCCGGACACGCCTCCGCCATGAAAATGCATGTAATGGCCGCAAAAACCCAGGCCGCTCAGGATGCGCTTGGCGAGTTTGTCTTCGGCGCTGACCGCTTCGGGTATGTCTACCGGTTGCGACGGGTCACCGCCGGGCTCGTGCGAACAAAGGTTAAGAGGTTCATCGCACATGAATTAGTGTTGCTCCTTTCTTTAGTTAGGTAGTGGAATTGTTTTGTGCCTAACCAATTTAGGAGCGTGAGAAATCAATGTCAAGGTACCAAACTTATTAAGTTACGGCGTTTTGCCAAACGCCGTAACCGCTCGACGCTGCAAACCCGCCAGAGCGGCAATCTGCCTTTCAACTTCGGCGGCATGACCAGAAGGTCAATGCCGCCTTGTTTCAAGGCACCTTGCTCGCTCTGGCGGGTTTTCGCTGACTTCGCCAAAACATCGGCGTTGCCTTGATTCAAACTTGCCAAAAGGTAGTCGTTGGGGGACGTTCTTGTTTGACTAGTCGTTTAAGAACGTCCCCAACGACTACTTGGGGACGGAGGAAAAGGGATCATTTTCCGAAACCTTTCCGCAACAATCTGCTCTTCGCACTGCTCGACTCCGCTCGCAACGTCCCCTGCGCTACACTTAGTTGCACTGTGGCGCCGTTGCGCCGCGCCCGATCCAAGGGGGGCACTCATGAAGAATACTCAGCTGCTGCTGATTAACGATATGTGCGGCTACGGCAAGGTCGCGCTTTCCGCCATGCTGCCGGTGCTGTCGCACATGGGTTACCGTATCCATAATCTGCCGACGGCACTTGTGTCCGATACGCTCAACTACCCCAAGTTCTACATCCACGACACCACCGAGTACGTGCGTCAGAGTCTTGCCATCTGGGAAGAGCTCGGCTTTGAGTTCGACGCCATCTCGACCGGCTTTATCGTGACCGAGGAAGAGACGCGCATCATCTCGGACTTTTGCCACCGCCGTGCGCAAAAGGGCACCAAGGTGTTCGTCGACCCCATCATGGGCGACAACGGCAAGCTCTATGCGGGCGTGCCCGAGTCCACGATTGGCCTTATGCGGCACCTGCTCGAGTGCGCCGACTACGCGGTTCCCAACTACACCGAGGCCTGTTTGCTCACCGACACGCCTATCGTCGAGCAAATCACGCCCGATGAGGCCCGCGCCCTTGTGGACGCCGTGCGCGAGCTGGGTGCCAAGTCGGTGGTCATTACGAGCGCCGTAGTCAATGGCACGAACGCGGTTATCGGTTACGACCATGTGGCGGGGGAGTACTTTACGATTCCCTTTGAGCTCATTCCGGTCTATTTCCCGGGCACGGGCGACACGTTCTCGGCGGTGCTCGTCGGCCGCGTTATGGCAGGCTGGAGTCTGCAGTGCGCGACGTCCGATGCCATGCGTGTGGTGGCTGAGCTTATCGAGCGCAATGCCGACCAAGAGGACAAGTCGGCCGGCCTTCCCATCGAGGCCTGCCTGGATGTGGTTGACCATGAGTAACGCCGACGAGAGCAGCACCGAGGCAGCGGGCGAGAACAGGCCGCTCGGCGCGCCGCGTGGCAAGCGTCCGCGTATCCGTATTAGCTGCGTGGACCAGCTGGGTGCGTGCCGTTGTCACCACGGGCACAAGCCGGGCGATGTCTTCGACTTCGATCGCGATCGCGGCAAGATGTGCGCCATGGCCTGCCACGTGGGCTTTCCCTATATCGATATCCTGCGCTATGGCGGGACCGTGCCTGGCAACGAGCCCGGCACGGCAAAGTTCTGCTGCCCCGAAGTCGATACACTGAACGTCTGGCTTGCCAAGATCGTTGACGAGTAGTCGAGCGCAATGTGTCAAAGGGACAGCCCCTTTGACACATTCGCCGGTGGTGCCCCTTCTTTTGCTTATAATCTCAAATCTCTGCATTTCATCAGATTTTAGGTTCTAAAAATTCTGCGTTTCATCGATAATCAAGCATATAAAACTTTGCATTTCATTCGATAACACCGAGGGGAGAGCCTATGCTGCGCAGGAAAATAGCGGCAGAGCTGGAGCGTTGGCTGAAGTCTTCCGAGCAAAAGGCCTTGTTCATTACGGGTTCTCGCCAGATTGGCAAAAGCTATTCGATTCGCGCATTTGGCAAAGCCAACCATGCAACCTACATCGAGCTTAACCTCATGGAAAACCGCCAGGCAAAAGATGCTCTTCTCGAGGCGCGGAATGCCGATGATTTCATCAGCAGGGTGACGCTTCTTTCGGGAAAGTCGATTGCACCAGGCAAAACGCTCGTGTTTATCGATGAGGTCCAAGAGGCCCCCGACATCATGACGATGGCAAAGTTCCTTGTTGAGGACGGGAGGTGCCGCTGGGCGTTTTCGGGGTCAATGCTCGGGACCCAGTTCAAGGGCGTCAGGTCCTATCCCGTGGGGTATGTTCGCGAGCTTAGGATGTTCCCGCTCGATTTTGAGGAGTTTTGCTGGGCAATCGGGGTGAGCGAGGGGGCTCGTCAAACGATACGTGACGCGTGTATCAGCGAGAGGCCCATTCCTGATTACATTCATGACGCGATGATGGCAAACTTCAGGACCTATACCGTTGTCGGCGGAATGCCGGAGGTCGTGCAGCGTTTCCTTGACACGCAGGGCGACCTTGCCTCTGTTCGTCAGCTACAGTCAGAGCTCAACGAACAGTACCGGCGGGATATCTCCAAGTATGCAAGCGGGCGAGCCCTTCAGGTGCAGAGCATCTACGATCAGCTCCCTATTATGCTCGAGGGCGAAAACAAGCGCTTCGTGCTCAATTCCATTGACCCCAAGGCTTACTACGAGAAGTATCAGCGAGATTTTGTATGGCTTGTCGATGCCGGCGTTGCTCTCAAAGCCGATATCGTAACCGAGCCAAAATCGCCCCTGCTCAAGACGGCGCGGCCATCGCAGTTCAAGCTATATCAATCGGATACGGGCATGTTGATGGCGCGCTACCCCGTTGGAGTCGCCCAAGCGGCGTATCTTGATAGCAAGGAGCCCAATCTGGGCGGCATTTACGAAAACGTGGTGGCCCAGCAGCTGGCCGCCCAAAATCGCCAGCTTTACTACTATCAGACAAAAAAGCGCGGTGAAGTGGACTTTGTGGTCGATGGACCGGATGGGACGGCTGTTCCGATCGAGGTTAAATCGGGCTCCTATTACCACGCGCACGCTGCGCTCGGTCATGTGCTTGATACGGCTGAATATGGCGTAAGGCTCGGGATTGTTTTCTCGAGAGGCAACGTTGAGCGCAACGGAGCGGTTCTCTATTTGCCGCTATATGCGACCTGGGCCCTTTCGGATGTTTTGGGCGACTCCTGCGCCGAGGGGATAAAGCTGGAGGTCAAGCCGGTCTAGGGCCAGTCCCGGATGTGACAAAGGGGCAGTTCCTTTGTCACATTCATGAGCGTGGATTTTCTCCCGTTTAGAGCGTGGTTCGTGCGCCCACGAACCTACAGCTGCTCGAGCATGGCGGTGCAGCCGGCGATCACGTCGCGGTAGGTGGCATCGAAATTGCCGGTGTACCAGGGATCGGCCACGTTGCCGGGGCGATCAGTCCAATCGAGCAAGCGCGTAATCTTGCCGTCAGGGTCGTCGCCAAAGATGCGACGCAGGCCACGCGCGTTCTCAGCATCCATATAGACAATATGGTCCCAGTCGCCATACTCCGCGCGACGCACCTGACGTGCACGATGTGCGACGACGGGAATCCCGACTTCGCGCAGCTTGGCGACCGTGCCATGATGCGGCGGGTTGCCAATCTCCTCGGTCGAGGTCGCAGCGGAATCGATGACAAATTCGCCCTCGCGCCCGGCGCGGCGCACCAACTCGGTAAACACCGACTCAGCCATCGTCGAGCGACAGATGTTGCCATGGCAGATAAAAAGAACGCGTTGCACAGGGTTTCCTTTCTAGACAGGGCCGTACGGCCTGCGGTGGCACTGTAACACAGCCCTTTCCAATGAAGCCAACTGCGCAGAGTGGAGGATGACGCAGCTCACGCCCATCGTCTGATGTAAAGCGGGCAAAAACGTTTTCCACGAAGACAGAGGTGCTCAAGATTTCATGTGTTCCAGATACATGAAATCGAAGAAAAACGTGTATCTGAAATACACGAAATTGCACTGCTGAAGCTTCCAGGCGGATAAACACTACTTGTATGGGACGGTTTTCACCGGTTGCTCGCCACCTTGGGCTATGTTCGCTCCTATGCCTGCATCCGGAGCTGTGCTGATTGACGACGGCGCTCCCAGCGAGCCAGCTTAATCGTCACCAGCGTGAGGGCCCAGGCCACAAGCGAGAACGCGGCGCCCACTGCGCCCACGTACGCAATGCCAACGCTGCTTACCACGGCGCCGCCCACTGCGGTGCCAAACGAGATGCCGACGTTAAACGCCATGGGTTCAACCGAACTTGCGAGTACCATCGACTTGGGATGGCGGCTGCGTGCCACGTCCATAAAGTGCGTGATGCACGATACCGAGAACAGGTACATGAGCAACGCCAAGCTAAAGACAAAGACCAGCGCGAGCGGCATGGTGCCGCCCACAGCAAACAGTCCGAGTAACGCCGCAGCCTGCAGCACAAACGTCACAAGCAGCGCCTTCATGCCAAAGCGCGCGTCGATCCATCCGCCCAGGATGTTCGAGATTAGGCAGAACACGCCGTAGGCCATAAGCGTGGTACTGGCTTCGACCGTGCCCATGCCCAGCACCTGTTCAAGATAAGGCGTCACGTAGCCGTAGAACACATAGACCGAGCCCACGCCAAACAAAAAGATGAGCATGCCGGTGATGATGCTCGGCTCGCGCAGCAGCCCCGCCTGCTCGCGAAAGGTGGCAGGCTCGTCGGTTTGCCCAGCGCGCGGCATAAACGCCACGAGCGCTCCGCAGATCAGAACGGCAAAGGTCAGCGTGCCGTACATGGCTACGTGCCAATCGAGCGTGTCGGCTACAAACTTGCCGATCGAAGTGACAAAGACCATTGCCACGGAAAACGCACCATATACCACCGAGATTGCAAGTGAAGTTTGCTGCGGGGACAGAAGCTCGGGGATGTACGTCACACCCACGGCGAGCAGTGCGCCCGAGACGGAGCCCAAGATGATGCGCGAGGCGAACAACACCTGGAAGTTGGGCGCCAACGCCATGACCAGGTTGCCGAGCACAAAGACGATGCTATAGCACACGAGCAGCTGGTAGCGGCGGAATCGCCCCGTGCTGAGCGCAAGCACCGGCGTCGCGATGGCGTAGACGAGCGCGAACACGCTGATGAGCTGGCCCGCAGTGGCAAGCGAGATGCCGAGCTCCGTCGCCAGGTCGCTTTCGATGCCGATGACCACGAACTCGGAGCAGCCGAGCGAGAATCCCAACAGCACGAGCAGCGCCAGGCAGAGCTTGGTGCGCGCGGGGGAGAGCGCGGCGGCGGTTGACTTACTTTTGGGCGTGGTTGCGGCGGTCAAGGTTGTCACTCCAATGTCGCATGAATAAGCGGGATTCAATCCCTGCAACTCTAACAGAATGTGACAAAGAGACAGTCCCTTTGTCACATTCGCGGCGTGGCTGCCGCCTAAACCGTCACAACATTCGATGAAAATCTCAAAAACGAGAAAAACCGTCGAATGTTGGGACGGTTTTCCTGTCTGTGCCGGCGAGCTCCAACGCCGTCTGGGGGTATAAGGCTGGCAAGTGTTTACTTGCGAGGCTTAAGGGGCGCCCCGTATGGATATCGATAATTTTGAATGGTGGTATAGCGAAGGCGAGGCTCCGGACGAGTCCTGGGATGAGCCGTTGACGGACGAAGCGTCGAGCAACGAGGCCGAAACCGGCAACGATGCCGCCGAGCCTCAGACCTTCGAACAGGCCTGGGCCCAGGCCGAGGCCGACGAGGCAAAGGCCGATGCCACGGCAACGCTTGATGAGCCGGCAGATATGTCAATTTCGCCGGCAAAGACGCCGCAGCCACGTCATACCATCGACCCTGACAGCACGGCATCTTTCAGCATCCTCGACGTGCCCTCGCAGGGCGCCCAAGCCCCTGCGCCCACGCATCGTCCCAACCTAGCTCGTGAGGAAGACGCGGGCCGCCGCTCGCCACTCGGCCCCATCCTCAGCGCCTTTATGGCCGGTGTCATCGCCTGCTCGGCGATCGGCAATGTTTGGAGCCATGTCGAGCAGCAGCGAGAAGATGCCGTCAAGGTCGAGATGTCTGTCGAGCAATCGCTCAGCCGTACGCGCTCGGTGCATGTGTCGGTCGAGGTCAAGGACGGTGCGACATGGGACACCGCCCGCGGCGACAGCCAAATGCTCATCCATATCGTGGGTCGCACGCTCAAGGGCCAGGCAATCGACGAGTACCAATATGTCAACTCCACTGGCGACGGCATCGAGCTCAAGCCCGGCGACTACGAGCTCACGGTCGACGAGCCGCCCGTCGCCACCGATGGCACGCGTTTCCGCGCCTCGAAGCGCATGGTCCCCGTGAGTTTTAACTCGCAGGCGCCCGATACGGTTGACAGCACGCCGCAGGGCGGGTTCGACCTTTACGTGGATGCTCAATAATTGCGTGCCGCCCCTTCCCACAGCCAAGAGTGGGACAATAGCCCTCGACACCGTTGTTTACTTTTGGAGGAAGTAGCATGTCCACCGTCACCACCATCAAGCGCGGCGGCCTCACCGCGGCCATCGATTCCATGGGCGCCCAGCTCACGAGTCTCGCCCTCAACGGCAACGAGTATCTGTGGCAGGGCGACCCGGCCTTTTGGGGCAAGCACGCACCCATTCTGTTCCCCATCGTGGGCTCGCTGCGCAACAACACGGCGACGTCTGCCGCCGGTACCTGCGAGATGGCGCGCCACGGCATCGCGCGTATCGTCGAGCACAAGTTGGTCGAGGTCTCCGAGGACGGCTCCTCGGTAACCTACGAGATCACCGATACGCCCGAGTCGCTCAAGGCCTTCCCCTTCCACTTTAAGCTCAACATGACCTATGCCCTGACCGGCGACGCCACGCTCACGCAGACCTTTGCCGTCACCAACACCGGCGATGTGGACCTGCCGTTCTCGGTGGGCGGCCACCCTGCGTTTAACGTGCCCGCTCCCGGTGCCGAGGACGAGGCATTCGAGGATTACGAGCTGGCGTTTACCGAGGTTTGGACCAACGAGGCTCCCATCATCACGCCCGATGGTCTCATGACGTTCGAGGGTTCCTACAAGGCCCCCGACAATTCGGACGTTGTGCCCATCACGCATCGCAGCTTCGATAACGATGCCATCATGTTCACCGATACCCCGGGCTCCACGCTCACGCTGCGCGGTCGCAAGTCGGGCCACGGCGTCAAGATCGACTTTGAGGGCTTTAAGTACATCGGCGTGTGGTCTGCCGCCAACGACGCGCCGTTTGTGGCGCTCGAGCCCTGGACCGGCCACACCACCATGGATACCGAGGACGACGTCTTCGAGCACAAGGTCAACACCATCACCTTGGCGCCGGGCGAGACGGACGAGCGCAGCTTTAGCGTTACGCTGCTCTAGGGGTTCCGCACGGAGCGGTCATAACTTGAGCGTGGATGATCTCCCGTTTTGAGCCCGTGTGCGAGCCAAAAGTGGGAGATTTTCCACGCTCATTCCGATGCATGGGTCGGGGCAGCTAATTTGGGACGGGGCTATTTTGACTGCTTGCATGTGAAAGCAGTCAAAATAGCCCCGTCCCAAATTAGCTGCCCTTGCATCAATCAGTCATTTTCCAGTTCGTAAACTTGTATGTATGCATACAAGTGGATAGCGGCGTGCGGTATCCTGTTAAGTCGTCAGCATACGATTCAACAGGGAAGGCAGATTATGCATTCTCCCCAACAGTGCGATGCGCATACCCAGCCGGTGTGCAGCCGCCGCATCTTCTTGGGTAGCGCTCTCGCTGCGAGCGCTTCTGTCGTCGCCGGCGCACTTGCCGGCTGCCAGCGTCCCTCCACGCTGGAAGTAGTTCAGCCCACGACGGGCGGCGGTCGCGATGACCTGTCCGATTCCGTTATCGGCAAGGATAAGATCCGCATCGGCATGGAGGCGGCCTACGCCCCGTACAACTGGCAGGTTTCCGAGGCCAGCGAGTTCACGATCCCCATCGACAACGTGCAGGGCGCCTATGCCGATGGCTACGACGTGCAGATCGCCAAGATCGTCTGCAAGGCTCTCGGCGGCGAGCCCGTTGCCGTCAAGCAGAGCTTCTCGGGCCTTATCGACTCGCTCAACAACGGCCAGATTGACCTCATCATCGCCGGCATGAGCGCCACGCCCGAGCGCGAGGAGTCCGTCGACTTTTCCGACCCGTACTTCATTGGCTACTTTGGCCTGTTCGTAAAAGAGGGCTCGCCCTACCAAAACGCCACCAAGCTCAGCGACTTCAGCGGTGCCACGGTGCTCGGCCAAAAGGACACCATGCTCGATACCGTCATCGACGAGATTCCGGGCGTTGTGCACAAGAACCCGGTCGATTCGGTCCCCACGGTGTTCTCGAATCTGCTGCAGGGCACGTGCGACGCCGTGACCTACAACACGGAGAACGAAAAGGGCTATATGGCCCAAAATCCCGGTATCGTCCCCATCCACTTTGCCGAGGGCGAGGGCTTTAAGCAGGAGGTCACGGCAAATGTCGGTTGCCGCAAGGGCTCGGACAAACTGCTTAAGCTCATCGACAAGACACTCAAGGGCATTAGCCAAGAGGAGCGCGACCAAATGTGGGACGCGTGCCTCGACCGTCAGCCGGCATAGGGAGGCAGCATGAAAGGCATCAATCGTCTGGCCTCCTTTATCAAGGCCGACCACCGTTATGTGTACCTGGGCACGAGCGTTATCGCGGCGCTCGGCTTGGCATTTAGCCAGCGCAACCCCACGCCGCTGAGCTTTTTGGCGCCCACCGGCATCTTCCAGGATTGCCTCTGGGCGATCCTTTGGGCCTGGCTCGTCGTGTCGGCGGCGGCGCTCGTCACCAAGCTCATGCACTGGAACGACTATCGCGAAAAATCGCCATTCGCATCCGAGCGTTTCCGTCGCGGCGCGCGCCTGGGCAGCTATGTCGTCGTCGCCATTGCAGCGATCTTCTTTATCGACCGCTGCGTCATGTCGTTTATCGACCTGGTACAGGTGAGCATTGTCTCGGACTCCAATCCCAGCGACTTTTTGCCGAGCCTGGTCTACATGACCTATAAGAGCGGCGACTTCTTTATTCGCGGCATCGAGATCACCATCGCGCTTGCCACCTTCGGCACCGTCATCGCCTTTTTCCTGGCGCTGCTTTTCGTGTTCCTGCGTATCCAGACGTTCGACCGCGTGGACAATGACCTCACGCGCTTCTTTAAGAGCATCGGCCGAGGCTTTGCGACCGTGTACTCCACCGTCGTGCGCGGCACGCCCATGATGGTGCAGGGCCTGCTCATCTACTACGCGGGCTTTACCGTTCTGCGCGGCATGGGCTTCGAGACGGCGCAGGCCAACCAGATCTGGAGCACCTTTACCGCGGGTCTCGTTACCATTTCGCTCAACTCCACCGCCTATATGATGGAGGTCCTGCGCGGCGGCATCGAGTCCATCGACCCTGGCCAGGCCGAGGCGGCGCGTTCGCTGGGTCTTTCGCAGTGGCAGGCTATGCGCAAGGTTGTGTTCCCCCAGGGTATTAAAAACGCTATTCCGGCGCTCACCAACGAGCTCATCATCAACATCAAGGATTCGTCGGTGCTCTCGGTCATCGGCGTGTTCGACCTTATGTACGCTACTACCACGGTCGCCGGCGTGTACTACCGCCAGATGGAGGTCTACTGCGTGGCGCTCGTGGTCTACCTGATCCTGACACTCGTGGCGAGCCGCCTGCTCGAAGCCTTTGGCAAAAAGCTGGGCGCCGAGGCCCCTGCCACGCTGCCCAGCTCTAACTAGGCTTAAGACGAGGAGAATCATCATGGCAGATACCGCCACTACCGGCGCTGCGGCCGCCGCGCAAAACCAAGAGCCGCTCATCCGCGTCGAGGGCCTGCGCAAGAGCTTCGGCTCGCTCGAGGTACTCAAGGGCATCGACCTCGCTGTCAATCCCGGCGAGGTCGTCACCATCATCGGCGCCTCGGGCTCGGGCAAGTCGACCTTCTTGCGCTGCCTCAACCTGCTCGAGACCCCGGACGCGGGCCATATCTGGTTCCACGGCCAGGACCTCACGGCCGAGCGCTGCAACATCAATAAACTCCGCGAGGACATCGGCATGGTGTTCCAGGGCTTTAACCTGTTCAACAACATGGATGTGCTCGACAACTGTACCCTCGCGCCCGTCACGCTCAAAAAGATGAGCAAGGCCGAGGCCGAAAAGGTCGCGCTAGAGCATCTGGCAAGCGTGGGACTCGAAAAGTTCGCACACGCCGCCGTGGGTCGCCTGTCCGGCGGCCAAAAGCAGCGCGTTGCCATTGCCCGCGCCCTGTGCATGAACCCGCAGATCATGTTGTTTGACGAGCCTACCTCCGCGCTCGATCCCGAGATCGTGGGCGAGGTGCTCGACGTTATGCGCAAGCTCGCCGCCGACGGCATGACCATGGTCGTCGTTACCCACGAGATGGCCTTCGCGCGCACCGTGTCCGACCGCGTGGTCTTTATGGACCAGGGCGTGGTGCTCGAGGACGCCGCGCCGGCTGAGCTCTTTGGCAACCCTAAGCACCAGCGCACCCGCGAGTTCCTCTCGCGTTATCTCAACGACAAATAATGCAAGCGAACGTGGCAAAGGGACCTCCTCTTTGCCACGCTGTTTTTGGAGGAAGGCATGGCCGAGGTTTGGCGCTTCTTTGCGCACGAGGATGATTTTGCCGATATCGACGAGGTCGGCGCGTGCGAGCGCCTGGGCCGCGTGCTGTCGTTTCCGACGATTTCGAGCATGGATGCCCAGACGGTGGACTGGCAGGCGTTTGACGACCTGCGCGCCTATATGCAGCAGGGCTGGCCGCGCGTGTTTGCGACGGGCGAGGTCGAGCTCATCGACCATTCGCTGCTCGTGACGCTTGCCGGCACCGACCCCGCCCTCAAGCCGGTCATGCTCATGGGCCACATGGACGTGGTTCCCGTGGTGCCGGGCACCGAGACGGACTGGACGCACGATCCCTTTAGCGGGCACGTGGACGACACCTATATTTGGGGTCGCGGCGCCATCGATATGAAAGACCAGGTTGCGGGCATCCTGGAGGCCGTTGAGTATGCGCTGGCGCACGGTTGGCAACACGAACGAACCCTGCTGCTGGCCTTTGGCCAGGATGAGGAGACCACGCAGTACGGCGCGGGTGCCATTGGTCGCGCGCTCGAGGAGCGTGGCGTTGAGCTTGAGTACCTGATCGACGAGGGCGACTATCGTATCGTTGCGGCTGCCGAGTACAGCGCAGGTGAGGGTTGGCTTATGCATGCCGATCTTGCCGAGAAGGGCTATGCCGATATCGTGCTCAAGACGAGAAGCGAAGGCGGGCATTCTTCCAACCCCTACGGTGGCACGTCGCTCGAAGTGCTCAGCCGCGCTATTGCCGCGATTTGCGATATCGAGTGGCCGGCGCGTGTGACCGACCTGCTTGCCGCGCAGCTCGTCGAGCTGGGGCTTTATACCGCAGACGAGATTGCTGCCAGCAAGGATGCCATCGTGCGCGACTGCCTCGCCAGCAAAAAGCTGTACCCGCTTGTGACCACCACCTGCGCGCCCACGCAAATCGAAGGCGGCAGTACCGGTGCCAACGTAATGCCGCAGGATATGTGGGCTAATATCAACTTCCGCATGCTCGAGGGCACGAGCGTGGCCGATGTCGTGGCCTGCTGCCGCGAGGCCGTTGCCACCCCTGGGCTCGCTGGCCGAGTCGAGGTCGAGCTGGGCCCCGGCAGCTCCGAGCCCTCGCCGTCCCCGCGCGTGGGCGGTCCGGGGCTCGAGGCCGTCCGCGCCATCGCCGCCCGCTATTTCCGTGGTCCCAAGGGGACAGAGGAAAACGGATCGTCTGCGGTGGGCCAAGAGCCGATGAGCATCGTGCCCTCGACCGTGATTGGTGCAACCGATGCCGCCAACTACCAGCGCATTTGCCACGAGTGCATCCGCTTCTCTGCCTTTGTGGTCGACGATGACGAATGCGACCGCGGCGTCCACGGCACCAATGAGCGCATCACCCGTCGCGCCTACCTCCAAGGCATCCGCTTCCTCATCGCCCTGCTCCACACGCTCTAGAATGTGACAAAGGGACTGAGCCGATTTCATCGGTAATGAGACAAAAACTGTCATAGAAAAAGACTAAGATATCTTAAGAGACATATGCTGGGGTTGGTATTTCTTGAACGACTGCGGGCATGTGCCAGACTGCCTCGGCCCCCCCGGGGGGTGCCCAGGCGGGTCGCCGTGTGACGGGGAGGGAAATTATGCAGGAGCTCAGAGAGGCGACGTCTCTACTCATGAATATGGTTACCGGGGGGGGTGTCCCAGCAGGGAACTTCTTGGTGGACATCGGCCGCGCGAGCGGTGGTCCGTCATGTCTTATGGCCGTCGTCGCGGGCTGCGCCCGGTCTCGCCATATGTGATTGTTCTGGCCCTCGCCGTCGTGCTGACGGCGAGTTTCTTCCTGCCGACCCGCGCGGAGGCGGCGGTTTCGGACCACACGGTTCCGACGATTTCGCCTTCGGGGACAACAATCAACCTGTTTGATTACTGGGTGAATCCGGATAACCATCTGTCGGTTTCCGGCAACGGCGGCATCAACGCAAGCCACCGGTTCCAGTTTAACGATGGCAAGGGTGATGCACCGCTCAACCATTGGACGGGCAACACGAACCCGCAGCCCGGCATTGTCAGCAACACGCTTTCAGACGGCTACCCGCAGCTTTCCGGTACCTATGGCGGCGACTCCCTCCGCTATCTGTTCGATTCCTCTGCCCAGACCGGCAAGACGTCCCATTTTGGCGTGACGGGCCTCCTCAAGGCTCAGGACGGCTACTACGTCTATGACAGCTCCGAAAACTACGCAGCCTACAACGCTGACAAGAATGCCTTCGACGTCTATGACACCTGGGGCATTGACAAAGTGGGCGATTCGTCCCATCGGGGTCAGTTCTTCCCGTTCGATGCGGCAGACAAGGTGTTCAAGGAGGAAAGCGGCCGGCTCGTCCAAAATGGCATCACGGCAGACAACGCCGGTAACCACGTCAACCACCACTTCGGCCTCTCAATGTCCACGCGATTCGTGCAGCCCAACGGCGGCCTGACGAACGATAAGAAGGACATGACCTTCGAGTTCGCCGGCGATGATGACGTCTGGGTGTTCATCGATGATGTCCTCGTGGGTGATATCGGCGGTATTCACAGCCGTGCGAGTCTGAGTATCAACTTTCATACGGGCGACATTAAGGTAAACGACAATTACAACGGCACGCTGAAGAGCAAGTACCAGGAGGCGGGCAAGGCCGGCGACACGAGCTGGGAAGGCAACACCTTCGCCGACGACACCAACCACACCCTCAAGTTCTTCTACCTGGAGCGCGGCGCCACCGACTCCAACATGGAGCTCAAGTTCAACCTCGTGACGGTGCCCGAGTCCGACATCATAAAGTTCGACCAGGACGGCAAGTTCGTACAGAGCGCCGAGTTCGCGCTGTACAAAACAGACGAGAACTTTACAGATACGACCAATGACAAGAACGCGCTCCTCGGCTCCGGCACCACGGACGAGGCCGGCCACCTAACGCTCACGAACGACGATGACAACGGCGTCATCAACTTCGACGATCTCTACAACAAGAATCACGGTAACAAGTACTACCTCCTGAAGGAGACGCGCGTGCCGGAGGGATACCGCTCGAGTCTCACGGCGACAGGTGGCAGCATGCAGCTCGAGTACGTGCCCGCGAGCGCTGAGAACGGCGCGGGCGGCGTCATCATCAACCGCGGCGGTATGGATGCGGACAGCGTCGTGTGGAAGACTGGTGCGTTTGCCGGCGCGAAGGAGACCATCACCGCACCGGTGAACGTGTACAAGGCGAATGATGACCTGACGAAGTCCAACGAGACCGTCAACCTGAAGTCTGGCATACTGTTCGCTGTGGTGCTCAAGCGCGATAAAAGCGCAAACGCAGATATCAAAAATCAGAACAATTGGTACGCCGTGTCGGGCGACCCATCGACGGGAATGGGGTACACCCTCGCCGAGAAGCCGAGCAAGGCCGGCGCTATCGAGGCGGCGAAGAAGGACCTGCACGCCTTCACGCTCAACACGAGCGGCCAGTACCAGGTAGAGATTCAAAATCTGCCCGGTGACATCTCCAGCTACTACTACATGCTGAGCGGTGATGCCCGCAAGGATGCCGAGTACGCGGTGGCCATCTACCACACGACGGCAAGCTCTATCGCCAACGCGAATACGGACAACACGGTTCACGTGTTCAGCGATGACCTCCCCAGCGGCGAGAAGAATTTCCAGCGCCAGTTTGCCACGCGCTTGCTCGTCACGAACATCCAGAATCGCCTGTTCGTGCAGAAGACCGATACCGAGGGCAAGCCCGTTGACGGGGCGAAGTTCGGCCTGTACAAGGCCGATCAGGTGAAAATGGACGCGAACGGCAAGGTCATGCTCAATGGCGAGCAGACCCCCTTTGACACCCTGACGACGGGGTTGGTCGGCAACCCGGTTCCGCTCGAAGGTGCGGGCATATTCCCGAATACGAGCGACGGTAACAGGCCGCTCGTGAAGGGGACCTACTTCCTAAAGGAGGTCTCGGCCCCCAAGGGCTTCCTGCTTAACGACACGCTCACCAAGGTGATTGTGGACGATTACGGCGTCCATGCCGATGCTGGTACGGCCGATGACGGTGTTTCGACGTTCGTGGGCCCGGGCGCGCTCATGAAGAGCCTGGGCCAGTTTGGCGCAGAGGGCGACATCGACAACACGCTCACGTGGATCAAGGGCCAGCGCCAGACGTCTGACGGGACGCTCGACGACAACGGCAACCTTTCCTGGAACAATGACGCCAAGGGCGGCGAGGATGAGGTACATCTCAAGTACGGCGCCAATGGACGTGTCTACCAGTATGGGCCCACCGAGAAGGGCAAACCCTACCGCCTGGAGACCGAGACGGGCTGGATACGTATGGGCATCACGCAGGACGTGCCTGGTGACACTAATGCGAAGGTCGCCCGCGCCGACCTGGGCGACATGAATCTGAACGCGCTGTTCACCGGCGCCACCTGTGTGCGCGTGGCGAACAAGCGCGAGGCGAGCCTCGAGGTGACGAAGAGGGTCGTGGTGCCGGCGGGACTGACGGGAAAACCGGACGCGGGGTTCACCTTCAAGTTCACCGTGCCCGAAGGGAAGACCTACAAGGCCGCAGTGTTCAAGAACGCTGGGGCCGGAAAGCAAGCCGGCGACGTGTTCGATTTGAAGAACGGCGACACCCATGCCATCAAGGCCGACGAGACGATTCGCGTGTACGGACTTGGCGAGGGCGACGAGTACACGGTGCGGGAGCTGACCGGCGCAGACAAGATGCCCGCGGGCTATAAGCTGACCGGCCGCAAGCAGGGTACCACGAATCTGACCGGCGCAGGCGATAGTATCACCGGTGAGATCGAGAAGCAAAAACCCGACGGCACGTTGGCCGAAGCCAACAAGCTGGTGTTCACAAACACCTACAAGGCGGAAGCTAGCGACGAACTGACCCCGCAGGTAACGAAGAAGGTCTCCGGTGTTGAGAGCACGGAGAAGGCGTTCTCGTTCACGCTGACCGCCACGGAAGAGACGCAGAAGCAGATCGATGATGATGACCTCAAAGTCTCGGATGCTCTGGCGGGCAATGAGCATGCCGAGTCCAAGGCCACGAGTGGCAAGATCATCAAGGACAAGGGCCAGACGGTCGACTTCTCCGGCATGAAGTTCAACAAGGCCGGTACGTACACGTTCACGCTCACCGAGGTGCACGACGCCGACGACGACGCGGCGGCGGACGGCGTGCAGAACTCCGGCTGGACGATGGACGCCTCGACCTATACCGTCACGGTGAGGGTCGAGGATAAGAACGCCAAGCTGACTGTCACAGGCGTGACGGTGGAGAAGAGCGGCGATGACAAGCGCGAGACGCTTGAGGTCAAGAACGGCAAGGTGAACCTCGCCACCTTCAACAACAGCTATGCTGCGAAGGGTTCCGTGACCCTGGCGGCGAAGAAGCAATTTACGGGCGGCACCCTTGAGAACCAGCAGTTCTCATTCCAGGTGAAGGAGGGCGATAAGGTTGTCGCCGAAGAAAAGAACGATGCCAATGGCGACATCACCTTCCCGGCCATTGATTACACCGAGGCTGGTGAGCACGACTACGCCATCAAGGAGGTCGAAGGCACCGACCCGACTATCGTTTACGATGGCAAGACGGTGAAAGTGCACGTTAGCGTCACCGATAACAAGAACGGCACGCTGAGCGCGGCCGCCACCTACGACGGCGAGAAGGCCGTGCCGACCTTCACCAACTCGAAGCCGACGGCCGACGCCACTATCGAGGCGACGAAGATCCTCAAGGGCAAGGACCTGACGGCTGGTGCGTTCACTTTCGGCCTATATCAAGGCGACACGACTACGGTTGATCCCATCCAGACTGTCCAGAACGACAAGGACGGCAAGATTAAGCTCATCCTCACCGGTCTGACCATAGGCGAGTACGACTACACGCTCAAGGAGGTCGCTGACAGCGATTCGACCATCACCTACGATTCCACGGCGGTGAAGGTCCACGTCTCGGTGAAGGCGGACGGTGACAAGGCAAAGGCGACTGTCACCTATGACGACAAGAATGATGCCCCGACCTTCACTAACAAGTATCAGCCTGCCGAGACCTTGGCTACACTCACGGCGAAGAAATCGTACGTGAAGTCCGACAACACGCAGGCCACGCTCAAGGGCGGCGAGTTCACCTTCGACCTGTACGAGGGTGATCTGACGGCTGAGCAGCTGAAGGGCAAGCAGCCCATCCAGACCGCTAAGAACGGCGAGGACGGAACCGTTACCTTCCCGGCCATCAACTACACCAAGGCCGGCGAGTACAAATACACTATCGTGGAGCAGAAGGGCGACCTGCCCCACGTGGTCTACGACGATGCGGTTCACCACGCCGTGGTGAAGGTCGTGGACAACGCCGGCCAGTTGGAGGCGAGCGTCACCTACGATGACGGCAAGACGGTCGCCCCCACCTTCACGAACACCTACACCGCAAAGGGATCCGTGGAGCTGACGGCGACCAAGATCGTTGCGGTCGCGGACGGCTTCAAGCACGATGTCAAGCTGAAGGGCGGCGAGTACACCTTCGAGCTGAAGGATGCCGCCGGCAACGTGCTCGGCACCGCGAAGAACGACGCCGACGGCAAGGTCAGCTTCACGCGCGAGTTCCAGCTCTCCGACTTGGGCGGCGCCGCGAGCAAGGACTTCACCTACACCATCGTGGAACAGTCGGGCACGGAGCCGGGCATCGTCTACGACAGCCATGCCCTCACCTATACGGTGACGGTCACGGACGGCGGGACCGGAGCGCTGAATGCGAAGGCGATCGTGACGAGCGTATCCGGCTCGGAGACCTTCACCAACACCTACCAGCCGGCCGCGACCGGCCTGGCCCTCGGTGCGCAGAAGAGCTATGTGAAGAAGGACGACAACACGCCGATCGTCCTCAAGGGCGGCGAGTTCACCTTCGATGTGTACGAGGGCAACCTGACGGCTGAGCAGCTTGCCGGGGCCAAGCCCGTCCGGACCGCGACCAACGGCGCGGACGGAAGTGTTAACTTCGACGCCTTCTCCTACGCGAAGCCGGGCACGCACGAGTACACCATCGTGGAGCGGAAGGGTGATCTGGCCTACGTGACCTACGACGCCGCGGTGCACCATGCCGTGGTGACGGTTGCGGACAATGCCGGCACGCTGCAGGCGAGCGTCGCCTACGACGGCACGAATGTCACGAAGCCCAGCTTCACCAACACCTATGAGGCACAGGCGACGGACTCCGGCGCGATCGCCCTCACCAAGAGCGTTGACGTGCACGACGGCAGCTATCAGCTAAAGGCGGGAGACTTCGCCTTCGAGCTGGTGGGGTCTGACGGCTCGGTGATCCAGACCCAGAAGAACGATGCGCACGGCAAGGTTGCCTTCGACAAGCTGACCTTCGACCATGCGGGCACCTTTATCTACACGGTCCGCGAGGTGCAGCCGACGGACGACGCTCCGGGCGTGCCGGGCGTGACCTACACCGGCAAGACGTACACCCTGACCTACGTGGTGAAGGACAACAACGACGGCAAGCTGGTGGTGGAGAGCTCCACGGTGATGCCGAGCGAGGGTACCGAGAACGGCGTCACCCCCAACACCATGACGTTTACGAACAGCTACCAGCCGGGCGCGACCTCCTACCAGATCTCTGGCACCAAGGTGCTTGAGAATGCCGACCCGTCCACCACGCGGACGCCCGCCGATGGCGAGTTCACGTTCGCGCTGATTGACGTGGCCACGGGGCAGGAGATCGACCGGACCAAGAACGTGGGTAAGGCGTTTACCTTCAAGGCCATCTCGTACACTGCGACTGGTTCGCATGCGTACCAGGTGAAGGAGGTTGCGGGCCAAGATGGCACCATCACTTACAGCGATGCGGTGTTGGATGTGACGGTGAGCGTGACCGACGACGGCAGCGGCCAGCTGACCGCGACGGCGAACAAGACGGCTGCGGATCTGACCTTCACCAACACCTACACGCCGACGGCAACGACGGCGACGATTACCGGAACGAAGGCTCTGACCGGCCGCGACTTGGCCGAGGGTGAGTTCTCCTTCGACCTGAAGGACGCCGACGGTAACGTGGTGCAGACGGTGCAGAACGGCGCCGACGGCACGTTTGGCTTCGCGCCGCTGCAGCTGGACAAGGTGGGGACGTACGTCTACACCGTGTCCGAGCGGGCAGGGGCGACGGCGAACGGCGTCACCTACGACACGACGGTCTTTACCGCGACGGTGACGGTGACGGAGAATGCGGAGACGCACGCGCTGGAGGCACAGGTTGCCTACAGCAAGGGCGGCAAGGCTGCGGATGCGGTGGCATTCAGCAACAGCTACGCGCCGGCCGCGACTGAGGTGAAGCTGGGGGCCTCCAAGGTGCTGAGCGGCGAAGACCTTAAGGAAGGGCAGTTCTCCTTCCAGCTGAAGGATGCCGACGGCAAGGTGCTGCAGACCGCCAAGAACGCGGCGGACGGCACGGTGGGCTTCGAGGCGATCTCGTACGACAAGCCCGGGACGTACGCCTACAGCATCTCCGAGGTGGACGACGGTCAGAAGAACGTGACGTACGACGCGGCCGAGCACCGGGTAACGGTGACGGTGACGGACGACGGTGCGGGCCATCTGGTGGCGACGGTAACCTATGACGGCGACGTGGCGCCGGTGTTCAAGAACACGTACACGCCGCCGACCACCCCGCCAGTCAACCCGCCGACGAATCCTCCGAGCAAGCCGCCGGTGCCGAAGGAAGAGAAGCCGGGTCTGCCGAATATGGGCGATACCAGCTTGTCGCCGATGGCCCTGGGTGGCATCGCGGGCGGCGCGGTGGTGCTGATCGCCGCAGGCGTAATCCTGCGGCGCCGGAACCGGTAGCTGCGGCGGCCGAGAAGGGCTTTGATTGAGGGCGGGTGGTCGCAGGGCGCGGCCGCCCGCCCTTTTCGGTGAAAGGCTATGTTAGCCCGCCGTTTGCACGCGATTATGATTCTGCAGCTCCTAAGCGCGCCGCGCCCTCTAGAAGTCCGGAAAAGCTGCACAAAGCGGCTATCTGGACCAGGAAAAGCTGCAAATCTAGGCCAAATACACCCGGAAAAGCTGCAAAAGTTGGTAAAATCCATCCTGAAAAGCTGCAAACAGCAGGTGAAGGATGGTGCGTAGTGTGCTGAAGCGAAAGATGCTCGACACCCTCCGTTCGTGGCGGGCGGAAAAGGGCGCCGAATGCCTTCTCATCAAGGGCGCGCGACAGGTTGGCAAGTCGTACATCGTCGCCGAGTTCGGGCGGCAGGACTACGAAAGCTTCATCTCCATAGACTTCATTGGGTCCCCGGACCTTAAGCGGGTGTTCGATGGCCCAATCGATGCCGACTCGATCTACCGGCAGATATCGCTCGTCGTGCCCGGCGTGCGCTTTGTTCCAGGACGAACGCTTCTTTTCCTCGACGAGATTCAGGAGTGCCCGCGTGCTCGCGCTGCGCTTAAGTATCTCGCTCTCGACGGCAGGTGCGATGTCGTTGCGTCGGGCTCGCTTCTGGGCATTCGGTTCAAGGAGGAGGCTGCGCTCGCCTCCATTCCCGTTGGGTACGAGCGAGAGGTCGAAATGGGCCCCCTCGATTTTGAGGAGTACCTTTGGGCACGCGGGTATGGGGAGGACGATATCGCCAATTTGCGGGAATACTATGAGTCGTTGATACCCGTGCCCGTTGCGGTGAATCAGAAGATGATGCAGATGCTGCGCGAGTACCTCGCGGTCGGCGGTATGCCTGCGGTGGTGGACGCCTTTGCGCGGACGGACAACTTCGCCGTTGCTTTCGACGAGCAAAGCAGGCTGCTCGCCTCGTATCTCGACGACGTGGCTCGATACGCGCAAGCCCCCGAGCGCGGGCGTGCGCGGGCGTGCTTTGAATCGTTGCCGCGCCAGATCGCAAAGGAGAATACGAAGTTCCAGTATTCCGTGGTCGAGAACAGGGGAACGGCGCGCAAATTTGGCTCGTCCGTGGATTGGCTCGTGGGAGCAGGTATGGTGCGACGGTGCCAGTCGGTGAGCGCCGCCCAATTCCCTCTTGCCGCCTATGAAGATGGGACGAAGTTTCGCCTCTATGCCGCCGATACGGGCGTGCTCATGGCCATGTACGGCTTTGAAATGCTGGAAGCGGTGGTGAACAACAAGCTCGCGGGTCCCATGAAAGGCGGCCTCTACGAGAACCTGGTCGCCTGCATGCTTTCGGCGCGGGGCGTGGCTCTGCGCTATTGGCGGTCGCAGAAGGGCGATAGGGAAATAGAGTTTCTCGTCGACTCGCCCGACGCGAGCGTTGTGCCCATTGAGGTGAAGGCCTCGCGCGGATCTACGGTATCGCTCAACGACATGCTCGAGCGGCAGGACGTGAACCTTGGGTACAAGCTGATAGACGGCAACGTCGGCCGAGACGGCAAAAAGGTGACGCTTCCGTTATATATGGCCATGTTCTTAAAGTAGAGCCTTACGTTGGCGGACTGACCCTGTGTCACATTCCGTGCGGGTTATATGCAGGTATGCCTGCGCACGCTATCATGTATGGGTTAGACCGCAACTATGTACCCCATACGCGAAGGGATGCGCATGTATCTGAAGATCGACATGTTCTAGCTGGGCTTACCCCCGCAGTGGCGCCGCGCGCCCCATCAACTCTGCCGATTTTCACCTTCACGCACATAAAGGAGTCCCGCCATGCGCGACAAGCTCGAAAAGATCATCAAGGCCTACGAGGAGCTCGAGAAGAAGCTTTCCGACCCGGCCGTCGCCTCCGACATCAAGGAGTTCACGCGTCTCAACAAGGAGTACGCACACCAGTCCGACCTCATCGCTGCCTCGCGTGAGTACATCGGCGCGCTCGATGACATCGAGGCCGCCAAGGAGATGCTCCGCGACACCAGCGATGCGGACGAGAAGGAGATGCTCCAGATGGACATCTCCGAGAACGAGGAAAAGCTCCCGCAGCTCGAGGAAGATATCAAGTACATGCTCATCCCGAGCGATCCCAACGACGACAAGAACACCATCGTCGAGATTCGCTCCGCCGCCGGTGGCGACGAGGCTGCCATCTTTGCCGGCGATCTGTACAAGATGTATCAGCGCTTCTGCGAATCGCGCGGCTGGAAGACCACCGTGCTCGATTCCAGCCCCAGCGAGGCTGGCGGCTTTAAGTCCATCGAGTTCAAGGTCGAGGGCGACCGTGTCTACTCCGTCATGAAGTTCGAGTCCGGCGTGCACCGTGTCCAGCGCGTTCCCAAGACCGAGTCCCAGGGTCGCATCCAGACCTCCACGGCTACCGTCGCCGTGCTTCCCGAGGCCGAGGAGATTGACGTCCAGATCAACCAGTCCGATCTGCGCATCGACACCTACTGCGCTTCGGGCCCTGGCGGTCAGTGCGTTAACACCACCTACTCCGCCGTGCGCATCACCCACCTGCCCACCAACACCGTGGTGCAGTCGCAGGAGCAGCGCTCCCAGATCCAGAACCGCGAGGTCTGCATGCAGATGCTGCGCGCTCGTCTGTACGAGATGGAGCTCGAGAAGCAGCAGGCAGAGCTCGGTGCCGAGCGCCAGAGCCAGATCGGCCACGGCAACCGTTCCGAGAAGATCCGCACCTACAACCAGCCCCAGGACCGCGTGACCGACCACCGCATCGGTTTCAACTCCACCTACAACGGCGTGCTTCTGGGCGACCAGCTCGGCACCGTCATCGAGGCCCTCGCCGCCGCCGAGCGAGCCGAGAAGCTGGCACAGGCCGTTTAGGTTACGGCGTTTTACCAAACGCCGTAACTGCTCGATGCTGCAAACGCCCCTAAGCGGCAATCTGACGTTCAATCGTCGGTCGCGTACCAAAGTACGCTTCCCTCCTCTTTCACGTCACCTTGCTCGCTTAGGGGCGTTTTCGCTGACTTATGCTCAACCTGCGGCGTTGTCTTGCTCCATGCGGCAGTTAGGGACGTTCCTTTTTTGCCGGCAGTTTGGGACACTCCTTGGGTAGTCATTGGGTGTTTGACTAGTCGTTTAAGAACGTCCCCAACGACTAGGTTGTGTATATTACTTTGCGAGTTTATTCAATCGATATTGTTGGTTATTAAGCTGCTTGCCTGCTCAAAGTAATTATCAGTATTCCTCTGCTATCAAAATTAATGCTCAAAAAATCGTCCAAGAAGTCGCAAGCCATTTTTTGACGTGTCGCTCGTCAAGCGATTCGGCAAGTGTTTGGTTAGATATTGGTCAGTTTTGGGGCAACCTTGCCAAAAGCTTGACGGATGCAAATCTAGACGTCGACAAATGAGCACTTCGATTGCGCCGCGAGCAAAATTCTGGGCTGATTCTCGATAATCGCTTCCAATCGTCCCTTGCCGCGTGCCACCCTCGCGTACAATCTGCTCCGACATTCGCGCGCCGCCTGGCGCTCAAGAGGGGAGGACCCCATGGCAAACGAGATCTGGACCATCAAGCGTTGTCTCGAGTGGACCAAGGAGTACCTGGCCGAGCGCGGCGAGGAGCATCCCCGTCTTTCTGCCGAGTGGCTGCTGTGCGCGGCTACGGGCCTGGCGCGCATCGACTTGTATATGCGCATGGACGAGACGCTCGACGCGGCCCAGCTCGAGACCATGCATGCGGCTGTCGTCCGCCGCGCCAAGGGCGAACCGCTGCAGCACATCACGGGTAGCACGCAGTTCCGCATGATCGACGTAGCGTGCGCCCCCGGCGTGCTCATCCCGCGCCCCGAGACCGAGATGCTCGTCGAGGAAGTTCTGAACTATCTGGATGCCGAGGTGCTGAGCCCCGAGGCCGCCGCCCGTCAGCGCGTGGAGTTGCCCTGGAACGATGAAGTCGAGCAGGCCCGCAAGGCCGAGGCAGCACTGGCCGATGAACGCGCGACTGCCGAGCGCCGTGCCGCCAACCTCACGGCTGCCGACGAGGCGGCGCTGGGCAGCGACGTACTTGGCAGCCGCGCCTATGCCGAGGAGCTGGCCGATCGCGAGGCCGAGGAAGCCGCCGCGCGGGCAGCAGAAAGCGAAGCGGCAGAAGCCGAGGCCATGGAAGCCCCCGAGCCCGAGCTCGACGAATACGGCATTGCCATCGAAGGCGACGACCAGGAGACGACCTCCGCGCAGAACGCCGCCGAGGCCACCGAGCCCGCTCCCGCCGAGCCCCGCGTCGCCCGCGTCCTCGAGGTCGGCTGCGGCACGGGCTGTATCTCGCTCTCGCTTGCCTGGGAGCGCCGCGGCCACGTCACCTGCACCGCTACCGATATCGAGCCGCGCGCCATCGACCTGGCAACCAAAAACCGCGACGCCCTAGGTCTCACGGCAGACGAGGTCGCATTCAGCCTCACCAACCTGGTAAGCTCGATTCCCCGCGAAGAGTGGGGCACCTTCGACGTCCTCGTCTCCAACCCGCCCTACATCCCCACCGACGTCATGCGCTCGCTGCCGCACGAGGTCAAGGATTTTGAGCCCGACCTGGCGCTCGAAGGCGGTGCCGACGGCCTCGACATCTTCCGCCGCTTGCTCAACGCGGCGCCCTACATGTTGCGCGCCGGTGGCCTCTTTGCCTGCGAGCTCTACGAGGGCGCTCTCGACGCCGCCGCCGAGCTCTGCCGCCAAGCGGGCCTGTCGGATGTGCGCATCGTCCGCGACCTCACCGATCGTCCCCGCATCGTCCGAGCCATCGTCATCGAGCCCAAACAGCGTCAGTAATATTTATTAACTGATTTATCAAAAACTATAAAGTAGTTTATAATTAGGACGGCTGAAAGAGGTCGGCCCATGCAACCTCCTACCTTTCGGGAAATCATTGCCCTGCTCAAACACGATGGATTCGTGAAAGTCGCGCAGGTCGGCAGCCATGCTAAGTATGTTTCTGGTGATCGCGTTGTGACCGTAAATGGCTCTGGTGGCAATCGGCCGAAGAAGGGGACATGGGCAAGCATTCGCCGGCAAGCTGGTTGGTAGCCGAAGGGGTCATAATGAAACAACGATTTACCTATGACTGCGTTCTCATAAAAGAAGACGATGGTTACTGTGCCAGCTTCCCGCAGGTCCCCGGGGCCTTTGCCG
Organism: Coriobacteriaceae bacterium; assembly: GCA_025993015.1. Taxonomy (NCBI): domain Bacteria; kingdom Bacillati; phylum Actinomycetota; class Coriobacteriia; order Coriobacteriales; family Coriobacteriaceae; species Coriobacteriaceae bacterium. Next base: position 1,275,919 of record DAJPFV010000001.1, read on the forward strand.
ATGGCGATACGCGCGAAGAAGCAATAGCTCATGCCATCGAGGCGCTGATGGCGTTTTTGGCCGACGATCTTAACAATGGTCGGGCTCCGGCTGGGTACGAGCGTTCGGCCGAGGTCGTGGCCCTTTCAGTCGAAATCGACCACGAGGACGCTCGGGAAGCGGCGTGTCGAACGTTTAAGGACGCGGCGGCGGACCTCAGGGTTTCCGCACCGCGAATCACTGCGCTGGTCAAAGCCGGCAAACTCGATGTTGAGCTTGTCGACGGCCGTCGGATGATTACGATCGACAGCATCGAGCGTTACGCCGCTCAGGAACGCCATGCCGGCAGGCCAAAGAAGTTCGTCGCAGTCCAATAACCCCTCGTTGCCTACTGATCTCGGGCTTCACTTCTGCAAAAAAGACCCTTCGAGCCTATTTCCGCTCTTGCAATATACCGTAAAACTTCTACTATAGAAGGAGAAAGGTATGTCAAATCAGCTGCATCGGTACCGTATCGTGCTTGATTACATTGAACCTTGGCTTGATGAGCAGGATGAAGCTACGCTGAAGCAGATTTATGCAGACCTTTTGGTGCTCGAGAAGGAAGGTCCCAGCCTTGGTCGTCCACTGGTTGACCGTGTCAAGGGCTCGAAGCTTCATCATTTAAAGGAGCTGAGAGTGACTTCATGTGGTGGGCAGGTGATCCGCATCCTCTTCGCCTTTGACCCCAAGCGCCAGGCGGTATTGCTATTGGCGGGTGATAAGTCGCGAGCGGGATCGTCAAGGGCAAAATGGAACGGCTGGTATGCGATCAACATTCCAAAGGCCGAGCAAATATACCGTCGCCACGTAAGGAGGCTCGATCGAGATGGAACTGCATGAGTATATGGAATCTCGCGGGATAACACGCGACTCCATTACCGCCGAGCAGGAGAGGACTCGCGATCGTATCGAAGCCTATAAGCTTGCTCAGATTCGCAGGCTAAAAGATCTAACACAGGCGTCGGTCGCCCAATCGATGGGCGTTTCTCAAAAACGCGTATCCGAGCTCGAGCGTGGGGAATTGGGTTCGATGAGGCTTGACACGCTGAGCAGGTACGCAGAGAGCCTCGGCGGAAAACTGGTTGCAAGCATCGAGTTTCCCGATCGTACCGTTACGCTTGCGCGCTAAAAATCTTCAATTAACCCCCTCACTTTCACCGACTACTAGAGCCGCTCACCAAACCAACATGCGCTCTGGGCAAATAGGTTGAACGTTTCGTGCGAGAATGCCCCACAGTAAACAAACTTGCACCAGAGCGTAAGGGGCTGGCATACACATGCAGACGGTCTATCGGGTATACGAGGGAGCGCGCGAGCCGCATCGGCTTGCAGTCGAGCGCACGGCCGAGCTACTCGGTCGCGGCGGCCTGGCGCTTATTCCAACCGAGACGGTCTACGGTGTTGCAGTGGCGGTCAACGCTTTCTCGGATGCCGTTCCACAAGATACAAGTGAGCCTCTGCCGTGGCCGCGCGATCCGCAGGCCACCGTCAACGGCGCCGCGGTCCCTGCACTCGGTACCGGCTATCGTCGTATCTTTACTCTCAAGCAGCGCGAGCTCACCCAAACGGTTGCCTGGCTGGTCGATGATGCCGAGGCACTCGACCGCTATGGCGTGGATATTCCCAATGAGGCCCGCGTGCTCGCCCGACGATGCTGGCCGGGCGCCCTGACTATCGTGGTCAAGGCGGCCCCCTGCGTGCCGACCTTTATGCGCGCCGCCGACGACACGGTGGCACTTCGCGCTTCGGCCTCGCCCGTGGTGCAAGCGCTCATCCGCACCTGCGGCAGCCCTCTTGCCTGCACTAGCGCCAACACGCATGGCGCGCCCGCGCCGGCAAGTTTTGTCACGGTGGAGGAGCGCATCCTGGAGGGGGTCGATGTGGCTGTCGACGCCGGTGAGACCCCGTGTCGCGACGCCTCAACCATCGCGTCGTTTCAGCACGGCGAGCTCCGGATCCTGCGCCAAGGCGCGCTTCCCGCATCAGAGATCGAACGGGTCCTGTCCGACCCGATGCAATAGAAAGGTGTAAGCGATGTCGTTGAATCTAGGTAGCCTGGGTATGGAAGACGCCTCGTTTAGCTTTGGCGGTTCCTACATCATGGCGCTCGACTGCGGCACCACCTCGGTACTCGCGACCATCGTCGACGAGTACGGCTGCATCGTCGCCCAGGCGCGCCGTAGCGTCAAAACCAGCTTCCCGCGCCCCGGCTGGGTGGAGCAGGATCCCACGGAGGTGCTTGCCAGCCAGATCGGCGTGATGATGGAGGTCCAGTTTAAGAGCGGCATCCATTCTGACCGCATCGCCGCCATCGGTATCTCCAACCAGCGCGAGACCACGGTGGTGTGGGACCGCATAAGCGGCCAGCCCATCTATAACGCCATCGTGTGGCAATGCCGTCGCACCGCACCTCTGATCGACGAGCTGGTCGAGCAGGGCGCAGAAGAACTGGTGCGCTCCCGCACGGGACTCACGCTCGATCCGTATTTCTCGGCCTCCAAGGTGCAGTGGATCCTCGACAACGTCGATGGTGCGCGTGAGAGCGCGGCGGCGGGCGACCTCATGTTCGGCACCATCGACACCTGGCTCATCTACAACCTCACCGGCGGTCAGGTCTTTGCCACCGACTACACCAATGCCAGCCGCACCGCGCTCTTTAATATCCATACGCTCGATTGGGACGACGATCTGCTGGCGCTTTTCGACGTCCCGCGTTCCATGATGCCCGAGGTTCGTTGGAGCTCGGGCGACTACGGCCGCGTCGCGAGCGACATCATGACCAACATGCCACCCATCATGGGCGTGGCGGGCGACCAGCAGGCGTCGCTGTTCGGCCACTGCTGCTTCCATCCCGGCCAGACCAAAAACACCTATGGCACGGGTTGCTTTATGCTCATGAACACCGGCGACGAGATCGTCGAATCCAAGAACGGTCTGGTCTCCACGATCGGTATCGCCGCGGACGGCAAAATCAGCTATGCGCTCGAGGGTTCTATCTTTGCCGCCGGCTCAACCATGAACTGGCTGCGCAACAACATGGGCATCATCTCGAGCGTGAGTGAGTCCGCGCAACTCGCCACTTCGATCAGCGACAACGAGGGCTGCTACTTCGTCCCCGCCTTCGCAGGCCTGGGCGCTCCCTGGTGGGACCCGCGTGCTCGCGGTATCGTGTGCGGCCTGACCGGCGCCTCGAGTCGCGCGACCATTGTACGTGCGGCCTGCGAGTCCATGGCTTACCAGAGTTATGACGTGCTACGCGCCATGGAGCAGGACGTGGGACTTTCGATTGAGCGCCTGTCCGTCGATGGCGGTGCCTCGCGCAACGAGTTCATCATGCAATTCCAGGCCGATCTGCTGGATATCCCCGTGCTGCAGTGCGAGACGGTGGAGACCACGGCGATCGGCGCCGCGTACTTGGCGGGCCTTGCTGTCGGCTATTGGGAGGATTTGGAGGAGCTGGAGCAAAACGCTCAGATCGTCAAAGTCTTCCATCCTCACATGTCCGCCGAGCGCCGTGAGAGCAACCTCGCTGGTTGGCGTGATGCCGTCAAGCGTTCGCTCAACACCGCTCAGTAGGGTTGCGACGAGCTGCTCGATACAACAAACCGTTAAACTTATGCACGGCGCGCGGCAACAACGTCGCCATGCGTCTTGTCAGCAAGGCCATCTTCCGGCCGCAATGAAAGGGGCATCAACCCATGACCGTCACCTACGATACGTCCCGTGTGACGCTTGTCGACCATCCGCTCGTCCAGCACAAGCTGTCGATCCTGCGCGACAAGAGCACCGGCACCAACCAGTTCCGCCAGCTCGTGCGCGAGCTCGCACTTTTTGACGGCTACGAGGCCATGCGCGACCTGCCCATGGAAGACGTCGAGGTCGAGACCCCCATCACCACCGCAACGTTTAAGCAGCTCGCCGGCAAAAAGCTCGCCATCGTTCCCATCCTGCGTGCGGGTCTCGGCATGGTCGACGGCATCCTCGACTTGGTACCCTCCGCTCGCGTGGGCCACATCGGCATGGAGCGCGACGAGGTCACCCACGAGCCGCATGAGTATTACTGCAAGATGCCCAAGGATATCGACCAGCGCATCTGCCTGGTTGTCGACCCCATGCTCGCCACGGGCGGTTCGGCCGAGATGGCCATCAGCTACCTGCGCGAGCGCGGTGTCAAGGATATCCGCATGCTGTGCATCGTCGCCGCGCCCGAGGGCCTCAAGTCACTGACCGAAAAGGACCCCGACGTACATATTTATACCTGCGCCATCGATGACCATCTCAACGAGGCCGCCTACATCGTTCCCGGCCTGGGCGACGCCGGCGACCGCATCTACGGTACGCTCTAGTCGTTGGGCCTTGTCGGCTACGGTCACAAATACGAAGAAATGGTGCGCGCGGGCGAGCAAAAGTCGTCCACGCGCACTTCTGTTAACGGACGTTTTGCGCTGAGGGGTTCGAAAAAACGTATTACCGTACCTGCGGCATAAAGAAGGCCTTAAGAAAACGTACAGGTGCGTATTAACCGTTTGTTTTACGGTTGTACTTTAGCGATTGGCTCGTACAATAGTCACCAATGTTTGGCTGGGACTGTGCTGTGAGGCGTTAAAAAGGAAAGCGAGGAAGCCAGTGTTTCAGATAGCCGATCTGCTCGCTATCGTTGCAGGCGCCATCGCGGGCGCAATTGCCTTCCTTCCCTTTGTCTTTACGCTCAAGCCGGTTCTTGACGATAAGCAGAATGCGGACATGCTCAAGGGTATGGTGAGTCTGGCGGTCTCGTCAGTCGCCCTGCTCGTCTTTACCTTGGTTGTGTTTGCGTTGTTCGGAGAGGCATTTCGCATGTTCCTCCTGGGCGAGGCGATCGGCTTCGTGGCCTTTATGGCCGCCTGCACGGTTCGCGTCGCCAAGGCGCTGCGAGATCCTCATGAGGTCGAAAGGTAAGTCGTGGAAATTTTTGAAAAGCTGCCTGATGAGATTAATCATCTGGTCAGCGAGTTCAGCTCCACCCCTGTCGTGGGCGATCTGAGCTGCGGCATCACGCAGTACTCGTTTTGGCTGATCGTCTCCACGATCGTGCTCCTGATCGTCCTGGCCGTGTTCAAGAAGAAGCAGACCCTGGTTCCCAAGGGCTTCTTCGTCAACGGTTTCGAGTACATCATCGAGTACGTCGAGAACGATATCGGCAAGGGCGTCGTGGGTGAGAACTGGAAGAAGCACTTCCCGTTCCTGTGCTCGCTTTTCCTGTTCATCCTGATCAATAACATGATCGGCCTGATCCCGGGAATGAAGCCCGGCACCGGCGCAATCGGCTCCACCGCTGCGCTCGCCATCTTCGCCTTCGTGTACTTCATCTACTACGGATGCAAGGCTCACGGCGTGATCGGCTACATCAAGAGCCTCGCCCCGCAGGGCGTGAGCTTCCCGATGAACGTGCTTGTGTGGGTCGTCGAGCTTTTCTCGACCTTCCTGCGCCTCATCACGCTCGCCGTCCGTCTGTTCTGCAACATGTTCGCAGGACACGTGGTCATGGGCTCGTTCGCCATCATGGCGAGCATGTTCATGCAGCCGCTGCTTCAGCAGGTTTCCGCGGCCCACGCCGTTGGCGCCCTGCCTTCGCTGGCCTGGCTTGCCATCCTCATCCTGATCTATGCGATCGAGCTTGTGGTCGGCGCCATCCAGGCTTACGTCTTCACGGTCCTTACCGCCGTGTATGTCTCCGAGGCAGAGGAGGTCGCGGAGGAGGAGTAGTCTTCCGTTCGCGCCTTAAAGGTAAGGCAATTCGTTAAACCGCCGGTGCCCGTACCCATGGAGCCCGGCAGTTATAAAAAGGTTATCCTGCGTGAAATAAGACACGCACGACAAAGGAGGAATCGTGGGAGTTATCGGTTACGGTCTCGGTGTTATCGGCGCTGGTCTTGCTATCGGCCTGTCTGCTCTGGGTGCTACGGGTGCTATGGCCCGTCAGCCTGAGGTCCAGGGCCGCGTGTTCACCGTCTTCATCATGGGCTCCGCTTTCGGCGAGGCTCTGGCTCTGATCGGCTTCGTTGTCGCGCTGATCGTTAAATAGCACGGAGCGTCAAGTATGAATCTTTCATCCCAGAAGAGCGCGATCGCACTCTCCGCGTCCGCGGCCGCGCTGCTCATGCCGGTTTCCGCGTTCGCCGAGGACGGCGCCGCCGGTGCGGACATCCTCATCCCTAAGATGGCGGAGTTCATCCCGGCGCTTATCGCCTTCCTGATTATCTGGATCGTGCTGGCCAAGGTCGCCCTGCCGGGCATCATGAAAACCATGGAGGAGCGCGGCAAGAAGATCGAGGAGAGCCTCGACGAGGCCGAGAAGACCAAGCAGGAGGCTATCGCCAAGCGCGCTGAGTCCGACTCGATCGTCACCGACGCCCGTCGTCAGGCTGCCGACATCGTTCTCGAGGCCCGTAAGGACGCCGAGTCCGAGCGCGCCCGTATCATCGAGGCTGCTCACAAGGAGGCCGAGGAGATCATCGCCAAGGCCCATACGACCGTCGAGGACGAGCGCAAGTCCATTTACGCCGGTGCCGCGAGCTCCATCGCCGACCTGTCCGTTGCCGTCGCCACCAAGATCGTGGGCGAGGCACTCGAGGACGATGCCGAGCAGAAGAAGCTCATCGAGCGCTACATCCAGGAAGCAGGTAGCCTGAATGCCGACTAGCCGCTATCAGGACAAGGTGCTCGAGACCTACGCGCGCTCCCTTCTGGAAGCCGCCAAGGCCGAGAACCATGTGTTCGAGGACCTCGAGATGATCGAGCGCCTGGCTTCTGCCAGCCCCGAGATCATCGCCGTGCTCGACACCATGTCCAAGCGCGACCAGCTCGACCTTCTTCCCAAGGTGGCAGCTGCCTTTAAGTATGTTGCCGAGGAAGACGAGGATGTAGTGGGCGTGACCGTCACCACGGCGATCCCGCTCGACGACGAGCTGCGTCAAACCATCACTAAGAAATGCGAGCAGGACTTCGGCCGCAAGGTATTCCTTATCGAGCAGGTCGACCCGTCTATCGTGGGCGGCCTGGTGCTCGAGGCCCGCGGCGAGCGTCGTGACATTTCCGTCAAGACGCAGCTGCGCATCGCGCAGGAGACCCTCGCAAACTCTGCTAATTCGTACGGAGGTGAAGCCTAATGTCCGAAACCCTCAATGCCCAGGATATCGCCAAGAAACTGCAGGAGCAGCTCACGAGCCTCTCCGCGACGGTCGATACGCATGAGGTTTCAACGGTCGACGAGGTAGGCGACGGCATCGCGCGCGTCTCCGGCCTCAAGAGCGCCATGGCAGGCGAGCTTCTGGAGTTCAAGAGCTCCGATACCGGTGAGACCGTCTTCGGCCTTGCCCAGAACCTTGACCGTGACGAGGTCGGCGCCGTTCTGTTCGGTGCCGTCGACTCCATCAAGGAAGGCGACGAGTGCCGCACCACTGGCCGCATTATGGATATCCCCGTGAGCCGCGCCATGCTCGGCCGCGTCGTCAATCCGCTCGGCCAGCCTATCGACGGCCTGGGTGACATCGTCGCCACGCATCGTCGCCCCATCGAGTTCAAGGCCCCCGGTGTCATCGACCGTACCCCGGTGTGCGAGCCGGTTCAGACCGGCCTGCTGGCTATCGACTCTATGGTGCCCATCGGCCGTGGTCAGCGTGAGCTCATCATCGGCGACCGTAAGACCGGTAAGACCGCCATCGCCATCGACGCTATCCTCAATCAGCGCGGCAAGGGCATGGTCTGCATCTATGTCGCCATCGGCCAGAAGGCCTCCACGGTTGCCAACATCCGCGAGACCCTCGCTCAGCACGGTGCGCTCGACTACACCATCATCGTTTCGGCCACCGCTGCCGATTCCGCCCCTATGCAGTACATCGCGCCTATGGCCGGTGCCGCTATCGGCGAGTTCTTTATGTACAACGGCGAGGACGGTAAGCCCGCCAGCGAGACCAACCCCGGCGGTCACGTGCTCGTCATCTACGACGACCTGTCCAAGCAGGCCGTGGCCTACCGTCAGATGTCGCTGACGCTGCATCGTCCGCCCGGACGCGAGGCCTATCCTGGCGACATCTTCTACCTGCACTCTCGTCTGCTCGAGCGTGCCGTCAAGATGTCCAAGAAGAACGGCTACGGCTCCATGACGGCACTGCCGATCATCGAGACCCAGGACGGCGACGTCTCGGCCTACATTCCGACCAACGTCATTTCCATTACCGATGGTCAGATCTACCTGCAGTCCGAGCTCTTCTTCCAGGGTCAGCGCCCGGCAGTCGACGTGGGCATCTCCGTGTCCCGCGTCGGTGGCGATGCACAGACCAAGGCCATGAAGCAGGTCGCCGGCAACCTTCGCCTGGACCTTGCTTCCTATCAGGAGCTCGCTGGCTTTACCCAGTTTGGCTCCGACCTTGACGAGGCTACTCAGAAGCAGCTGACCCATGGTGCCCGCATGACCGAGCTCCTGAAGCAGCCGCGCTACCAGCCGTTTGAGGTTGGCGAGCAGATCGTTACGCTGTTTGCCGGCAACGAGGGCTTCCTGGATGACCTGGAGATCGCCGACGTGCTGCCTTTCCGTGCCGAGCTCATCGAGTACATGGACAATGGCTTTGGCTCGCTGCTCGACAAGGTTCGCGCCAAGAAGATCGACGACGACACCAAGGCCGAGCTCTTGCGGGTCATCGGTGACTTCAAGCAGCAGTTCATGGCCAAGCACCATGCCGATACGACTGGATCAGAGGAGAACTAAGCCCTATGGCCAACCTTCGCGACATTAAGAAGCGAATCTCCTCGGTTACCACGACCAAGCAGATCACGCGCACGATGGAGATGGTCTCTACGGCCAAGATCCGTCGTGCCCTCGATCGCTCCAAGCAGGCCGAGCCCTATAAGGAGGCGCTGACCGACGTCATGTTGACGGTCGCCGGCGACGCCTCCTGTTCGGGCACCGATCCCATGCTGCAGAAGCATGAGAGCGTCAAGCATGGCCTGATTGTCGTTATTGCTTCGGACCGCGGCCTTGCCGGCGGTTTCAATACGACGGTGGAGCGCACGGCCGAAAAGCTCGCCGCTTCTTGGGCGAACGACGGCATCGAGTGCGAGATTATCGCGTGCGGGCGCAAACCGGCCACGTATTTCCGTGACCGTGCAAACGTCGTCATGCAATTTGAGGGCAACTCCTCTGAGCCCGATTTCAATCAGGCCCGCATGATCTCCTCTCATATCTGCGATGCGTATCGTGCCGGTGAGCTTGACCGTGTCGAGCTTGTCTACCACCACGCCAAGAACCGCGTGGATCAGGAGCTTCGCGTCGAGCATCTGTTGCCGCTCGACCCCGAGATGATCGCTATGGCCCACGGTCCGCGTAAGAACGAGACCGACGCCCCTAAGCGCATCTCGTCCACGTTCGAGTTCGTGCCCTCTCCCGAGCATGTTCTCGGCAAGCTTGTGCCGTCTTATATCCTGACGGTCATCTACCAGGCCCTGATCGATTCGGCGGCTGCCGAGCAGGGTGCACGCCGCAAGGCCATGCACTCCGCGACGGAAAACGCCACCGCGATCATCTCGACCCTTACCCGCACGTATAGTCGCGTGCGCCAGGCTTCGATCACGACCGAGATTAACGAGATCGTCGGCGGAGCCTCAGCATTGGAGGAACAGTAATGGCTAATAACACCGTAAAGCTTGCGGTCGAGGAAGCCACCAAGAAGACGACTGCCGGTGATGGTCGCATCGTGCGAATCATCGGTCCTGTCGTCGACGTCAAGTTTGACGGTGCGGTGCCCCCGATCTACAACGCGCTCACGGTCGAGGCCGAGACCCCGATCGGTCATCTGAGCACGATCCTCGAGGTCGAGAGCCAGCTTCCGGGCGGCGTTGTCCGCACGGTCGCCATGTCCTCGACCGACGGCCTGCAGCGCGGCCTCATCGCCGCCGATACCGGTGAGCCCATGAAGATGCCCGTTGGCCCCAAGACGCTCGGCCGTATTTGGAACGTCATGGGCAAGCCCGTCGACGGCAAGCCCATGCCCGAGGTGGAGGAGTTCTACCCCATCCACCATGCAGCGCCCCGTTTCGACGAGCTCACCACCAAGACCGAGATCTTCGAGACCGGCATTAAGGCCGTCGACCTGCTCGAGCCCTACATCCGTGGCGGCAAGACAGGCCTGTTCGGCGGCGCCGGCGTCGGCAAGACCGTTTTGATTCAGGAGCTCATCAACAACCTCGCCCAAGAGCACGGTGGCACCTCGGTGTTCACCGGCGTCGGCGAGCGTACCCGTGAGGGCACCGACCTGTTCCTCGAGATGAGCGAGTCTGGCGTTATCGACAAGACCTGCTTGGTCTATGGTCAGATGAACGAGCCGCCCGGAGCGCGTCTGCGCATCGGTCTGGCCGGCCTTACCACCGCTGAGTATTTCCGTGATCGTGGCCAGGACGTTCTGCTGTTCATCGACAACATCTTCCGCTTCTCCCAGGCAGGTTCCGAGGTTTCCGCACTGCTGGGCCGTATGCCGTCCGCCGTTGGTTACCAGCCCACGCTGGCAACCGAGATGGGCGACCTCCAGGAGCGCATTACCTCGACCAAGACGGGCTCCATTACCTCCGTCCAGGCTGTCTACGTCCCCGCAGACGACCTGACCGACCCGGCGCCTGCCACGACGTTTACGCACCTCGACGCCACCACGGTTCTTTCGCGTAGCATTTCGTCGCTCGGCCTGTTCCCGGCTATCGACCCGCTCGCGTCTTCCTCCGACGCTCTCGATCCCTCGATCGTCGGCGAGGAGCACTACCGTGTCGCCGTCAAGGTCCAGGAGCTCCTGCAGGAGTACTCCGACCTTCAGGACATCATCGCCATTCTGGGTATGGACGAGCTGTCCGAGGAGCAGCGCCTTACGGTCAACCGTGCCCGTAAGATTCAGCAGTTCCTCTCGCAGTCCTTCCACGTCGCCGAGAAGTTCACCGGCAACCCCGGTGTCTACGTCCGCGTCGAGGATACCGTCCGCTCTTTCGCCGAGATTGTCGACGGCAAGGCCGATGACCTGCCCGAGCAGGCTTTCCGCTATGCTTCCACGATTGAGGACGTGCGCGAGCGCGCCCGCAAGATGGGGGAGAAGTAGGTTATGCGTATCCGCATCGTGTGCCCCGTGAGCTGCGCCTATGAGGGCGACGCTGCGTTTGTGTCGATTCCGTCCACGGATGGCGAGTTTGGCGTTCTGCCTGCTCACTCCAGCGAGATCTGCACGATCGACCGCGGTTACGTTCGCGTTTCCGATAAGGCCATGGGCACTGTCGACCACACGTTTGCCGTGGCCGGCGGCTATGCCCAGGTTGCGGACGATGTCGTGACCGTTCTCGCCGAGCGCGCTTGCGATTTGGCGACCGTCGATGCCGACAAGCTTAAAGCTGATATTCAAGGTTTTGAAGAGAAGCTGGGTAATTTGTCGGAGGATGATGCACGCCGCGCCTACCTCTATAATGAAATCGCATGGTGTAAGCTCAAGCTTGCCCAATAGTCAAACGATTTAGCGTTCGACCATTTGCGAACACATCATGCCCGGGATGGCCTAGCCACCCCGGGCATGCTTTTTGAAAGGGTAGACCTTGGATATTATCCGCGTTGAGGGTGGCCACGCCATCGGAGGCTCCGTGCCCGTCTCGGGCGCCAAGAACTCCGCGCTCAAACTCATGGCGGCAACGCTTCTGGCGCCGGGCAAGACGACGCTGCAGAACGTGCCCGATATTTCCGATGTCCACGTGATGGGCAAGGTGCTCAAGGGCATGGGCGCTACGATCGATGTTCTCGACGAGCACACGCTCGAGATTGATACCTCTCAGGTCGATTCATGGGAGGCCCCCTACGAGCTCGTTGCCAAGATGCGCGCTTCCACCGCCGTCATGGGACCCCTGCTGGGCCGCTTCCATCGCGCCAAAATTGCCATGCCGGGCGGCTGCAACCTGGGTGCTCGCAAGATCGATATGCACATTCTTGGTCTTGAGGCCCTGGGCGTTGAGTTCGATACCGCCCACGGCTACATCAACGCCAGTGCGCCCCAGGGCCTGCGCGGCACGACCGTCACGCTCGAGTTCGCCAGTGTCGGCGCCACCGAGAACCTCATCATGGCCTCCGTGCGCGCTCAGGGCACCACGGTTATCGATAATGCCGCTCGCGAGCCCGAGATCGTCGATCTCGCCAACATGCTCAACGAGATGGGCGCCAAGATCGTCGGTGCCGGCACACCCGTCGTGACTATCGAAGGCGTGGAAGAGCTGCATCCCGTTACCCATCGCGTGGTGGGCGATCGCATCGAGGCCGGTACCTTTATCGTCGCCGGCGCGTTGATGGCCGACGATCGCGGTGTCGATGTCACGGGTTTTTGCCCCATCCATCTGGGTATGGTGCTCAAGAAGATGGAGCTCATGGGCATCGAGTGCGAGCGCACCGATGATGGCGTCCATGTGAATCGTGCCGAGCGCATCAAGCCGGTCGATATCCAGACGCTTCCGTTCCCCGGTTTCCCGACCGACATGCAGGCGCAGATTATGGTGCTCTCCGCCCTCGCCGACGGCAGTTCCGTTATTACCGAGAACATCTTCGAGAATCGCTTTATGTTTGCCTCTGAGCTGGTGCGCATGGGTGCCGACATTCGCATCGAGAGCCATCATGCCATGATTCATGGCGTCAAGGGTTTCTCGGGTGCACAGGTTACCTCGCCCGATCTGCGCGGCGGAGCGGCCCTCGTCGTAGCGGGCTTGATCGCCGACGGGACGACCGAGGTTTCGGCTATCCATCACATCAAGCGCGGCTACGAGCAGTTTGTCGAAAAGCTGCAGGCGCTTGGCGCGCATGTCGAGCATGCTACCGTCCCCGATCCCGTCATCTACTAATACAGGTTGCCTATGTTTAATAAAAAGCCCCTCGCGGATACCACCACCCGAAGACCCTCAACTGGTGCGCAGGCCAAAATCTACAGTCGCGATAACGTGGCTCGCTATTCCGAGCGCGCTCGTCAACGTCGCCGTAGCCACACGATTCGTCACGTCGCGCTCATTGTCGTGCTTGGCGTGCTGCTGAGTGCCACTACCGCTGCCGGCCTGTGGTTTGCCACCATTATGGGCAAGCTCGGCGATTCTAATGTCATTACTGACAATCTGCGTCGGGTTCTGGTTGACACCGATGAGGCAAAGGATCCGTTCTACGTGCTGCTTCTTGGCACCGACGGCCGTCCGGGCGAGGATACGTATCGTGCCGACTCGATTATCCTGGCACGCATCGACCCCACGCAAAAGCAGGCAACGCTCATTTCCGTTCCGCGCGACACCAAGGTCGAGTACAAGGGCGAGACCATGAAGATCAACGCCTGCCATACCGTTGGCGGCGCCGAGGCCATGGTCGAGGCGGTCAACGAGCTGTGCGGTGTTCAGATTTCCCACTATGCCGAGGTCAGCTTCGACGGTATGCAGGCGCTGATTGATTCGGTTGGCGGTATCGACATTAACGCAACCGATGATGTTGACGACCCCGAGCACCTGGATATTAAGATTACCGCTGGCCAGCAGCATATGGACGGTGCCACCGCCCTTACCTATGCCCGCTGCCGCTACACCTATGCCGACGGCGATTACACGCGCATGCGCCACCAGCGTCAGGTGCTTGGCGCCCTTGCCAACCAGATTCTCAATAACTTCGATGCCACGAAGATTTTTGGCCTGGTTAATTCGCTGTCCGATATGCTCGTAACCGATATGAGCGTTCAAGATATCGTGGCTACGGTCAACGCCATGCGCGGTATGGATGTCGACGGTATCTACTCGGCCAACCTGCCCTCGTACGCCGACGACAGCACCATGATCGACGGTGTGAGCTACGTCTTTGTCTACGAGGACGAGCTTAAGGAAATGATGGCCCGTGTCGAAGCCGGTGAGGATCCCAAGGGCCCCAACACCATGGGCCTTTCCGACGGCTCCAGCTCCACGATCGGTGACCTCAACAACAATACGTCCGAGGACTACGCATATGGCACGGCGACCTCGTCGGGTGGCTCGGACGATTCCGACGATTCGGGCGACGGCTCCGATAACTACGAAGAGCCCACCGGCGACGGCAACGGCTACGAAGCCAACTATTAGAGTTACGCGGTTTTACCAAACCGCGTAACCAGTCGACGCTGCAAACCCGCCAGAGCGGCAATCTGCCTTTCAACTTCGGCGGCATGATCAAAAGATCAATGCCGCCTTGTTTCAAGGCACCTTGCTCGCTCTGGCGGGTTTTCGCTGTCCGCGCCAAAACATCGGCGTTGCCGGAACACTTGGCGCTTGGGGGCGTTCCTTATGTGTCGGCAGTTTGGGACACTCCTTGCGTCAAGAGGCTGGCGCGCGTCAACCTGGTCTCATTGCAGCAAAAAAATCGCCCCGTTCTCGATTGAGGACGGGGCGATTCGTCTTTTGGGCTTATGCGGCCAGTCTTATGCGAAACGGGCGACAAGCTCCTGCAGGACGTCGGTCATCTTGACGAGTGAGCTGACCGGGACAAACTCGTTGACGCCGTGGTAGCAGTAACCGCCTGTCGAGAGGTTGGGGCAGGGCAGGCCACGGAACGACAGCTGGGCGCCGTCAGTGCCGCCGCGAATCGGCAGCACCTGGGGCTCGACGTCGCAGGCAAGGAAGGCATCCTTGGCGACATCGATCAGCTCCGGGTAGTCGCGGACGATCTCGGCCATGTTGCGGTACTGGTGCTTAATCTCGACCGTTACGCACTCCTCGCCCAGTCGCTGGTTGAGCAGTGCGGCGGCGGCATCCATCAGCTCGAGCTTCTGCTGGAACTTGGCGGCATCGTGATCACGGACGATATAGCGCGCCGTGGCATGGTCGACCGTTGCCGAGACGCCCTCAAGGTGATAGAAGCCCTCGTAGCCCTCGGTGTATTCCGGACGCTGCTCGTAGGGGAGCAGGGCATTGAAGTCGCAGAACAGGTTGCTCGCGTTGACCATGCGGCCCTTGGCGTCGCCGGGGTGAATGGACTGGCCCTCAAAGCGAACGGTTGCCTCGGCGGCATTGAAGCACTCCCACTCAAGCTCGCCAACCGGACCGCCGTCTACCGTGTAGGCGTACTTGCAGCCGAAGGCCTCGATATCCAACAGCTCAGCACCGTGACCGATTTCCTCGTCCGGGCAGAAGCAAATGCCGAGCGCGGGGTGGGGCAGGGAGGGATCCTGCGCGATGCGAGCGACGAGTGCCATGATTTCGGCGACACCCGCCTTGTCGTCGGCTCCCAGCAGCGTAGTTCCGTCGGAGCAGACAAGGTCCTCACCCACCAGATCGTTGAGGGCGGGAAGCTTGGCGGTGCTCATGGACACGGGCTTGCCGTCAACGATGCCACAAACCAGGTCGCCGCCCTCGTAGTGCACGATGTGCGGCGCTACGCCGGCGCCCGGCGCGACCTCGGTGGTATCGAGGTGCGCGATCAGGCCCAGGGCGGGCTTATTCTCGGAACCGGCGCTAGCGGGAATGTGCGCGCAGACATAGGCGTTTTCGGTTACATGGGCATCGGTCGCACCCAGCTCGCGCAGCTCCTCGGCAAGCACGTTGGCAAGGTCAAACTGGACGGTGCTCGACGGCACCTGGTCGCAGTTGGCATCCTCGGACTGCGTGTTGATCTGGACGTAGCGCAAAAAGCGCTCGAGGACATCGGGGTTCGTGGTGGTGTTTTCCATAAAGACCGCTCCAATCTTGGTCGTCGTGTGCAACAAGAACTCTAGCACGGTATGCCACGGCATACCGCGACGCTTGGATGGGGTAGAATCAGCCATTGAATGCAGAAGGGACGGAAGATCATGGATACGACAAATAGCTCGCGCGAACTACATCTGACGGTGGCGAACGAAGACTACTTGGAGTGCATGGTTCGCATTGAAAGCGAAGAGGGGGAAACCAACGGCGTTCGATCGGTCGACATCGCGCAGCGCCTTGGCGTCTCCAAGGCATCGGTCAATAAAGCGGTTTCGGCTCTCAAGGCATCCGAGCTTGTCGAGCAATCGCACTACGGCAAGGTGATCCTGACCGATCGCGGCCGCGAGGTTGGCACGGCTATCTGGTACCGTCATCGCCTCATCCGCACGTTTTTGGTTCAGGAGCTCGGTGTCGAATTTGAGCGAGCCGATTCCGAGGCCTGCATGATGGAGCATGCGCTATCCGAGGACACGATGAGCCGCTGGCTCGCCTATCTCGAAAAGCAGGGAATCAGCGTCGAGGAATAGCGGGATATATATGGATACGAGTTATTACAACCGCTTTGGTGCCGAGGAACTTACGCGCCGCTTGTCGAGCGAGACCTTGTTGGCGCAGGGCCCCATGGGCAGTGTTTTGTTGAGTGAGTACGATGCCGCCGACATTCCACCGGCGTTTTGGAATCTGGCAGAGCCGCAGACCGTTTCTCGTATCCATCGCTTGTATGTCGCCGCCGGCGCGCAGGTGCTCATTACCAATACCTTTCAGGCATCGAGCTATGCCCTCAAGCACGACCAGATTGCGCCGTCCGTGGCGGAGGTCAATCGCGGGGCCGTCGACGATGCCCGCCAGGCGCACCCTCAGCTACTGCTGGGCTCGATGGGCCCGATCGGTATTGAGTGGTTTGCCGAGGACTCTGTCGAGTATCGTGAAATCCGCGGCATTGCGCGCGAACAGGCGCACGCCTTGCTCAATGCTGGTGTTGACGGTCTGCTGATCGAGACGGTGACGTCTATCCGTAATCTGCAGCCCATGCTTGCCGGCGCCCGAGATGCCGCCGACGGCATGCCTGTTCTGGTGAGTTTTGTCGTTGACGATAAAGGCGACCTGTTGGGCGATGGCCTCAACATCGAGGCAGCCGTTTTGTACGCCGAAAAACACGGCGCAAACTCGGTTGGTGTTAATTGCTGTTCGCTTGCGGCCGCGAATGCGGCGGTGCCCAGGATGGTTGCATCGGCGACTACTCCCGTCACGGTGCGTCCCAACGTGGGCGATCCGGTCCAGACTCAGGATGGCCCCGTATGGCACGAGAACCCCGAAGCTTTCGCGCGCGCATGCATCGAATGGAGGCATGCCGGTGCCGCAATGGTGGGCAGTTGCTGTGGAACCACGGCAATCACTACGGCAGCGATGGCCGAGGCGCTCGATATATAAAGGGCAAAACCGCTCCATACGGGGCGGTTTTTTTATTGCCTGCATGTCCTCGGCAGCATTTGCCCAAATGGTGAATGCTGGTGCCGGCAGGTTGCCGAGTGTGTATCGCGGGTATACCTCATGCGTACCATGATCCAAACACTGTGAGGTGTCTGCGCGTGTGCGCGATAATTCATTTTGGAACTGACGGTTGGCGCGCTCGCGTCGATGAGGACTTCACTGCCGATAACGTTGCCCGTATCGCCGATGCCGTCGGCGAGTTGTGGCAAAAGACCAATCCGGGCAAAACGGTATATATAGGGTTCGACACTCGGCCCCTGGCGCGCGAGTTCGCTGAGCTTGCGGCGGGTGTGCTAGCAGCGCACGGGCTAGACGCCGTGCTCGCTTCGCGACCTGTTCCGACCCCTGCCCTTACGTGGGCGGCGGCTTATGACGGTGAGGCGTGCGGCGCGCTCATGGTGACGGGGTCCCATCATCCGCAGGGTTATCTGTGTCTCAAGATTCGCATGGGTGACGGCTCGACCGCCAACCAGGATGTCATCGAAGAGCTCGAAGAGACCATGGCTCCCGAGCCAATGGGGATCGAGGGGCAATATCGCACCGCGGATATCATTCCTGACTATATGCAAGCGGTGACATCGTTTGTCGATGCCGAAGCCATCCGCGCCGCGCACCTGCGCGTGGTTGTTGACCCCATGGGCGGCGCAGCCCAGGGCTATCTAGCTGACTTGCTGCGCGAGCTTGGCGTTGAGGTGCACGAGATTCACGCCGGGCAGGCGCCTGACCAAGAGGATATCTGCCCCGACCCCGTTGAGCCGTGGGTGGACGCTTGCGAGCATACGGTTATCGAGGACGGAGCTTGCGCTGGCCTGGTGACCGACGGCGACGCCGACCGTATCGGCGCGGTTGACGAGCGCGGCAGATATATACATCCGCATCAGATTATGGCGCTCGTTTTGGGCGACTTGGTTCAATTTCGTAATTTGGAGGGGCGCGTCGTCGTCAATCTTTCGTGCTCGACGCTCGTGCGTCGCATTGCCGAGGCGCTTGGCTGCCGCGTGACCGTCAAACCAGTCGGTTTCAAATATATAGCGGCAGAGATGAAGAAGGGTGGCGTCCTCATAGGCGGCGAAGAAGCCGGTGGTATCGGCATCGCCGCGCATATGCCCGAGCGCGATGGAATCCTCGCCTGTCTGATTCTGTGTGAGCTTATGGCAAAGACGGACGCGCCTTTGGGCGTTCTGGTCGACCAACTCGAGGACAGTTTTGGTAAGACGAGTTACGGTCGACGCGATTTACGCCTTGAGGCCGAAGATGCCGAAACGTTACGAACCCTGCTGCCGGGCGTAAACCCCAAGTCGATTTGTGGCAAGGTGCCGCAAAACGTTAGTCATATGGATGGATTGCGTTTGGCATTCGAGGATGACACGTGGCTGCTGGTCCGTCCTAGCGGGACCGAACCAGTGGTGCGCGTCTACGCCGAGGGGTTCTCGGTGGAAGAACGTGATGAGTTGCTCGATGCTGGCTGTGCTTTAGCTAGGGGGACGTATCCGCTTTAACCATGAGACTGCCTTATATAAAGAGATGCTCGGCGAGCGGTAGTTAACGGCTGGCAAACGTTAGTCGGATTCAAAGATGTGTAGGAAATGTGTACGCCCAGATTCCCGCCCCCGGCGCCCCTCCGGTCTGGCAATATATCTCCTTGCCGCGCGGCCCGGTCGAACCGGATGAGCCGCCAGGCGTGCACCTTGAGAACCGGATACTGCGAGGATGGACACTTACTTCAGTGTCGCATCCGGGCAGACATCGAACCATTTGAAATGGTCTAACTTGGATTTGTTTTTCGCAAGGCCGCCGAGAGGCGGCCCCGAGAAATTCCTTTTCCTATACTAAAACCATATGAATCGAACGGAACCGATCAGCGATGACTGAGAGGATCGGACGGGCTCGAAGCCCATATATTTTGGACGGAGAGTTCGATCCTGGCTCAGGATGAACGCTGGCGGCGCGCCTAACACATGCAAGTCGAACGGCACCCCTCTCCGGAGGGAAGCGAGTGGCGAACGGCTGAGTAACACGTGGAGAACCTGCCCCCTCCCCCGGGATAGCCGCCCGAAAGGACGGGTAATACCGGATACCCCGGGGTGCCGCATGGCACCCCGGCTAAAGCCCCGACGGGAGGGGATGGCTCCGCGGCCCATCAGGTAGACGGCGGGGTGACGGCCCACCGTGCCGACAACGGGTAGCCGGGTTGAGAGACCGACCGGCCAGATTGGGACTGAGACACGGCCCAGACTCCTACGGGAGGCAGCAGTGGGGAATCTTGCGCAATGGGGGGAACCCTGACGCAGCGACGCCGCGTGCGGGACGGAGGCCTTCGGGTCGTAAACCGCTTTCAGCAGGGAAGAGTCAAGACTGTACCTGCAGAAGAAGCCCCGGCTAACTACGTGCCAGCAGCCGCGGTAATACGTAGGGGGCGAGCGTTATCCGGATTCATTGGGCGTAAAGCGCGCGTAGGCGGCCCGGCAGGCCGGGGGTCGAAGCGGGGGGCTCAACCCCCCGAAGCCCCCGGAACCTCCGCGGCTTGGGTCCGGTAGGGGAGGGTGGAACACCCGGTGTAGCGGTGGAATGCGCAGATATCGGGTGGAACACCGGTGGCGAAGGCGGCCCTCTGGGCCGAGACCGACGCTGAGGCGCGAAAGCTGGGGGAGCGAACAGGATTAGATACCCTGGTAGTCCCAGCCGTAAACGATGGACGCTAGGTGTGGGGGGACGATCCCCCCGTGCCGCAGCCAACGCATTAAGCGTCCCGCCTGGGGAGTACGGCCGCAAGGCTAAAACTCAAAGGAATTGACGGGGGCCCGCACAAGCAGCGGAGCATGTGGCTTAATTCGAAGCAACGCGAAGAACCTTACCAGGGCTTGACATATGGGTGAAGCGGGGGAGACCCCGTGGCCGAGAGGAGCCCATACAGGTGGTGCATGGCTGTCGTCAGCTCGTGTCGTGAGATGTTGGGTTAAGTCCCGCAACGAGCGCAACCCCCGCCGCGTGTTGCCATCGGGTGATGCCGGGAACCCACGCGGGACCGCCGCCGTCAAGGCGGAGGAGGGCGGGGACGACGTCAAGTCATCATGCCCCTTATGCCCTGGGCTGCACACGTGCTACAATGGCCGGTACAGAGGGATGCCACCCCGCGAGGGGGAGCGGATCCCGGAAAGCCGGCCCCAGTTCGGATTGGGGGCTGCAACCCGCCCCCATGAAGTCGGAGTTGCTAGTAATCGCGGATCAGCATGCCGCGGTGAATGCGTTCCCGGGCCTTGTACACACCGCCCGTCACACCACCCGAGTCGTCTGCACCCGAAGTCGCCGGCCCAACCGAGAGGGGGGAGGCGCCGAAGGTGTGGAGGGTGAGGGGGGTGAAGTCGTAACAAGGTAGCCGTACCGGAAGGTGCGGCTGGATCACCTCCTTTCTAGGGAGATACGTTCTTAGAGAGACAAACTTTAACTCGAATAGAGGGCAGGAGCCCGTCCGGTAGATGTCCGCCAGGATAAGTCCCCGCAGCACCCGGTCCCCGGGGTCGCACCCGCGTACCTTGAGAGCCGCATAGCGATAGGAGAGAGATGGAAGAGATTCATCTTCCAGACTCGATTCTTTTCTGCGATTAAATCAAGAATGATAGCAATCATTCATCCGATCCAAACAAGAAGAATTCACTTATGAATGAGTGAGGAGCATCTGATCGCGAGCACAGTGAAGACACTGTGCCGCGGTATGAGATACCCGAATTGCGACATACGAGCGCTATTCATGATATCGATTAATTTTTATTAGCGACACGTGGATATCCCGCGGGCCCGAGAGCGGTCCCGCAAGATACCACGGGCGCACGGCGGATGCCTTGGCACAGGGAGCCGATGAAGGACGCGGCAAGCTGCGATAATCCCCGGCGAGGAGCACACATCCTTCGACCCGGGGGTCTCCGAATGGGCGAACCTATCCGTAGAGGTACGGATATCCCGGCCCTGAACGCATAGGGGCCGGGAGGACAACCCGGGGAACTGAAACATCTAAGTACCCGGAGGAGAGGAAATCAATCTCGAGACTCCCCGAGTAGCGGCGAGCGAAAGGGGACCGATGGCCAAACCGTCGAGCGGGGATACCCGGCAGGGGTTCCGCCGGCGGGGTTGCAGGGCCGCGCATCCGGGGGCTGCCGCCCCCGGGCGCAGGTCCGGCTGGGGAGCGGAACGGCATGGGAGGGCCGGCCGCAGCGGGTGACAGCCCCGTACGCGAACCCAGACCGGACGGCGCGACGCGGTCCCTGAGTAGGGCCGGGCACGTGAAACCCGGTCCGAACCTGGGTGGACCACCATCCAAGCCTGAGTACTACCCTGTGACCGATAGCGCACCAGTACCGTGAGGGAAAGGTGAAAAGCACCCCGGGAGGGGAGTGAAACAGTACCTGAAACCGTGCGCCCACGAGCAGTCGGAGCACCCTTCGGGGTGTGACGGCGTGCCTTTTGTAGAATGAGCCAGCGAGTCGCTGGCGCGGGGCGAGGTTAACCGAAAGGGAGCCGAAGCGAAAGCGAGCCTTAACAGGGCGACTTGAGTCCCGCGCCGCGGACGCGAAGCCGGGTGAGCTATCCGTGGGCAGGCTGAAGCGGGGGTAAGACCCCGTGGAGGGCCGAACGCACGTCGGTTGAAAACGGCGGCGATGACCTGCGGATAGGGGTGAAAGGCCAATCAAACCCGGAGATATCTCGTTCTCCCCGAAATAGCTTTAGGGCTAGCGTCGCGCGTTCACCGCCGGAGGTAGAGCACCGGATGGACGAGGGGGCTTCGCCGCCTACCGAATCCAACCGAACTCCGAATGCCGGCGGCCCAGAGCGCGGCAGTCAGAGCATGTGGGCTAAGCTGTGTGCTCGAGAGGGAAACAGCCCGGACCGCCCGCTAAGGTCCCCAAGTTCCAGCCGAGTGGCAAAGGATGTGCGTCCGCCCAGACAACCAGGATGTTGGCTTAGAAGCAGCCATCCATTCAAAGAGTGCGTAACAGCTCACTGGTCGAGTGGACATGCGCCGACAATACACGGGGCTAAGCTGGACACCGAAGCGGCGGGATTTTATTTATTAGAATCGGTAGGGGAGCTTCCCATGGGCGGAGAAGCCGGAGGGCGACCGACGGTGGAGCGCATGGGAGTGAGAATGCTGGCATGAGTAGCGAGAGACGAGAGAGTAACTCGTCCGCCGTGAACCCGAGGTTTCCTGGGCAAGGCTAATCCTCCCAGGGTCAGTCGGGGGCTAAGGCGAGGCCGGTAGGCGTAGCCGACGCGCAGCAGGCAGACATTCCTGCACCGCGCACGCGGCGCTACGACCGACGGGGCGACGGATGGGGGTGGCTCGGCGGGGTTCTGGACGTCCCCGTGATGGAGCGCGGCCCGCGGACCAGGGAAATCCGGTCCGCAGAAGGGCGAGGCTCCGGACGAAGCGACTGAGCGAAGCGAGTGAGCCCGAGGTCCCTAGAAAAACCCCTAGGCAGGCGCGTGCGCGCCCGTACCGCAAACCGACACAGGTGGGTGGGTAGAACATACCGAGGCGATCGGGTCAACCATGGTCAAGGAACTCGGCACAATGGCCCCGTAACTTCGGGAGAAGGGGTGCCCGCGCGTACGTGAACGGACTTGCTCCGGGAGCGGAGGCGGGCCGCAGTGGAGAGGCCCAAGCGACTGTTTACCAAAAACACAGGACTCTGCAGAAGCCGCAAGGCGACGTATAGGGTCTGACGCCTGCCCGGTGCCGGAAGGTCACGCGGAGGAGTTAGCCATTTCGGCGAAGCCCCGAAGCCAAGCCCCGGTAAACGGCGGCCGTAACTATAACGGTCCTAAGGTAGCGAAATTCCTTGTCGGGTAAGTTCCGACCTGCACGAAAGGCGCAACGACTTGGGCGCTGTCTCGACCATGGACCCGGTGAAATTGCACTGGTCGTGAAGATGCGACTTACCCGCGGAAGGACGGAAAGACCCCGTGAACCTTCACTGCAGCTTGGCATTGGCCGCTGGTCCCGCGTGTAGAGGATAGGCAGGAGGCATCGATCCGGAGGCGCCAGCCCCCGGGGAGCCGCCCTTGGAATACTGCCCTCGCGCGACCGGCGTCCTAACCCGAGGCCGTCAACCGGCTCGGGGACCGTGCCAGGCGGGCAGTTTGACTGGGGCGGTCGCCTCCTAAAGGGTAACGGAGGCGCGCGAAGGTCCGCTCGGGACGGTCGGCAACCGTCCTTTTGAATGCAAGAGTACAAGCGGGCTTGACTGCGAGGCCCACAAGCCGAGCAGGTGCGAAAGCAGGCTCTAGTGATCCGGCGGCCCCGAGTGGGTGGGCCGTCGCTCAACGGATAAAAGGTACTCCGGGGATAACAGGCTGATCTTGCCCAAGAGTCCACATCGACGGCAAGGTTTGGCACCTCGATGTCGGCTCATCGCATCCTGGGGCTGGAGCAGGTCCCAAGGGTACGGCTGTTCGCCGTTTAAAGCGGTACGCGAGCTGGGTTCAGAACGTCGTGAGACAGTTCGGTCCCTATCCTCCGTGGGCGCAGGAGAATCGATGGAGGCTGCCCCCAGTACGAGAGGACCGGGGTGGACGCACCTCCGGTGAACCGGTTGTCGACCAACGGCACGGCCGGGTAGCCGCGTGCGGCGCGGATAACCGCTGAAGGCATCTAAGCGGGAAGCCGTTCCAGGGATTAGTTCTCCTTCCGGTAAGGGCCCAGGTAGACTACCTGGTCGATAGACGGCAGGTGCAAGGACGGCGACGTCCTCAGCCGAGCCGCACTAATCGCCCGAGCTCTTCCGGAACCGCACCTCGCGGCCCGCGGGACATGCGCTCTGAAGCGCGGTCCGGGCACGAGGATGCCCCCGAGTCACATCTTTCCTATGCGCCATGCGGCCCCCAGGGCACGCAGATATCGACCCAGGACACCGAAGATACGGTGGGCGCCGCCCACCGGTCAGCGGCCAGAGCATGGGGGGCACGCCCGGTCCCGTTCCGAACCCGGAAGCTAAGCCCCATCGCGCCGAGAGTACTGCGGGGTCAGCTCGTGGGAGGCCAGGGCGCCGCTGACCGGTGGACGGCACCGAGCCGTACGCTTGAACTGAGAAGGGGGAGGCCTCGCGGCCTCCCCCTTTTTTGCGTTATATGCGATATTTGCCCTATCCGTTTTAGGAGTGCTCGGATTGACGTTAGTCGAGGGCATCGTTGTCATCTGCGTTGGGGTAGAGCCGATCTTTTTGTTTATGTCGCTTTCTGTTGGCGCTCAGTCGACTCTAGGGTTCTGTCGCCACGTATATCCGGACGGTTCTTTTGCTCCTTATTTCCAGTAAATCAGTTAAGGGGTATTGTTTCAATTAAATACACTCCGCCAGCGGGGGCTCTATCTAATTAGTGATAGAGCCCCCGCTGGCGTTTTATGGGTTTGTTAACGTTGTCCTTCTATTTATGACGGGCTAACTAGCAGAGACCGACGAGGGTATAAAGATGCTATGTCTACAGTGGACAGCAAGATTCCCGAGGTCATACGGTCTGTCCATGGTTTATGACCATATGTGTGACTCTGAGCAACTCGGAGCCAGCTAATTCATTTGTGAACAAAATATGGAGTGCGCGATTCCCGCCCACGGGGGCCCTCCGGTCTGGCAATATATCTCCTTGCCGCGCGGCCCGGTCGGACCGGACCAGCCGCCAGGCGTGCACCTTGAGAACCGGATACTGCGAGGATGGACACTTACTTCAGTGTCGCATCCGGGCAGACATCGAACCATTTGAAATGGTCTAACTTGGATTTGTTTTTCGCAAGGCCGCCGAGAGGCGGCCCCGAGAAATTCCTTTTCCTATACTAGAACCATATGAATCGAACGGAACCGATCAGCTAATAGTTGTGAGGACCGGACGGGCTCGAAGCCCATTTATTTTGGACGGAGAGTTCGATCCTGGCTCAGGATGAACGCTGGCGGCGCGCCTAACACATGCAAGTCGAACGGCACCCCTCTCCGGAGGGAAGCGAGTGGCGAACGGCTGAGTAACACGTGGAGAACCTGCCCCCTCCCCCGGGATAGCCGCCCGAAAGGACGGGTAATACCGGATACCCCGGGGTGCCGCATGGCACCCCGGCTAAAGCCCCGACGGGAGGGGATGGCTCCGCGGCCCATCAGGTAGACGGCGGGGTGACGGCCCACCGTGCCGACAACGGGTAGCCGGGTTGAGAGACCGACCGGCCAGATTGGGACTGAGACACGGCCCAGACTCCTACGGGAGGCAGCAGTGGGGAATCTTGCGCAATGGGGGGAACCCTGACGCAGCGACGCCGCGTGCGGGACGGAGGCCTTCGGGTCGTAAACCGCTTTCAGCAGGGAAGAGTCAAGACTGTACCTGCAGAAGAAGCCCCGGCTAACTACGTGCCAGCAGCCGCGGTAATACGTAGGGGGCGAGCGTTATCCGGATTCATTGGGCGTAAAGCGCGCGTAGGCGGCCCGGCAGGCCGGGGGTCGAAGCGGGGGGCTCAACCCCCCGAAGCCCCCGGAACCTCCGCGGCTTGGGTCCGGTAGGGGAGGGTGGAACACCCGGTGTAGCGGTGGAATGCGCAGATATCGGGTGGAACACCGGTGGCGAAGGCGGCCCTCTGGGCCGAGACCGACGCTGAGGCGCGAAAGCTGGGGGAGCGAACAGGATTAGATACCCTGGTAGTCCCAGCCGTAAACGATGGACGCTAGGTGTGGGGGGACGATCCCCCCGTGCCGCAGCCAACGCATTAAGCGTCCCGCCTGGGGAGTACGGCCGCAAGGCTAAAACTCAAAGGAATTGACGGGGGCCCGCACAAGCAGCGGAGCATGTGGCTTAATTCGAAGCAACGCGAAGAACCTTACCAGGGCTTGACATATGGGTGAAGCGGGGGAGACCCCGTGGCCGAGAGGAGCCCATACAGGTGGTGCATGGCTGTCGTCAGCTCGTGTCGTGAGATGTTGGGTTAAGTCCCGCAACGAGCGCAACCCCCGCCGCGTGTTGCCATCGGGTGATGCCGGGAACCCACGCGGGACCGCCGCCGTCAAGGCGGAGGAGGGCGGGGACGACGTCAAGTCATCATGCCCCTTATGCCCTGGGCTGCACACGTGCTACAATGGCCGGTACAGAGGGATGCCACCCCGCGAGGGGGAGCGGATCCCGGAAAGCCGGCCCCAGTTCGGATTGGGGGCTGCAACCCGCCCCCATGAAGTCGGAGTTGCTAGTAATCGCGGATCAGCATGCCGCGGTGAATGCGTTCCCGGGCCTTGTACACACCGCCCGTCACACCACCCGAGTCGTCTGCACCCGAAGTCGCCGGCCCAACCGAGAGGGGGGAGGCGCCGAAGGTGTGGAGGGTGAGGGGGGTGAAGTCGTAACAAGGTAGCCGTACCGGAAGGTGCGGCTGGATCACCTCCTTTCTAGGGAGATAAGTTCTTAGAGAGAAAACACTTTAACTCGAATAGAGGGCAGGAGCCCGTCCGGTAGATGTCCGCCACGGATATGTCCCCGCAGCACCCGGTCCCCGGGGTCGCACCCGCGTACCTTGAGAGCCGCATAGCGATAGGAGAGAGATGGAAGAGTATCCTCTTCCAGACTCGATTCTTTTCTGCGATTTAAAGACAGAATGATAGCAATCATTCATCCGATCCAAACAAGAAGAATTCACTTATATATGAGTGAGGAGCATCTGATCGCGAGCACAGTCAACTACTGTGCCGCGGTATGAGATACCCGAATTGCGACATACGAGCGCTATTCATGATATCGATTAATTAATTTTAGCGACACGTGGATATCCCGCGGGCCCGGAGCGGTCCCGCAAGATACCACGGGCGCACGGCGGATGCCTTGGCACAGGGAGCCGATGAAGGACGCGGCAAGCTGCGATAATCCCCGGCGAGGAGCACACATCCTTCGACCCGGGGGTCTCCGAATGGGCGAACCCATGCACAGCAGTGTGCATATCCCCCCGCTGAACACATAGGCGGGGGGAGGACAACCCGGGGAACTGAAACATCTAAGTACCCGGAGGAGAGGAAATCAATCTCGAGACTCCCCGAGTAGCGGCGAGCGAAAGGGGACCGATGGCCAAACCGTCGAGCGGGCATACCCGGCAGGGGTTCCGCCGACGGGGTTGCAGGGCCGCACATCCGGGGGCTGCCGCCCCCGGGCGCAGGTCCGGCTGGGGAGCGGAACGGCATGGGAGGGCCGGCCGCAGCGGGTGACAGCCCCGTACGCGAACCCAGACCGGACGGCGCGACGCGGTCCCTGAGTAGGGCCGGGCACGTGAAACCCGGTCCGAACCTGGGTGGACCACCATCCAAGCCTGAGTACTACCCTGTGACCGATAGCGCACCAGTACCGTGAGGGAAAGGTGAAAAGCACCCCGGGAGGGGAGTGAAACAGTACCTGAAACCGTGCGCCCACGAGCAGTCGGAGCACCTTTATGGTGTGACGGCGTGCCTTTTGTAGAATGAGCCAGCGAGTCGCTGGCGCGGGGCGAGGTTAACCGAAAGGGAGCCGGAGCGAAAGCGAGCCTTAACAGGGCGACTTGAGTCCCGCGCCGCGGACGCGAAGCCGGGTGAGCTATCCGTGGGCAGGCTGAAGCGGGGGTAAGACCCCGTGGAGGGCCGAACGCACGTCGGTTGAAAACGGCGGCGATGACCTGCGGATAGGGGTGAAAGGCCAATCAAACCCGGAGATATCTCGTTCTCCCCGAAATAGCTTTAGGGCTAGCGTCGCGCGTTCACCGCCGGAGGTAGAGCACCGGATGGACGAGGGGGCTTCGCCGCCTACCGAATCCAACCGAACTCCGAATGCCGGCGGCCCAGAGCGCGGCAGTCAGAGCATGTGGGCTAAGCTGTGTGCTCGAGAGGGAAACAGCCCGGACCGCCCGCTAAGGTCCCCAAGTTCCAGCCGAGTGGCAAAGGATGTGCGTCCGCCCAGACAACCAGGATGTTGGCTTAGAAGCAGCCATCCATTCAAAGAGTGCGTAACAGCTCACTGGTCGAGTGGACATGCGCCGACAATACACGGGGCTAAGCTGGACACCGAAGCGGCGGGATTTTAATTCATTAGAATCGGTAGGGGAGCTTCCCATGGGCGGAGAAGCCGGAGGGCGACCGACGGTGGAGCGCATGGGAGTGAGAATGCTGGCATGAGTAGCGAGAGACGAGAGAGTAACTCGTCCGCCGTGAACCCGAGGTTTCCTGGGCAAGGCTAATCCTCCCAGGGTCAGTCGGGGGCTAAGGCGAGGCCGGTAGGCGTAGCCGACGCGCAGCAGGCAGACATTCCTGCACCGCGCACGCGGCGCTACGACCGACGGGGCGACGGATGGGGGTGGCTCGGCGGGGTTCTGGACGTCCCCGTGATGGAGCGCGGCCCGCGGACCAGGGAAATCCGGTCCGCAGAAGGGCGAGGCTCCGGACGAAGCGACTGAGCGAAGCGAGTGAGCCCGAGGTCCCTAGAAAAACCCCTAGGCAGGCGCGTGCGCGCCCGTACCGCAAACCGACACAGGTGGGTGGGTAGAACATACCGAGGCGATCGGGTCAACCATGGTCAAGGAACTCGGCACAATGGCCCCGTAACTTCGGGAGAAGGGGTGCCCGCGCGTACGTGAACGGACTTGCTCCGGGAGCGGAGGCGGGCCGCAGTGGAGAGGCCCAAGCGACTGTTTACCAAAAACACAGGACTCTGCAGAAGCCGCAAGGCGACGTATAGGGTCTGACGCCTGCCCGGTGCCGGAAGGTCACGCGGAGGAGTTAGCCATTTCGGCGAAGCCCCGAAGCCAAGCCCCGGTAAACGGCGGCCGTAACTATAACGGTCCTAAGGTAGCGAAATTCCTTGTCGGGTAAGTTCCGACCTGCACGAAAGGCGCAACGACTTGGGCGCTGTCTCGACCATGGACCCGGTGAAATTGCACTGGTCGTGAAGATGCGACTTACCCGCGGAAGGACGGAAAGACCCCGTGAACCTTCACTGCAGCTTGGCATTGGCCGCTGGTCCCGCGTGTAGAGGATAGGCAGGAGGCATCGATCCGGAGGCGCCAGCCCCCGGGGAGCCGCCCTTGGAATACTGCCCTCGCGCGACCGGCGTCCTAACCCGAGGCCGTCAACCGGCTCGGGGACCGTGCCAGGCGGGCAGTTTGACTGGGGCGGTCGCCTCCTAAAGGGTAACGGAGGCGCGCGAAGGTCCGCTCGGGACGGTCGGCAACCGTCCTTTTGAATGCAAGAGTACAAGCGGGCTTGACTGCGAGGCCCACAAGCCGAGCAGGTGCGAAAGCAGGCTCTAGTGATCCGGCGGCCCCGAGTGGGTGGGCCGTCGCTCAACGGATAAAAGGTACTCCGGGGATAACAGGCTGATCTTGCCCAAGAGTCCACATCGACGGCAAGGTTTGGCACCTCGATGTCGGCTCATCGCATCCTGGGGCTGGAGCAGGTCCCAAGGGTACGGCTGTTCGCCGTTTAAAGCGGTACGCGAGCTGGGTTCAGAACGTCGTGAGACAGTTCGGTCCCTATCCTCCGTGGGCGCAGGAGAATCGATGGAGGCTGCCCCCAGTACGAGAGGACCGGGGTGGACGCACCTCCGGTGAACCGGTTGTCGACCAACGGCACGGCCGGGTAGCCGCGTGCGGCGCGGATAACCGCTGAAGGCATCTAAGCGGGAAGCCGTTCCAGGGATTAGTTCTCCTTCCGGTAAGGGCCCAGGTAGACTACCTGGTCGATAGACGGCAGGTGCAAGGACGGCGACGTCCTCAGCCGAGCCGCACTAATCGCCCGAGCTCTTCCGGAACCGCACCTCGCGGCCCGCGGGACATGCGCTCTGAAGCGCGGTCCGGGCACGAGGATGCCCCCGAGTCACATCTTTCCTATGCGCCATGCGGCCCCCAGGGCACGCAGATATCGACCCAGGACACCGAAGATACGGTGGGCGCCGCCCACCGGTCAGCGGCCAGAGCATGGGGGGCACGCCCGGTCCCGTTCCGAACCCGGAAGCTAAGCCCCATCGCGCCGAGAGTACTGCGGGGTCAGCTCGTGGGAGGCCAGGGCGCCGCTGACCGGTGGACGGCACCGAGCCGTACGCTTGAACTGAGAAGGGGGAGGCCTCGCGGCCTCCCCCTTTTTGCGTTTACGGGCTTTTGTCTCACATAGTAGCTGTGTTTTATAACCCTCGTTTGTCGCATCTTCTGTGAACGGGCTACAATAACTTAGTCTGTGCGATATGGAGGTGAACATGGCTGAAGCTGGTATCGGCGTTGATATCGTCGAGATTTCCCGGATGAAATCAATTCTTGAAAAGACGCCGTCGTTTGCTCGGCGTGTGTTTACCGAAGAAGAGCGTGCGTATTGCGATGTATCATCGCGTCCCGCTGCTCACTATGCGAGCCGCTTTGCTTCGCGCGAGGCGGTGCTTAAAGCTCTCGGCACGGGTTTTAGTCAAGGCGTGGGTCGCAAGGATGTTTCGGTAACGCGTGATAAACTCGGCAAACCGAAGGCGCTGCTTTCGGGCCGTGCACTCGAGATCGCTCATGAGCTGGGTGTTGTTGAGGTCGCTCTTTCCATTACGCTTACAGGAGACTTAGCCGTTGCGAATGCCATCGCGATTACCGAAGATGCTCGGCCTAAGCCAAAAGATGAAAAGGTGAGCACCAAGAAACGCGTAGCGCAGACATTTAAAGAGGCTCGCTCTGTTTTAGATGAGCTTGAGCAGCTGCAGAATTCAGCATTGACGGAGCACCTGAGCGATGCTTCGCAAGATACGCTAGGAGCATAGATGAAACCGGTTTTGAGTACCGAAGAAGTCGTTCGTCTCGAGGATATCATCGAACGCGAAGGGACTTCGAAGGCCGAGCTTATGGAGCTAGCGGGTGAGTTTGCCGCCAACGAGGTCTTGAAGCTCAATCCCGATCGGGTTCTCGTTCTGGTCGGTTTTGGTAATAATGGCGGCGACGGTTGGGTTGCCGCCGATATCCTGAGCCATAAGGGTGTGGACGTCGATATCGTTTCTCCGGTTGAGCCGGATGAGATTCCTGCTGCTCTGGCACGTCATGTTGCTCGTCGTACTGCCGGCCGCGATGTGCAC
The DNA here is from genome assembly GCA_025993015.1 of Coriobacteriaceae bacterium. Classification (NCBI taxonomy): domain Bacteria; kingdom Bacillati; phylum Actinomycetota; class Coriobacteriia; order Coriobacteriales; family Coriobacteriaceae; species Coriobacteriaceae bacterium. The sequence goes on from DAJPFV010000001.1 coordinate 1,307,218, forward strand.
GTTTGCGTCGGCCCCTCGCGTGACGAACTCGAGGTTTTGATCGATAAGGCCGATGTTGTTGTCGATGCCATTTTTGGTACCGGTTTCCATGGGAATCTGCGTGCGCCGTTCTCCATCTGGATTCCTACGGTCAATGAATGCGCCGATTGTGTCGTATCCATTGATGTCCCCTCGGGCCTGAATGCCGAGACGGGCGTTGTTGATGACGACTGCATTCGTGCCGAACATACGGTGACGATGATTGCGCCCAAGATTGGTCTGTATAGCGCTGATGGCCCTGAGTATGCTGGCGATTTGATCTGCGGCAATCTTTACGACCGTCTTGACGAGGTCATCGATGATGTCGACCACGCCGCCGAGATTGTCGAGCCCGGTGACTTAGTTGATTACTTTGCCCCACTACCTACGAATATCGATAAGTATTCCCGTGGCTCTGTGCTTATTGTCGCCGGATCTGCACAATATCCTGGTGCTGCCATTATGGCGGCCAAGTCTGCAGCTCGCGCGGGTGCTGGTTACGTGGCAGTCGCGGCTCCTGACGCCTGCGCTAATCTTATTCGCATTGCACTTCCTTCGATTCCCGTCTTTGCTATTCCGTCTGATTCCCGCGGCTCCTTTGGCGCCGCTGCGCGCATGACGGTGTGCGAGATTGCAAAGAAGTACAGCTGCGTACTGTGCGGTCCCGGTATGACGACGTCTGCCGGCGCTATGCAGGTGGTTTCGGGCTTGCTCGAGCTTGATGTACCGCTTATTTTGGATGCCGATGCACTCAACTGCCTTGCTAAGATTGCCATTGACGGTATTGATAGTAACCCCGAGATGTATCGTCGCGAGCAGCCGTTGGTTATGACACCGCACTATCGTGAGCTTTCGCGTCTGGTTGCCGGTGACGAGGTGAACGACCTTGGTACCGCGATTGCAGCCGCGCAGAAGGTTGTCTGGGCTGCAGGCTCCGACAATCTGGTGGTCATTGCCAAAGGGCCGACGACGGCTATCTGTGGCGTTGAGCGTGTACTGCTGCCGCTCTCGGGTCCGGCTTCTCTGGCAACTGCCGGTTCAGGTGATGTTCTCGCGGGTATTTTGGCCGGCACGCTTGCCACCATGCGCGACGAGATGGATCGTTGGGAGTTGCTGTATTCGTACGCCGTCGCACTTCACAGCTACGCCGGTTTTGCCGCGGCGACGGAGTATGGTGAGAAGAGCGTCATCGCGACCGATCTTATCGACTTGATCGGTCCCGCCATGGAACTGGCGGCAAAGGATGCGCTCGAAGATCTGGGAATCATGGACGAAGGGTCGGATGACTAATCATGAATAAAGCCGATTTGACGCGCTGGTCCTGGGTCGAGATCGACCGCGGGGCGCTCCGTCGCAACACGAGGGCCTATAAGAACTTGTTGAATCCACGTCAGCGCCTGTGCTGCGTGGTCAAGGCCGATGCTTATGGTCATGGAGCTGTTGAGTGCGCCAAGATCATGTATTCGGCCGGTGCCGACATGTTTGCCGTGGCGACGGTTAACGAGGGCGTTGAGCTCCGACAGGGCGGGATTACGAAACCCATCCTCATCCTAAGCGAGCCGCCTATCGAGGCCATTCCGACGTTGCTCGAGTTTGATATCATGCCCTCGGTCTATACGTCTGACTTTGCTCTTGCGTATGGCGAATGTGCCGTCGCGGCGGGCAAGGTGGGCAAGTATCATCTCGCCATCGAGACGGGTATGAATCGTATCGGCGTACACTACACACAGGTGCTCGACTTTGTCCGCGGTATTAATTTCCATCGCGGTATTCAGTGCGACGGCGTATTTACGCACTTCGCCACGGCCGATGAACCTTCGGGCTGGGACTACAAGCTGCAGTGTCAGCGCTTTACCGAGGCCGTTCAAGCCATTAAGGATGCGGGTTTTGAGTGCGGTATCGTGCACTGCGCCAACACGCCGTCCTCGATGCTCGACCCCTCGATGCATTTTGATATGATTCGCGCCGGCGTTGGCTTGTATGGCATGCAGCCGTGCGAGCTGAGTGGCCGCGTGATGCAGCTTGATCCCGTTATGAGCGTCCATGCGCGCGTGACGCGCGTGGCACACCCTGCGATGGGTGAGGGCGTGGGCTACGGTTTTACCTACCGCGTACCGCGCACGCGCGTTCAGATCTGCACGCTGCCGATCGGTTATGCCGACGGCCTATCGCGTACGCTTTCCAATCGTATGGATGTGCTGTATCGCGGCGAGCGCGTGCATCAGGTTGGCAATATCTGCATGGACCAGTTTATGGTCGCCATTCAGTCCAACCCGGCACACGAGATTCCCGAGGCCGAGTATGGTGACGAGATGATCATTGTCGGCCGCGATGGCGATGCCGAGATCACTATGGACGAGATGGCCCGACTGCGCGGAACGATTAACTACGAGGTCGCCTGCGGCTTTGGCATGCGTCTCGACAAGGTCTACGTGTAGGAGCCGCTATGGGCGTCATGCACATCCCCGGCCATACCCATCAGGCACCACGTGAGGTCGCACTCGAGGAGATCGAGGCCGTTCTGGGCGATTGTCACCTCTGCCAGCTCTACCAGTCGCGTCACAATATCGTGTTTGGCGTGGGAAACCCCCGCGCTCGCGTGATGTTTATTGGTGAGGCGCCGGGCCGCAATGAGGATTTGCAGGGCGAGCCCTTTGTGGGGGCGGCAGGCGAGGACCTCAACGGCATTTTGTCGCTGGCGGGCCTCAAACGCGAAGACGTCTACATTGCCAACGTGCTTAAGTGCCGCCCGCCGGGAAACCGCAATCCGCGTCCCGAGGAAGTGCTGGCTTGCTCGCCGTTTTTGCGTGAGCAGATTCGAAGCATCTGGCCCGATATTATCGTGACGCTCGGCAACCCCGCGACGCACTTTGTGCTTAAGACCGAGATTGGCATTACTAAGCTGCGCGGCAGGTTCCACCAGATGGGGCATTTTGTAGTAATGCCCACGTTCCATCCGGCAGCAGCGCTGCGCAATCCGGCGTGGCAGGAGCTGCTGGAGGAAGACTTTAAGATGCTGGGCGACTATCTGGAGCGACATCCCGCACCAGAGGACGCCTCGGAATAATAAGGAGCATATATGTCCCTGGAGCGCCTGGGGGTAGGTACTTACAAAACGACTTGCGCTGCCGATACGGAGTACTTTGGCGAGCTAATTGCACCGTGCCTTGAGGACGGCGATGTGCTCATCCTGACCGGTGGCCTGGGAGTGGGCAAAACTCACTTTACCAAGGGCGTCTCGCGCGGGCTGGGCGATGGGCATATGGTTACGAGCCCTACGTTTGCGCTCATGGCCGTTCACGATCAAGGTCGTATTCCGCTGTTTCACTTTGATCTATACCGCCTGGAGCATGCCTACGAGCTCGAGGATACGGGCATTTTCGATGTGCTGGGCTATGAGGGTGCTTGCCTGCTGGAATGGGGCGAACAATTCCAGGACGAGCTGACGGATGAGTATCTTTCGGTGACGCTCAAGCGTGATGAGGGCGACAGCGATGTGCGAACGATAACGCTTGAGGCGCACGGTGACCGCGCAATGGAGCTTTCCCATTTGATTGATAAGGCTGTACAAGATGAGCTTGCATAACGACAACGCGCTGGTGGTGGCGCTCGATACCTCGACCGACATGCTTGCCTGCGCGGCAAGCTGGATTGATGGACAGACGGGCGAGACGAAGCTCGTGAGTGGCGACCACATGTGTCGCCGCCACGCCAACGTTGAGCTCGTGAATACCGTTGATGGCGTGCTGGCTCAAGCCGGTCTGGATCGCAGCGATGTTGGTTACTACGTGGTCGGCCGCGGCCCGGGGTCGTTTACGGGTGTGCGTATCGGCATCTCCACTGCCAAGGGCCTCGCGCGTGGTGCCAATGTTCCGCTGCTGGGCGTGTCGACGCTCGACGCTTGCGCTTGGACGGCGTGGAAGGCTGGCGTGCGCGGCAAGCTTGGTATCTTGGCCGATGCTATGCGCGGTGAGGTATATCCGGCGCTGTATATGCTGGTCGATGAGGGTCCCGAGCGCCAATTTGAGCGCGAACACGTGGTCAAGACCGCCGTGGCGCTCGATGAGTGGCGCCAAGCGGCGGACTGGGACCAGGTTCAGCTGACCGGTGACGGTCTCGTGCGCTATGGCAAGCTGCTGGGTGAGGACGAGACCGCCCGCTGCGTGGAGCGCGACCTGTGGTGGCCTTCGGGCGAGGGCTTGCTGCTCGCGCACGCTGCGGGTGACGGCGATCCGGCTCGCGTCCTGCCGATTTACACGCGCCTTTCGGATGCCGAGGAAAACGAGCGCAAGCGTCTTGGTCTTGCCGAGAGTGCGCAGAGTGAAATTACGGGCGTTGCCGATGAGCTCGCCGGTCGTCATCTGCAGTTCCGTCCCATGGGCGCGGCGGATGCCGAGGGCGCGAGCGCGCTGGAGGCTGCCTGCTTTGAAGGTGCCGGACACGAGGCGTGGACGCCGGGCATGTTCCTGTCCGAACTGGGCGAGGACGTCGCTGTGCCGCGTAGTTGGTGGGTAGCACACGACGACGGCAAGCTGCTGGGCCTTGCCGGCGGTATGGTCGTGGACGGTGATGTGCAGATTCTGGATGTCGCCGTCGACCCGGTACATCGCCGTGAGGGCATTGCCCGCAAACTGCTGTCGCACGTGAGCTATGATGCCCAGATGCTCGGCTGCACCACGGCTTCGCTCGAGGTCGAGGACGGCAACGAGGGAGCGATTGCGCTTTATAACGCTCTGGGCTTTACCGAGGCTGGCCGTCGCCGCGGCTACTATGGTGCCGGCAAGGATGCCATCGTCATGACGGCTCCGCTGCCCCTCGTGCTTCCGGTCGACAATGCTTCGCCCGAGCCGACGGCGGCAGAGCAGCGCGTATGGCCGCTGCCTGCGCCTGGGCGCTCCGAGGGGGAGCGTGCCGAAATTGAGCGCCGCCGCCTAGTGCTCGCTATCGAGAGTTCCTGCGACGAGACGGCCGTGGCGATTATCGATGCGGATGGCAATATGCTGGCCAACCAGGTGTCGACACAGATTGATTTTCATGCCCGCTTTGGCGGCGTGGTGCCCGAGATCGCCTCGCGCAAACACGTTGAGGTGATTGTGAGTGTCGTGGATGCGGCGCTCGAGGATGCCGCAGCATCGCTTGGTCTTGAGGGTGGAGCCATTGCCCCCAGCGAGCTTGCCGCCGTGGGCGTGACACAGGGTCCGGGCCTGGTGGGCGCCCTCGTGGTGGGCGTTGCCTTTGCCAAAGGCTTTGCCTACGCTGCCGGCAAGCCGCTCGTATGCGTCAACCATCTGGAGGGGCACCTGTTTGCCAACCTGTTGGCGCAGCCCGACCTCAAGCCGCCGTTCATCTTCACGCTTGTCTCGGGCGGGCACACCATGCTCGTGCACGTGAAGGCGTGGGGCGACTACGAGGTGCTCGGTGAGACGCTCGACGACGCCGTGGGCGAGGCCTTCGACAAGGTGGCCAAGGCGCTGGGCCTGGGCTATCCCGGTGGCCCCATCATTTCCAAGCTGGCCGAGACAGGCAATCCCCGCGCGATTGATTTCCCCCGTGCGCTCAACAGCAGGGGAGACTATCGTTTCTCGCTTTCGGGCCTTAAAACGGCCGTGACGCTCTACATCGAGCAGGAGACCAAGGCCGGGCGCACGATTCACCTGCCCGATCTGGCAGCTTCGTTTGAGGCAGCTGTCTTTGACGTGCAGTACAAGAAGGCCAAAAACGCATTGCACGCTACCGGATGCAAGGAATACTGCATCGGCGGCGGCGTCTCGGCCAACCCGCATCTGCGCGAGATGATGATCAAGAAGCTTGGGCGTCAGGGGATTCGCGTAACGGTGCCGCCCTTGTCTGCCTGTACCGATAACGCAGCCATGATCGCGGAGGTCGCCCGCCGTAAATTCGACCGAGGTGAAATCTCGCCGTTCGACGTCGACGCCGATCCGAACATGACGCTGTAGCTGGTACGGCGCGGTCCCCGGACGGAGGGGCCGGATATAAGGTTTCCCGCTCTACAGTCCTGCGCAAGACGAAGGCCACATTAAGTGGCCTTCTTTGCGTGCGGAACTCGCGATAAACCTTATATCCGGCCCCTCCGTCCGGGGACCTTTCTGTATCGATGCGGCTTCTGAGCCGGATTGGCGTCGACAACGTCCAACAAGGTTAACAAGCCAGCGTCGAATTTTCGGCGTTCTTTAGCTGAAAGAAAAAGTTGGTGTGCGGAGCTTTGCTCCGCATTTGGGATGGGAGCCCCTGAGAGCCGCGGGAGCCGGGCGGCGCATATGAACTTTATCGCGAGTTCCGCACGCAAAGGAAAGCACTTAATGTGCTTTCCGTCTTGCGCAGGACTGTAGAGCAGGAAAGTTCATATGCGCCGCCCGGCTCCCGCGGCTCTCAGGGGCATCTCTCATGCAAAAACTGTCGTGGGGTAAAGTCCGAGGTCAGTGGCGTTTTATACCGAGAAATTCAAAAAAAGTTGAAAATTCATTACATATTTGCGTTGACTTTAGGTAACTAAAGTTTCATACTCCTTTTCAACCACTGGGGGATGTGAACACGCACGGATCGTTCACATCATGATTGAAGAGGATTTCTTAGACATGTTCACGCATCAGCTAAACATTATCAGCGTAGTAATTATCTGATGCGGGTTAGCACATACAGCTAGCCCGTACGATAACGGGCGGCTGATGAAGATGAGGGCCGTCGAGCGCAACCGACGGCCCTCATTTTTTATGTCTAGGAAGTTCTTTTTAGAGGAGGAAATGTAATGAACGGAGTTTTGCTCATGGTTGTGGCCGCGGCGGTGCTCGCCTGCGGCTATCTGGGCTACGGCCGCTGGCTGGCCAACAAGTGGGGCGTTGACAAAGAGGCCCTCACGCCGGCCAAGCGCATGAAGGACGGCAACAGCTTCTCGCCCGTCTCCGCCTTCACCGCGTTTTCGCACCAGTTCAGCTCGATCTGCGGTGCTGGTCCTGTCACGGGTACGATCGTCGCCATGGCCTTTGGCTGGCTGCCCGTCGTGCTCTGGGTCCTCGTCGGCGGCATCTTCTTTGGCGCCGTCCACGACTTTGGCGCCCTGTACGCCTCGATGAAGAACAACGGCAAGTCGCTCGCTCAGCTCATCGAGAAGTACATCGGCAAGACCGGCCGTCGCCTGTTCCTGCTGTTCTGCTGGCTGTTCTGCATCATCGTCATCGCCGCCTTCACCGACATGGTCTGCAAGACGTTCATGTTCACCCCGGCCGTTGACGCTTCTGGTGCTGCTACCGGTGCCATCGACTTCACCAAGTCCTATGCCGCCGGCTGCGCTGGTACCATCTCCATCCTGTTCACCTTCGTCGCTATCGCCTTTGGTTGGGCCCAGAAGAAGTTCAACCTCACCGGCGCTGCCGAGTTTGTCACTGGCGTGGTGCTCATGGTTCTCATGTTTGCCGTCGGCATGCAGTTCCCGGTCTACCTGGACAAGTTCCAGTGGTTCGCCGTTGTCATGGTCTACCTGGTCTTTGCTGGCGCCATGCCCATCCAGATGCTCAAGACCCCTCGCGACTACCTCACTTCCATCATGATGATCGTCATGATCGCCTGCGCTGTCCTCGGTATCGTCGTCCTGGGTGTTAACGGCCAGGCCACCATCACCGCTCCGGCCTTTACCGGCTTCTCCAGCGCTTCTGGCATGATGTTCCCGGTCCTGTTTGTTTCCGTTGCCTGCGGTGCCCTCTCCGGCTTCCACAGCCTCGTTTCTTCTGGTACCTCCTCCAAGCAGGTCGAGAAGGAGCAGGACGCCGTCAAGGTCGGTTATGGCGCCATGATCGTCGAGTCCTTCGTCGGCATCCTTGCCATCATCGTCGCCGGCATCATGTTCTCCGATATGAACACCGCCGGCACCGGTGCCCTCAACGCCGGCGTCGCTTCCACCCCGTTCCAGATCTTCGCCGCTGGCATCTCCCGCGGTATGCAGGCCTTCGGTGTTGACGGCACGCTCGCTACCGTCTTCATGACCATGAACGTCTCCGCTCTGGCCCTGACCTCGCTCGATGCCGTCGCCCGCATCGCCCGCACCTCGTTCTCCGAGTTCTTTGCCCAGACCAACGACGCCCTGGCCATCGAGTCCAAGGCCGGCTACATGAAGGTTCTCGGCAACCCCTGGTTCGCCACGGTCGTCACCCTGCTTCCCGGTCTCGCCCTCGCCTTTGGCGGCTATGCCAACATCTGGCCGCTCTTTGGTGCTTCCAACCAGCTGCTCGGCGGCATGACCATGATCACCCTCGCCGTGTTCTGCAAGTGCACCGGCCGCAAGGGCTGGATGCTCTACGTGCCCGTCGCCTTCCTGCTCTGCTGCACCTTCACCTCGCTGGTCCAGAGCGCCATGGGCTGCATGACCGCTGTCCAGGCTTACGGCTTCTTCGGCACCATCCCGGCTACCGCCACCACGGCCGCCGTCTCCGTCGCCGCCACCAAGGGCTTGCAGCTCGTTTTCGCCGTCCTGCTGATGGTCCTGGGCCTCATCGTCGCCGTCAACTGCCTCAAGGAGTTCTTCGGCAAGGAGGCCGGCTCCATGCCCGACGAGGAGCCCGAGTGGTCCGAGATGGGCAAGGCCGAGTACGGTCGCGCCACTGCCGCTGAAGCTCCTGCCGACGCCGAGGCCGCCAAGGCCTAGTCGGTCGGACGGGTTGAATCTCCCATCTATTTGACTCGGAAAGACCGGGTCCGCAATCAAGCGGACCCGGTCTTTTTTCTTGTGAGAACAGGTGGTGCAAGGGCGTTCTCGCAGATGTTTTGCGTGGATAGGCTCGTGCGTTGTACCATAAGGACGTATATGTGTGCATATGAAAGGGGCCCCGTGGCCAAGACGGTATATTCCGATAATCAAAACAATGTCGATGCTCTGGCTGAGCGTCTGAGCAGCCAGACGTCGCTTTCTGCCGAGCGCGCCAAGCTGGTTGCCTACGACCTGCTCTGCCGCAAGGCGCTCAAGATTAAGTCGAGCGCGCTGGCGCAGATTTTCCGCTCCGTCGATAAGGAATGCGACACCAAGGCGATGCGCGATGAGCTTATCGCGGCAAATATCGTGACCAAGATCGAGGGCAGCGGCATTAACGGGCGCCCGGCGTTCTATACCATCAATGTCGAGATCCGCGATGCCCAGGAGCAGCCTGCCGAGTCCGTCGAAGATTTTGTCGTCGAGGATTCCGCTGACGTGCCTGCTGTGGAAGAAGCTGCTCCGCGTGAGCATGTTGATACCGATGAGTTGCTCGATGAGAACGTCGTGCGTGCCTTTACGGCCAAGGCAGGACGCGGCGGTTTTGGCGGGGGTGGCAAGCGCGATGCGCAGCGCCGCGCCCAGCAGGAGCGCTTCCGTCGTGCCGTTGCTCAAAAGGGTGAGACGGATGCCGAGGCTGTTGAGAACGAGGTTGCTGCCGAGTCGCAGAGGCCCGCGAAGGAGCAAAAGCCCGTGGAGGCCCAGGAGCCCCAGCGTCGCCGTGGTGCCCACTTTAAGGCTGCGCAGCAGGATGTCGCGCATGAGGTTGAAGAGCTTTCCGAGGCTGCAGACGATGTTGAGGAGTCTGTCAAGAAGGCCCCGGGCTCATGTCGTCCCGGACGTGGTTTTGCGAGGCGCGCGTATCCCGTAAGGCGTCAGGAGAAGGGCGAGCCGGCTTCGACCACTCAGGACAAGAAGGCCGAACAAACCGAGAAAACCGTTGAGCCGGCGGCTCGCGAGCAGCAACCTTCCGAGTCGCAGCCTGCGGCTGACACTGAGGTCAAAGCTCAACAGACCGCTGATAAGCAGGCGGGGGAGAGCGCCTCAGGCAAGCCCCGCCGTCGTCGTCACCGCGGCGGTCGTGGCTCAAATGCCGAGGCCGCGGCCGAGAAGACAGCGACACAAAACGGAGATGAGAAGGCCGAGACTCCGGTGGATCAGGTCAAGCGCCAGCCGGCGAAGGAGAGCAAGTCCGATCGTCCGCAGAAGCAGGCGTCTATGCCGAAGCGCGAGCGCAATCCCCAAGGCGATTCTAAGCGCAAGTCTCAGAAGAAGCCGGAGTCTGCCGCAGTAGATACTGCTGCCCAGCAGCCCGAGTCGGCCGCCCACGGCGAGGTCTCGGCGCTTGCCCTTGCCCGCGTTTTAGGCAGGCAGCTGTTCAAGGTTGTCCCCACGCCTATGGCGCTCTCCAAGATCAAGGAGCAGCAGACACAGATCGTAAAGGTCGAGGGCAAGGACGGCAAAAAGGCTCCGCAGCGCACTCAGCACAACGAGATGTCCAACCGCAAGATTGCCGAGGAAATCGCAATCATCCAGGCTTGGATCGAGCAGAACCGAGGTGCCGATACGCCGGTTGCCTCGCGCCGTCAGCGTGCCTACCAGATCTTTAACGACGAGAAGGCTTTTGACGGCAAGCACGGTGAGCGCCTGATCAGGCGTATGACCGAAAAGGGCATCAGCATGCAGGCGATCAAGGTCGCCCCCAATCGCCCCGTGCATTTTACGGGCTTCTTTACGCTGGGCGCCGACAAGCCGTTCATTATGGTCGAGAACCTGGACACCTACGACGAGATCGTCAAGCTGCTGCGTGGCCGCAAGCACGCCAAGCTCTTTGGCATCAAGGTGGGCGGCGTGATTTTTGGCGGCGGATGCAAGGCGAGCGTCTCGCATGCCTTGGACGATTATCTGGCCGAGATTGGCTATCGCTTTAACTACGTCTACTACGTAGGCGATATCGATCGCGAGGGCGCGCGCATCGTCGAGCAGGCTCGCAATGCCAATGTGGTTGAGATTCGCCTGCATGCCGGCATGTACCGCGCCATGCTCGCCGAGCATAAGCGTCGCGTGAAGGCCGGCGGCGAGTGCGAGCCCGCGGCTGCCAACCAGGGCGTGCCGCAGAACTTGGCGGCGACGATCAAGGATCTGCCCATGGTCACGCGCGTGCAGTTCCGCAATGTGCTGCGCGAGGGCGGGCGCATTCCGCAGGAGATTCTGATGACCGCCGACTATCGGGATGGCGACTCGGGAAGCTTCGACCGCATGCTGAACAACTAAATTCCGCCGGCCCCGGGAGAGCGGGGACACCGGCTTAGGTTTCCTGCTCTACAGTCCTGCTCACGACGGAGGCCACATTAAGTGGCCTCCTGTTCGTGCGGAACTCGCGATAAACCTAAGCCGGTGTCCCCGCTCTCCCGGGGCCTGTCGTGGCTTGGCCGTTGCATGCGGCTCGCTTTTCGGAACGGGGCTGACGGACACGTTCCGAAATCTACCACCGTCGCTGTGCAGGGTGTCTATAAAGAGCCGTGGCCAAAAAACATCAAATATGAGTACTGATACTCTTTTAGTAGCAGTAATTTTGACCACATTTAAGGTGATTTGACGTGTCGATCGAGCAGATAAGCTGCCGTATCTCCTCAAGTGTTCATTAAAGGAAGACCTTGATGCGAATAAATCTCATTAAGATCTTCTTTTATTAACGAAAATAATGTAGCTACAACGGTAACAGTACTCATATTTGCCGTTTTTTGGCCACAGTCCTTCGGAGGGTCCTCGAAAATAGTCCCGAGCCGGCACTTGGGGACGTTCCTATAATGTCGGCACTTAGGAGCGTCCCCAAGTGCCGACACCGCGTCTGCCTGCGGCGGCCGCGCCCCGCTGCGTCGCTTCGCTCCTTGCGTGCTGCGCTGGAAAACGCTTCGCGTTTCCTCAGCTCCGCACCCTTGCGGGTTCGAATTCCTCCGCTTGCCCACAAGAAAGCGCCCTGGGCCGTTATGGGCTTAGGGCGCTCAGTTTTAATGGCTGGGACGGAGGGATTCGAACCCCCAACAGCCGGCACCAAAAACCGGAGTTCTACCGTTGAACTACGTCCCAATGTGTGGTGTTGCCCAAAAGCAACTCGTTTAGTTTACCTAATCTGCGAGGGCATCGCAAACGCCATCGAGCAGGCGCACAGCGAGTGTCTGCGCGTCGCTGGCCGTGAAGGTGCCGTTGTAGCGCGTCATGCCCGTGAGCTCAATGCGAATGCGAGCCGGCTTCTGCTGCGCGGCGACATTGGCAGTGCGGATGCGCTGGGCCAGGTTGTGGCACTCGGCGAGGGCAATCGTGGCGCGCGGTGCGGCGTCGGCGGGCAGCTCATCGCTTGCGATCTCGAGCACCAGGTCAACGTTGGTTGGGACCTCGGAGTCGCAGAGCATCATGCCGCTGTTGTCGGTCGTTGCCGTGGCGATATTCCACATGCGCGACGCAACGCTGCGTGCGATGGGGTCCTCGCCGATAACGGCAATCTGGAAGCGCTCGAGCACGTTGGCGGCGCGAGCAAAACCGATACGGGACTCGGCTTCGGTGACCGAGGGCTTGCCCTCCCACACATGGTGCAGGCGGTTGATGTAGGCGTAGGTGTCCTGGAAGGCCATGCCGTCGGCAAACAGGCCGACATTTTCCTGGAACTGCTGCAGGGCGGCCTCGGTATGCGGACCAAAGTAGCCGTCGTCTTCGCCACAGGCAAAGCCCAAAACGTTGAGAGCGCGCTGCAGGGCCTGCACATCGGCGCCATGGAAATTGGGCATGCGCAGATAGAGAGTGCGGTCGCCCAGCTTATACGAAGCGTCTACAAGGGCGCTCCAGCAGGGGATATCGACGGCATGACCGGCAGCAAGGCCGCTGTCGAGCCTGAAGGTGCTGACGGCCTGCTCAGTGGTGGCTCCAAAGTACTTGTCGGTGACTTCGGCGGCATCAATCGTGTAGCCGAGCTGCAGGAGACGAGACTGCACGTCCTCGACGGCTGCTCCTTGCATGCCCGTTGTAATAGGTTCCATGAACGAACCCCTTTCGGCGTACCATTCGTACTATTTGAGCGTCTGTCGGATAGACAACGCAAAGGGATGCATAAACATGCACTCAACAGTGTAGCAAGTTGTGCCTAAATACGCTGCTGACAGGTTTTATAACCCCCGTTAGTTAAGACGCTCCACAAAGAAATCTGCCATGGAGAGGAACAGCTCGCGTGCGTGCGGATCAAGCTCAACGTTCTCGATGGCCGCTTTGGCCTTAGCGGTCAGGTCGAGCGCGTAAGTGTGGGCGTAATCGATGGAGTCGGTCTCCTGGAAGATCTCCACGGCGCGTGCGAGCTGCGCGGGATCATCGGTGCCCGAGGAAAGAATCGCCTCGACCTCGTCGTGGTGGCGCTCATCAGAGAGGGCGTGTACGGCGACAAGCGTGCGCTTGCCCTCGGTGATGTCGGTGCGGAAGTCCTTGTTGGCGGCTTCCTTAGTGCCGACAAGGTTGAGCAGGTCGTCCTGAATCTGAAAGGCAAGGCCTGTGTGCAGGCCAAAGGCGCGCAGCGCTTCGATTTGCTCATCGCTGCCGCCGCCGATAATGGCTCCGGCGGCAAGCGGCGTGGCTCCGCTGTAAAACGCGGTCTTGTGCGTCGCCATGTCCAGGTAGTCATCAACCGAGATATCAAAGCGCCCGTCACGGACCCAACCCAGGTCGAGCGCTTGACCCTCGATGGTGCGGACGATCATCTCGGTAAGCTCGTGGAGCACGCGCAGCTTCACGTCGGACTCCAGCGTGGGGTCGTCGAGAACCGTCTTGGTGACCATAGTGAGCGCCAGGTCGCCGCAATTGATGGCAAGGCCCGTGCCCTCGGTAAGGTGCATGCAGGGCTTGCCTCGACGAAGCTGTCCGTTGTCGGCGATGTCGTCGTGGATCAGCGCGCCCGACTGGAAATGCTCGATGGCTGCCGCGGCGCTGCGGGCGCTCTCAAAGCTACCGCCCACTGCGGTTGCGGCGAGCATACAGATAAGCGGGCGGTGGCGCTTGCCGGCGTTGGCCGTAAAAGCCGAGAGCGGCGCATACAGGTAGCGCTCGATATCGGCAGAGGTCGCCTGTCCGTCAAAGAACGTGGCCAGATAGTCGTTAATCTGGTCAAAGTGCTGGGCTAAAAAGCTGGTAAACGGACTGGACACGGGTTCTCGCATTCTTTCTGAGGTTGCGTTGATGCAATATGCAGACAACATATTGCCACATTAGGGCGTTTGGCGCGGCAGTTTTGGCGATTTGGGACAACGGGCGTGCGTTTGATGGAGCGCGCCTAAATCAGCCCAAAATGCTCGAGCGCCGCAACGACACCGTCGTGATCGACGGTGTCGGTCACGTAATCGGCCTTATCCTTGAGATAGTCCGGCGCATTGCCCATGGCGATACCGACATCGACGGCGTTCATCAGCGAGACGTCATTGCTGGCGTCGCCAATGCCGTATACGGTTCCGTGGTGGGGATCGAGGGCGTCGAGTACAGACTGGATGCCCCCGCGCTTCGTGCATTCGCGGGGCGAGATTTCGGTTACCTCGAGTTCGAGCTCGTTAAAGCACAGTAGCGGCTCAAGTGCCTTATCTTGAGCGATGTGGTTGGCGAGTGATGTAGACATCAAGATCTTGTAGACACTGTAATGTTGCAGCTGCGTGACTGCGTCGCCCAGGGTGCGCGCGTATCCGGGAGCATCGGGCGCATCGGCACTCATGCGCACGACGCCGTTGAGGCCCTCAAAGCGGATGACCTCGCCCGATTGCTCAAGATAGGGGGCAAGATGCTGCAGCATGCTGGGTGTCATCGACAGATCGCGAATTGCGTGTCCGTTGATCTCGGCGTAACCGCCCGCAAGACAGACGATGCCGGTCCAGGGCAGCTCAAGAAGTTTGGGGTGGATGCAGCTCAGGGTACGTCCCGTGCAGATAAAGGCCATGTTGCCGTTGGCGACAAACTCGCGGATTGCCTGCGAAACCGCCTCGTTGGGATAGGGGGAGAGGTCCCGCTCGTCTTCGGGAAGGTCTTGGGCGAGCCTGGGGTCTTGCCAGGCGAGCGTTCCGTCGATATCGAAGAAGCAAATATCGCCGCGCTTATGGGCTGCGCTGGCGGCAGGGGAGGCCGAGGTGGTGGGCACAAATTCCGGCTCGAGGCCCATGATCTGGTCAAAATGCTCTTTAACGCGGGGAACGGAGATGCCGATGATCACCTGGGCGGTCTTGCCCGTAATGAT
The DNA here is from genome assembly GCA_025993015.1 of Coriobacteriaceae bacterium. NCBI lineage: Bacteria > Bacillati > Actinomycetota > Coriobacteriia > Coriobacteriales > Coriobacteriaceae > Coriobacteriaceae bacterium. The sequence goes on from DAJPFV010000001.1 coordinate 1,322,250, forward strand.
GAGGCCCTTGGCGCCCACCGCGACAAACGACGCGTTATCTGCAACGATGGAAGGGTCTGCGACCTCGACGCGCAGGCGCGTGGCGCAGTTGGTTGCGCCCACGATATTGCCAACGCCACCTAAAAGCTGAATTACCCGCTCAGCGAGGACGTGATCTTGATCGGTTCGACTATTGACCTCGTCATTGGGAGATTGCTCTTTGGCAAAGTTGCTTCCCGTTAAACAATCGATTGCCGCGCGATTGGCGACATGATCCTCGCGGCCCGGAGTCTTAAGGTCATAGACCAAGATGAGTGCTCGAAAACTAACAAAAAAGATGAGGCTAAAGGCAAGGCCGATACCGAGCGCCAAAAGATAGGCACCGGCATGCGTGCGCATGAGCGGAATAAAGTTGAAGGCTGCCATCTCCATCAGGCCGCCCGAGAAGATGCCGACGATGCCAAAGAGATTCATGGTTGTGGCAAGGCAAGACGATAAGACGGCGTAGAGCAAAAAGAGCCCGGGGTGGGTGAACATAAAGAGAAACTCGAGTGGCTCGGTAACGCCGCAAACCACCGAGGCGATGATGGCGGGAACAAGGATGACCCTGAGGCCGGCGCGGCGCTCGGGTTTTGCGGTGGAGTAGAACGCAGCTGCGATGGCAGGAAGGCCAAAGAGCTTGACCCAGCCGGTGGCGGTAAAACCGGCCCACGGCGCAAGCTCATTAAGGGGGCGCGTGCTATGGGAGAGGATGGGGAGCAAACTGCTCCACGTGGCGTAGATGCCGTCGTTAATGACCAGGTTGTCGTAGTAGATCGGCATGTAGAGCAGGTGGTGCAGGCCAAAGGGCTCGAGTGCTCGTTCTAAAAAGACAAAGATACCCACGCCAAAGGGACCGACGCCTGCAAGCGCGTGACGCAGCGTATCAGTTACATCGTATACGTAGGGCACGATGGCGGCCGAGATAGCGGCAAGGGCAAACACGGCAAAAAAGCTGATGAGGTAGACCAGCGAGGAGCCCGAGAAGGTGCCGAGCCAATCGGGAATTTTGGCATCGTAGAAGCGGTCATGGATGGCGACGACGGTTGCCGATACCGCCAGCGGGCCGATAATGCCGGTGTCGAGCGTCTTGATGCCGTCGATGACGGTGATACCGCTGGCGGAGGTCAAAGATGACGGGTACTCAAGTCCAAGGTTGTCTCCGCTCAGCTTAATGATCTCGCTCAAAAAGAAGCAGTAGGCAAAATAGGCGACGAGAGCCTCGAGGCAGCAACGAGCCGGTTGTTTTTGGGCAAGACCGATGGGCAGCGCTACGGCAAAAAGGAGCGGGAGGCGTTTAAAGACCGTCCACGAGCCGCGCTGGATGATGGTCCAAAAAACGTACCAAGGGGTTCCGTATACGGCGAGATCGCCGACGATGTCCGCAGTCGTTGCGAGAGCGGAGACGCCGACCATGAGGCCTGATATAGAAAACAGCATGGCGGGCGCGAACATTGCCCCGCCAAAGCGTTGGATTTTTTGCAGCATGTTCTGCCTTCCGAATATCGAGGCGCGTTGCGCGTGGGGAAACGTTTAAACAATGGATTCATTGTAGAGGACCAGACGATTGTCGTACCGGCAGTTTTGAGCGAAACCGATTTGGGCATGACAGAAACCGTCAACGGTTAAATCCTGTCGCTTTACCGATATTCGGTTTAAACAACTTTAAGAAATGCTATCGTGCCTAGCCGGAAATGAATAATGTAGAGGTGAAACAATGCCAAAAGCGATATACGAAGGAATCTACCGAGAAATACGCTCGCGCATCATTAATGGGACCTATGCGTTTCAGGAGATGCTGCCAACCGAAGCCGAGCTGACCGCGGAATTTGGCTGCACGCGCAATACCGTCCGCCGCGCTTTGAGCATGCTGGCCGACGGGATGTTTGTGCAGCCCATACACGGCAAGGGCGTGCGCGTTATTTGGCTTAAGGGCGAAACCGACATGTTGGGCGCACTCGAAGAGGTTGAGTCGTTTGGCGAGTTTGCAAAGCGCAACAATGCCGTTGCATCGACGGACGTTAAGTCTTTTGAACATCTGGTCTGCACCGAGCAACTCTCTCGTCGCCTGGGCTTTAAGGTGGGCGAGAAGTTGATTCGCGTGGTGCGCGTCCGTAGCCTTAACGGTAACGCTCGCCAGGTGGACCACGGCTATTTTCTGGAGTCGATCGCCAAAGGCCTGACACCCGAGATCGCCGCAAGGTCAATTTACGACTATCTGGAGCACAAGCGCGGCGTCAAAGTGATGGCGAGTCGTCGTACGGTGAGTGTCGAGCTCGCCAACGATGAGGACTGCAGCTACTTGGACCTTGGTAAGTACAACTGCGTCGCCGTTATGGAGAGCCAATCGTACACCTCGGACGGCATCTTGTTCGAGGTCACGCACGCCCGTACGCACCCCGAGATCTTCCACTACCGCGTCAACTCCAAGCGATAGCCGGCTAGCTCGCAGCCTGACGAGACTCATGCCCTCAAAGCGAAAACGCCCGGTCAAACCGACGATGTATCGGCTTGACCGGGCGTTTTCTCTATATTCGATAACAAATAATTGTTTATACAAAACTTGTCAAGTATCAAGTTGAAATTACCGTTCACCGATGTTTTTCTACCGCTCTAGTAATACTTGTTCAAACAACTAGCCAAATAGCGTATTGTACAAATCAGCAAAAGGGGCAAAGTCCCCGAGCCAATCTCCGAAGGCGGCGGCAAAGGGTGCCGCCACGGTGTGAAAGGGTGGATTGTAATGAAGAACGAAATGAGCAGAAGGCAGTTCCTGGGCTTTGCTGGTTCCGCGGCTGCGGTGCTTGGTCTGGGTCTCGTGGGCTGCGGTGGTTCTGCCGGCTCCGGCTCCTCTGCTTCTGGTGACGCTGCCGAGGTCTACTTCCTCCAATTCAAGCCCGAGGTCGACAAGGAGTGGAAGGAGATCGCCAAGGCCTATAAGAAGGAGAAGGGCGTCGAGGTCAAGATCGTGACCGCCGCCTCCAACACTTACGAGGAGAAGCTCAAGTCCGAGATGTCCAAGAGCTCCGCTCCGACCCTGTTCCAGGTCAACGGCCCCACCGGTCTTAAGAACTGGAAGGATTACTGCGCCGACCTGTCCGATACCAAGCTCCGCGGTGAGCTCATTGACGACTCCCTGGCTCTGCAGTCCGATGGCAAGGATCTGGGTATCGACTGGGTCCAGGAGAGCTACGGCATCATCTACAACAAGCAGCTGCTCGAGAAGGCTGGTTACAAGGCCGAGGACATCAACTCCTTCGACAAGCTGAAGGCTTGTGCCGACGACATCCAGGCCCGCAAGGACGAGCTTGGTGTTGAGGGCGCCTTCACTTCCGCTGGCATGGACGACTCCTCCAGCTGGCGCTACACCACCCACCTCGCCAACCTCCCGCTCTACTACGAGTTCGAGAAGGAGCACAACCAGGAGGACGACGAGATCAAGGGCGAGTATCTCGACAACTTCAAGCAGATTTTCGACCTGTACATCACCGACTCCACCTGCGATCCTTCGCAGCTTGCCTCCAAGACCGGCGACGACGCCACAAACGAGTTCGCAACCGGCAAGGCCGTCTTCTATCAGAACGGTTCTTGGGCCTACGCTGACCTCACCAAGGCTGGCATGACCGACGATCAGATTGGCATGATGCCCATCTACATCGGTGTCGACGGCGAGGAGAACCAGGGCCTGTGCTCCGGCGGCGAGAACTACTGGTGCGTCAGCTCCCAGGCTTCCGAGGATGCCCAGAAGGCCACCGAGGACTTCATGTATTGGTGCGTCACTTCTGACACCGCCACCAGCATCATCGCTGACAAGATGGGTCTGACTGCCCCGTTCAAGAGCGCTAAGGAGACCACCAACGTCTTCTCGCAGCAGGCCGTTGCCATGGCCAAGGACGGCAAGAAGACCGTCGCTTGGGACTTCGTTTACATCCCCTCTGAGGAGTGGAAGAAGAACCTCAAGCAGGCTCTGATTGCCTATGCTGCCGACAACAGCAAGTGGGACGGCGTCAAGAACGCCTTCGTCGATGGCTGGAAGACCGAGAAGGCTGCTTCCGAGTAAGCAGTTGCTGCCCAAGCTATCTGATTAGCGACAGGGGGCGGGCAGACGTTGGTTTGCCCGCCCCCTGCATATTGAAAGGACCCTTCTATGGGCAAAGCACTCAAGCGCTGGTGGCCGCTCTTTATGCTGCCCACGTGTCTGGCGTTTATGATCGGGTTCGTGATCCCCTTTATCCAGGGTTTCTATCTCTCGTTCTGCCAGTTTATTACCATCAACAACACGCACTTTGTCGGTATCGAGAACTACGTGCGCGCACTGTCCGATCCGCAGTTTGCCACGTCGTTCTTCTTTACCGTGGCGTTTGCCTTCCTGTCGACGGTGCTCATCAACGTGATCGCCCTCGCCATCGCGCAGGCGCTCACCCGCAAAGCGCTCAAGGGCACCAACATCTTCCGTACGATCTTCTTTATGCCTAACCTGATCGGCGGCATCGTGCTGGGCTACATCTGGCAGATTCTGATCAACTGCCTGCTCTCCAACGTGGGCGCCCAGCTCATCGCCCTTAACTCTGCTGCTGGCTTCTGGGGCCTTATCATCCTGACCCTGTGGCAGCAGGTCGGCTACATGATGATCATCTACATCGCTGGTCTGCAGTCCATTCCGTCCGACTACATCGAGGCCGCCAAGGTCGACGGTGCCACGGCATGGCAGACGTTTTGGAAGGTTAAGATCCCTAACCTGATGCCGACGATCACCATCTGCCTGTTCCTGTCCATCACCAACGGCTTTAAGCTGTTCGACCAGAACCTCGCCCTTACCGGTGGTGCCCCCGCGCACTCCACCGAGATGCTCGCCCTGAACATCTACAACACGTTCTATTCGCGTGCTGGTATCGCATGGCAGGGCATTGGCCAGGCCAAGGCAGTCATCTTCTGCATCCTGGTCGTCGCTATTTCTATGATCCAGCTTAAGGCCACGAGGTCCAAGGAGGTGCAGCAGTAATGAAACGCGATAAGGCTATTAACCGCGCGCTCTCGATTTTCTTTACGATTCTGTCGCTCGCATGGATCTATCCCGTGTTCATGATTGCGCTCAATTCCTTTAAGAAAGCGACCGCAATCAGCACCACCACGGCATTCGATCTGCTCACGCCCGAGACGTTCGACGGCCTCGCAAACTACATGCACGCCCTTAATGAGCAGGGCTTTGCCTCGGCATTTATGTACTCGCTCATCATCACGGTCACGTCGGTCGTGCTGATCTTGGTGTGCTGCTCCATGTGCGCTTGGTACGTGGTTCGTGTCAACAGCAAGATCTCGAACTTCTTCTATTACCTGTTCGTGTTCTCGATGGTTGTACCGTTCCAGATGCTCATGTTCACGCTGTCCAATTTGGCGGACCGCATCGGCTTTAACACGCCGTTCAACATCTGCTTTATCTATCTGGGCTTTGGCGCGGGCCTGGCGGTCTTTATGTTCGCCGGCTTTGTAAAGAACATCCCGCTCGAGATCGAGGAGGCGGCCATGATCGACGGCTGCAACCCGGTCCAGGTGTTCTTTAAGATCGTCCTCCCCATTATGAAGCCCACCTATCTTTCGGTCGGCATCCTCGAGACCATGTGGGTCTGGAACGACTACCTGCTGCCCTACCTTACGCTCGACTCCACCAAGTACAAGACCATTCCTATCTTGATCCAGTACTTCCGCGGCGGCTACGGCCACGTCGAGCTCGGCCCCATGATGGCCTGCATCATGATGGTCGTTGTCCCCATCGTCGTCATGTACATCCTCTGCCAGAAGTACATCATCGACGGCGTGGTGGCAGGTGCCGTCAAGGGCTGATGCCGTAACTGTTTTGCAAGTTTCTGCGGCGCCCCTCAGCGTGGCGCCGCATATCGAAAGGTAAAGACATGGCCGAGATCGTTCTCAAACATGTTCAGAAGGTGTATCCCAACAACGAGTCCAAAAAGAAGGGCTTCTTTGGCAAAAAGAAGAAGACCGAGGAGAAGAAGCACAACCTCAAGGTTACCGAGGACGGTGTGCTCGCTGTAGAGGACTTCAACCTCACCGTTCACGACCAGGAGTTCATCGTCCTCGTTGGCCCCTCTGGCTGCGGTAAGTCCACGACGATGCGCATGGTCGCCGGCCTGGAGGACATTACCTCGGGCGACGTGCTCATCGATGGTAAGCGCGTCAACGACGTGGCGCCCAAGGACCGCGACATCGCCATGGTGTTCCAGAGCTATGCTCTGTACCCCAATATGACGGTGTACGAGAACATGGCGTTTACGCTTGAGCTCAAGAAGGTCCCCAAGGACGAGATCGACCGCAAGGTTCGCTCCGCTGCCGAGATCCTGGGCATTACCGAGTACCTCGACCGTAAGCCCAAAGCGCTTTCGGGCGGCCAGCGCCAGCGCGTCGCCATCGGCCGCGCCATCGTGCGTGACCCCAAGGTCTTCCTGATGGACGAGCCGCTGTCCAACCTGGATGCCAAGCTTCGTAACCAGATGCGTGCCGAGCTCATTAAGCTGCGCCACGAGATCAAGGGCACGTTCATCTACGTCACTCACGACCAGACCGAGGCCATGACCCTCGGCGACCGCATCGTGGTCATGAAGGACGGCGTCGTCCAGCAGATCGCCACGCCGCAGGAGGTCTTCAACCATCCCGCGAACATCTTCGTCGCCGGCTTCATCGGCGTGCCGCAGATGAACTTCTTCGATGCCCAGCTGGTGCGCTCGGGCAACGGCTTTACCGTCAAGACCGAGGACATGAACGTTGCTCTCGCCCCCGAGACCTGCGCTCAACTCGCTCTTAACTGGGACGGCGGCGACGTGAAGGAGATCACGGCCGGCGTGCGCCCCGAGCAGATCCTGCTTGCCGACAAGGGCGAGGAGGGTGCGCTCCAGGGTACCGTCGAGGTGACCGAGCTCATGGGTTCGACCGAGCACGTCCACGTGACCGCCCCCGACGGCCAGTTTGTCCTGATTATCCCCGTCGTCGACCTCGAGGCCAAGGGCGCGCTCAAGGCTGGCGACACCATCTGGTTCAAGTTCGAGAAGAACGCGACCCATCTCTTCGATAAGGTGTCTGGCAAGAACCTTATCTAGGCCCGGTGCATCCAGGCCCTCCCTTTGGGCGACTGCGGTATTGCCATCCTTTTGCCGCGGTCACATATAAGGCTCCCCTCCCGTCCGCTGGGCGAGAGGGGGGCCTTTCTTTGTGCTGGGGGTGTCTGACCGGTCGTTTGTCTCGATCTGTAACGGGTAGGGCCGATTTCGGACGCTAGGTGTTACAGATCGAGACGGTTCCGCCGAGCTAACCATTTCATCTAAATCTGTAACACCAAAGGCGAATTTCAGTTGCTAGATGTTACAGATTGAGATAAACCCAAGGGGAGGGGCCGGTATGTCTCAATCTGTAACAGCTGGGGCCGTTTTTACCGAGTAGCTGTTACAGATCGAGATTGTTTGGTCGAGTCGGGTCACAGGGTAACGTGCGGGCACAAAAAACGGAGCCGTGTTGCCACGACTCCGTTTCTCAAGAGGATGGGTAAGGGAAGCGAAATTAGTTCAGGTGCCAGATCTCGTCGTTGTACTGGGAGATGGTGCGGTCGGACGAGAAGGCGCCGGCGTTGGCGATATTGATGAGCGCCTTGCGCATCCAGGCGTCCTGGTCCTCGTAGTCGGCCAACACGCGCTCCTTGGTCTGGATGTACTCCTCGATGTCGAGCAGGGCCATAAACCAGTCCTTGCCCTTAATGTCGTCGTGCAGGCGCTGCAGGCGCTCGGCGTTGCCGGTCGCCATAAAGGCGGGGTTGGTGATGAAGTCCACCAGCAGTTTAATGCCGGGCTTGCGGTAAAGTGCACCGGCGCTGTAGGTGCCGTCGGCATAGAGCTGCTCGACCTGCTTGGACGAGGCACCAAAGGTATAGATATTCTCGTCGCCCACGAGCTCGGCAATCTCCACGTTGGCACCGTCGAGCGTGCACAGGGTTAGGGCGCCGTTGAGCATGAACTTCATGTTGGAGGTGCCGCTCGCCTCCTTGGAGGCCAGGCTGATCTGCTCGGAGATGTCAGCGGCGGGGATCACGCGCTCGGCGGCGGTGACGTTGTAGTTCTCGATCATGACAACCTGCAGGTAGGGAGCCACGTCGGGGTCGTTTGCAATCCACTGCGACAGCGTCAGGATCAGATGGATGATGTCCTGCGCGATAGTGTAGGCAGGCGCCGCTTTGCCGCCAAAGATGATGGTGACGGGGTGCTTAGGTCTGTTGCCGTTCTTGATATCGAGGTACTTCCAGATGATGTAGAGCGCGAGCATCTGCTGGCGCTTGTACTCGTGGATGCGCTTGACCTGGACGTCGATGATGGCGTTGGAGGGAATGGTCACGCCCTGCTCGAGCGCCATGAACTGGCGCATGATGACCTTGGCCTCGACCTTGGTGGCGGCCAGGCGCTCAAGAACGTCCTTGTCGTCGGCGAACTTGGCGAGTTTGCTCAGATCGCCGGTGCTGCGCCAGTCGGTGCCGATCACATCGTCGAGCAGGCTGGCGAGCGCGGGATTGGCCCCATGGATCCAGCGGCGGAAGGTGATGCCGTTGGTCTTGTTGGAGAACTTCTTGGGATAGATCTCGTAGAACGGATGAAGCTCGGTGTCCTCCAGGATCTTGGTGTGGAGGGCGGCTACGCCGTTGATGGAGAAGCCAAAGTGGATGTCCATGTGGGCCATGTGGACGGTGTCGTGCTCGTCGATGATGGCGACGTGCGGGTCATCGTGCTCGGCCTTCGCGATCTCATCGAGCTTGACGATAATGTCGGCGATGGCAGGGGAGACCTTCTGCAGGCTGGCGAGCGGCCACTTCTCGAGCGCCTCGGCAAGAATCGTGTGGTTAGTGTAGGCGACCATGGAGCGTACGATGGTCACGGCCTCGTCAAACTCGATGCCATGCTCGGTGGTGAGCAAGCGAATGAGCTCGGGGATGACCATGGTGGGGTGCGTGTCGTTGATCTGGACAACGGCGTAATCGGCCAGATCGTGCAGGTTGCTGCCGCGCTCGATGGCCTCGTCGATTAGGAGCTGGGCGGCGTTGCTCACCATGAAGTACTCCTGGTAGATGCGAAGCAGGCGGCCCTGCTCGTCGGAATCGTCGGGGTAGAGGAACAAGGTGAGGTTCTTGGCGATCTCGGTCTTATCGAAGTCGATGGAGCTGCCGGGGACCAGGCCGTCGTCGACGCTCGCCAGGTCGAAAAGGCGCAGGCGGTTCTTGGTGGGCTGGCCGTAACCGGGCACATCGATGTTGACGAGCTTGGAGGTAACGGCAAAATCACCGAACTCAACGGTGTAGGAGCGGTCGTCATCGATTACGATATCCTGCTCGCCGAGCCACTCATCGGGAACGGCCTTCTGCTGGTTGTCGACAAAGCGCTGACGGAACAGGCCGTAATGGTAGTTGAGGCCCACGCCGTCGCCGGTGAGGCCCAGCGTGGCGATGGAGTCTAAAAAGCATGCAGCCAGACGGCCCAGGCCGCCGTTGCCCAGCGAAGGCTCGACTTCAAACTCCTCGATTTTGTTGAGGTCGTGGCCGGCGGCGGTGAGTTGCTCCTTAACCTCGTCATAGATGCCGAGGTCGATCATGTTGTTGATAAGCAGCTTGCCGATCAAAAATTCGGCAGAGATGTAATAGAGCTTTTTCTTGCCATTGTTGAGCGGGCAGGCGGCAGAGCGCTCCTGTACGAGCTTGGCGAGCAGCTTGTAGATGCTGCGATCGTCGAGCTGCTCGAGCGATTTGCCAAAGGCCTGCTCGGCAAGATCGGAAAGGTTAATGTGGGGCATGTTTCCTCCTGTGATGAGTTGTTAGACATGTCTTAGATACAAAGAAGCCCGCGCGAGGGGATTGGGGTGCCCTCGCGCGGGAAAGCGAGCACGTCCGATGTGTTGGGGTGGCGTCGGACGTGATTGCCCTTATTGGGGAAGCTCGATATCGCCTTCCGAGGGAATGCGGAAGTACGTCTCGGTCCAGTCGGTGAGCTTATGCTCGAGCTCGCGGGTGATGGCGCCATCGAGCATGCGCCAGGTCCAGTTGCCGCCAAGCGTGGCGGGCGTGTTGATGCGTGCCTCATTGCCCAAGTTGAGCAGGTCCTGCATGGTATAGATGCAGGTATCGCTCACGCTGGCGGCGATGGTGCGATTGAGGGCATCGGTGATGGGCTCGCCGTCGCGCTGATGCGTATACAGGGCGGCCTGCTCGCGCTGACGCGGGGTGGCCGTTCCCTCAAACCAACCGCGCGCCGTCTCGTTATCGTGGGTGCCCACATAGGCGACGGTGTTGGCGATGTAGTTATGCGGCAGGTAGTACGAGTTGGTGCCCTCAAAGGCAAACTGCAGGATCTTCATGCCGGGGAAGCCCGAGTTGTCGCGCATGTCGATGACGCCGGGGGTGAGGAAGCCCAAGTCCTCGGCGATGATGGGCAGCGTGCCGAGCTTTTCCTCGAGCGTCTTGAAGAACTTGAGGCCGGGACCCTGCGTCCACGAACCGTAGGACGAATCGGGCGAGGAGAACGGCACCTCCCAATAGGCCTCGAAGCCGCGGAAGTGATCCAGGCGGATGACGTCGTACATGTCGAGGGCGGCGCGAATGCGGCCCTCCCACCAGGAGAAGCCGTCGGCCTCCATGGCGTCCCAGTCGTAGATGGGGTTGCCCCAGTACTGGCCGGTAGCCGAGAACTGGTCGGGCGGCGTGCCGGCGACGCTCACGGGATTGCCGGCGGCGTCGATCTTAAAGAGCTCAGGTGTCGCCCACATCTCGACGGAGTCACGCGAGACATAGATGGGCAGGTCGCCGATGATGAGAATGTCGCGCTCGTTGGCATAGGCCTTGAGGCGGCTCCACTGGCGATCGAAGAAGTACTGCGCCATCTGGTGGTAGAGCATACGCGCCGGATGGTCGGCGCAGACCTTGGCGGAAGCCTCGCCGCGGGTGCGGAGCTCCGCGGGCCACTCCCAAAACGCCTTGAGACCGCACTCCTCTTTGACGGTCATGAACTCACAGTAGGGGATGAGCCAGTCCTCGTTGGCCTGGACAAAGTCATCGAAATCGGCCGGCTTGTCGGCAGCAAAGCGCTCGGCGGCGCGGTCGAGAATCTGACGGCGGCCGCCAAAGATAGCACCGTAGTCGACATTGCTGGGGTCGGATCCCAGATACACGCCATCGATATCGCGCTGCTCCAGATACCCTGCCTCGATAAGCTCGGCAAAGTCGATAAAGTTGGGGTTGCCTGCGCGGGCCGAGAACGACTGATAAGGCGAATCGCCATAGCTGGTCGTCGTAAGGGGCAGAATCTGCCAGTAATGTTGTTTGCACGAGGCGAGAAAATCGACGAAGTCGTAGGCATTCCAGCCAAAGCCGCCGATTCCGTATGGTCCGGGCAGAGATGAGACGGGCATGAGGACGCCGCTTGCACGCTCCATGAATGCGCTCACCAACCTTCTTGTTGTGGGGTCGGCCTGCCGATGGGTGTGCAGTCCGCCTCCGATGTTCTGATCCGATACGCCTATTGTAAAACATGTTGTTTAAACATGTACAGGCAAGATAAAAAAGTTGGTCGATTTTCGGCGAATGGCTACATGCCATGAAAAAAGCCCCGACCTCACAACGTGAGATCGGGGCAAGAACGGTATGTAGGTTTTTGCTACTCGGCGTCGGCGAAGCCGTTGGGGTTGTGGCTCTGCCAGTTCCAGCTATCGCGGCACATGTCCGCGATGTCGTACTGGGCCTTCCAGCCCATCATGCGCTCGGCCTTGGAGGCATCGCACCAGTTGGCAGCGATGTCGCCGGCGCGGCGCTCGCGGATCACGTAGGGCAGCTCCTTGCCACAAGCCTTGGAGAAGGCGGCGACGACCTCGAGTACCGAGGTGCCGGTGCCGGTGCCCAGGTTAAAGATCTCGACGCCGGTCTTGCCGTTCATCCAGTTAAGGGCGGCAACGTGACCAGAGGCCAGATCGCACACGTGGATGTAGTCGCGCACGCCGGTGCCGTCGGGGGTGGGGTAGTCGTTGCCAAAGACCTGAACGGCCTCGAGCTTGCCCACGGCGACCTGGGCGACATAGGGCACCAGGTTGTTGGGGATGCCCTTGGGGTCCTCGCCGATCAGGCCCGACGGATGAGCGCCGATGGGGTTGAAGTAACGGAGCAGCACGACGTCCCACTCGGGGTCGGCGGTGTGGACGTCCATAAGGATCTGCTCGATCATCCACTTGGTCCAGCCATAGGGGTTGGTTGCGGGCTTCTTGGGGTCTTCCTCGGTGACGGGCGGGTTGTCCGGGTCGCCGTAGACGGTCGAGGAGCTCGAGAAGATGATGGACTTGCAGCCATGGTTGCGCATGACGTCGATGAGCACCAGGGTGTTCTCGATGTTGTTGTGGTAGTACTCGACGGGCTTGCTCACCGACTCGCCGACGGCCTTAAAGCCGGCAAAGTGGATGACACGGTCGATCTGATGGGTATCGAAGATCTTGTTCATCGCATCGCGGTCGAGCACGTTGGCCTCGTAGAAGGTGAGGTTCTTGGCGGCCTCGTCGCCCACGATGGTCTTGACGCGGTCGACGGCGACGGCGCTGGAGTTGGAGAGATCATCGACGATGACGACCTGGTAGCCACCCTCGAGCAGCTGAACGACGGTGTGCGAGCCGATAAAGCCGGCGCCACCGGTAACGAGGACGCAGGTGTCTTTGGGGTCGAGTGCTTTGGACATGTAGTCTCCTATCGAATCAGGAACACTTCTAGAGGGGAGTATAGCGCAGGCGGGGACGCCCAAATGGTGCACTGTAGGAAAAGCAGAGGATTATGTTAACGTACTCATATCAGAGCTTGCTCAATTGTTACCTCAAATTTGACAATTGCTTACGAGCCGCCGACCTTGTAGTTTCCTGCCGTTCGTGGAAATCGTTGGGACGCGCCATATGTACGCTAATATGTATGAGTTGAGCGACATATAAATAAGCATGTAACGGAGTACATATGTCACCAAACAGCGATTCCATCCTTTCCCAGGAGCTCTCGCGCCGCACTGCCCTTAAGGCCCTGTTCGGCGCCGCTTCTGCGGCAGTTCTTTTTGGCCTGCCCACTCGCGCCCATGCGGCGGAGGCTTCCAAAGAAACCACCGATAAATTGAATGCCGCCCAGGCCCAACTCGACGAGGTTCAGGCCCAGCTCGACAGCATCGCAAATGAGTATGCGGCGCTGGCCAACAAGAATGCCCAGACCCTCAACGACATCGAGAATGTCCAGGGCAAGATTGACGACACGCAGGCCCAGATCGATGAAAAGAAGGCCGAGCTCAAGAAGAAGCGCAACGACCTTTCCGATCGCGTGGCCGCCAGCTACAAGTCCGGCGGCACGAACATCCTGTCGCTGCTGCTGGCCTCTGGCTCGTTTGAGGAGCTCGTTGCCAACGCGCATTACGTTGAGAAGATCAACAAGAGCGACCGCGATGCCATCGAGGATATCCAGACGATTCAGGCTGAGCTCGACGCACAGAAGACCGAGCTCGAATCACAAAAGGCCGACCTGGAGAAACTCAAGGACCAGCAGACGGCTCAGATGCAGGATATGCAGGCCAAGCAGCAAGAAGTCCAGACCGTGCTGAACGGTCTTTCCGACGACGTCAAGGAACTCATGGCTCAGCGCGATTCCGAGATCCTCGCTGCCGCCCAGGCCGAGGAGGCCGCTAGGAAGGCCGCCGCTGCCGCGGCCGCCGCGAACAAGAACAATTCCTACTCGGGTGGTTCGAGCTCGGGTGGCGGATCGTATGCGCCCGGAACTCCGCAGCAGAATGCCGGCTCGGGCAAGCAACAGGCCGTCGTCAACGCGTGCTACTCCACGCCTTCGCCGGGCCAGAACTGGTGCGCGGCGTGGGTTACCAATGTCTTCCGTAACGCCGGCGTTGGCTACTTTGGCGGCAACGCCTGCGACATGTTCAACGCCTGGTGCTATAGCTCCGACCGCTCGGCGCTGCAGGTGGGCATGATCGTGGCCGATTCCTCGCACAGCGGCACAGGTGCTCCGGGCCTTATCTACGGTCATGTGGGTATCTACGTTGGCGGCGGCATCGTTATGAGCAACGAGGGTGCCATTACGTCTAAGTCGCTTGATTCGTTTATTAGCTTCTATGGCACTGGCTCTGGCGTGCGTTGGGGCTGGCTCGGCGGTATCGCGCTGTCGTAACTGCGGCTTGGTCCGGGACAGTCCGAGAGGCATAAGGTTGCCTGCTCGGGCAGTCCTGCTCGCACGGAGAGCACATTAAGTGCTCTCCGGCTCGTGTGGAATTCGCGATCAACCTTATGCCTCTCGGACTGTCCCGGCCCTCTCGGGTCCTGAGCGCGACACACCGGACTGGGTTATCTGAATAAAGATGGTGAAGGCCCCTTTCGGGGCCTTCTTTGTTAAAGGAATTCGCCGACTCGGTGGACTTCGGGTTCGAGGTCTACGTCGAATTGGTCTTTGACGGTTGTTTGGATGTGGCGGATGAGTTCGTCGACATCGGCGGCGGTGGCGTGGTCGGCGTTGACGATGAAGCCGCAGTGCTTTTCGCTCACCTGCGCGCCGCCAATGGCGTGTCCTCGCAGGCCGGCGTCCATGATGAGCTTGCCGGCAAAGTGGCCCTCGGGGCGCTTGAAGGTGGAGCCGGCACTCGGCATGTCGAGCGGCTGCTTGTCCTCGCGGCGCTGGCGGTAGTCGTCCATGTCGGCCTTGATCATCGCGGCGTTGCCCGGGGCGAGATTGAAAGTGGCCGAAAGCACGATAAAGCCGTCGTCGGCGATGCGGCTCTTGCGATAGCCCAGGTTGAGTTCGTCGGCATCGAATTCGATGATGTTGCCGCTGCCGCGGGTGCCGTCGTCGAGCTGGCGAGCGGGTTTGTAGACGCGCACGGACTCTAGCACATCGGCCATGCAGGCACCGTAGGCACCGGCGTTCATGTAGCAGGCGCCGCCGACCGATCCGGGGATGCCCGAGATGGGCTCCATGCCGGTGAGGCCGGCCTCGGCTGCCGCCGCGGCGACATCGGAAAGCAAGGCGCCGGCTGCCGCCGTGACGTGCGTGCCGTCGACCGTAATGTCGGAGAGGCCTTCGCCCAGCGCCACGACGACGCCGCGGATGCCCTTGTCGCCGACAAGCAGGTCGGAGCCGTTGCCCACGATGGTAAGCGGCAGGTCGCAGCGATAGCAGGTATCGAGCGTGGCGACGAGGCCCTGCTCGGTATCGGGCGTGACAAAGACGTCGGCCGGGCCGCCGATCTTAAACGTGGTGTGCTCGCGCATGGGCTCGCTCATCAACACGTTGTCCTCGCCGGCAACGCCAGCGAGCGCGCACAGCAGGTCCTCGTTAAAAAAGTCGTTCTCGTGCATATGAATATCCGCCTTTTGGTGGTCGTCGTCATCAATCGATTGCAATATACCCCACCCGGACGGATTTGGTGCGCTGACGGCGATAAAACAGCCGTCTACCGGATTGGTAAAGTGTTTATCACCGAGGTAGAGGGGTAGTCGCTATACTTTCAAGAGATTGCGCGTAAACCCGGAAGGAGCGAGATGGCCAACAAAGTCACCCTCAAGCAGATCGCCCAGGAGGTGGGGCTTTCCCCCTCGTCGGTCTCGCTTGTGCTCAATAATCGGCCCTGTCGCATCTCGGAAGAAAACCGCAAACTCATCAAAGAGGTCGCGGCGCGCAACCACTATGTTCCCAACCAGATCGCGCGCAGCCTGGTCATGCGCGAGTCGCGCACGCTGGGCCTTATCGTCCCTAACATCGAGAGCCGCTTTTTTGCCTCGCTCGCCGGCAGCTTGGAAAAGCGCTGCCGCGAGGACGGCTACGCGCTCTTTATTACCAGCTCGGGTGGAAGTGCCGAGGACGATCTGGAGCTCCTGCGCCAGCTGGTGACGCGCGGCGTCGACGGCGTCTTTCTGGTGGTAGGTGACGAGTTCTCCGACGATCGTGCCCTGCGCGAGGAAGTGAGCCATCTGCCTATCCCTGCCGTGATGGTCGACCGTGCCATTGAGGGGCTCGAGTGCGACAAGGTGATGTTCGACCACGAGATGGGTGGCTACATGGCCACCCGCTACCTGATCGAGCAGGGCCACCGTCGCATTGCCTGCTTGGTTAATGCGCGCCGTTCCAATACGGGTCGTAAGCGTCTTGCCGGCTACGAGCGTGCGCTGCGCGAGGTTGGCCTGCCTATTGACGCGCGTTTGGAGTTTGAGAGCGAGTACTACATTCCGAGCGCATACGAGGCCTCGGAGGCGGTGCTCGCAACTGACGCCACCGCCGTGTTCGCAAGCTCGGACAACATTGCCCTCGGTCTGCTCAAGCGCTTGCACGAGATGGGGAAGAGCATTCCGAGCGATATCTCGGTCGTAAGCTATGACAACTCGGCGGCCGACGTTCTCTTTGAGCCGGCGCTGACCGCGATTGAGCAGGATCCTGGTGTCCTTGCGGAGCATGCTTTTGGCTGCATGTCCAAGCGTCTTGCCGGTAGAGGCGGTAGGCGTGCCGAAGAGGTCGTTCTGGAGCCGGCGCTTATCGTGAAGGGCAGCGTGCTTGAGCTTACTAAACACAACTAAACACGTTTATCAATTTGCAGAGACCGAATGTGGAGCACCTGTGACGGGCAATGCCGCAGGTGAATGTCGCGTTTTGCTAATCGATGGGATTGATAAGGGTGGTAAAACGTTTTTTCACCATGATAAAACGTTTTAGCAAATATACTAGTCCCAACGAAAGGTTGCCGTATTGGAGGGTGACCGCACAGCGAAGGGACATAAACAATGGCTAAAACACTGGGGACGCCGTGGCAAAAGCTGGGCCACGAGGTGCCGGCTTCCGAGCTCGAGGGCGTCGACCTGTATTGGCGCGCATCGAACTATCTGTCCGTCGGTCAGATCTACCTTCGCTCTAACCCGCTAATGCGCCCCGACTTTGTCGACGAGAAAACCGGTGAGGTGCGCGACTTTGGTCGTCCGGACGTTAAGCACCGCTTGGTTGGCCACTGGGGCACCACGCCCGGCATCAACTTCCTGTTCGGTCACGTCAACCGTCTGATCGCCGACCACAACCAGAATGCTATCTTCTTGATGGGCCCTGGTCACGGTGGCCCCGCCGGTACTGCTCAGTCGTTGCTCGACGGCACCTACCGTGAGATCCGCCCCGACATCACCAATGACGAGGCCGGCCTGCAGAAGTTCTTCCGCCAGTTCTCCTATCCCGGCGGCATCCCGAGCCACTTTGCGCCCGAGACGCCCGGTTCCATCCACGAGGGCGGCGAGCTCGGCTACACGCTCAGCCACGCCTACGGCGCCGTTATGGACAACCCGAGCCTGTTGGCCGTGGCCGTGGTGGGCGACGGCGAGTCCGAGACCGGCCCGCTCGCGACCTCTTGGCAATCCAACAAGCTCGTGAACCCGGCAACCGACGGCATCGTCCTGCCGATCCTGCACCTCAACGGCTACAAGATCGCCAACCCCACCATCCTTGCCCGCGTGTCCGATGAGGAGCTCACCAAGTTCTTTGAGGGCATGGGCTATAAGCCGCACTTCTTTGTCGCCGGCTTTGACGACGAGAGCCACGCAAGCATTCATGCGCGTTTCGCTGCCCTGTTTGAGCAGGTCTTTGACGAGATCTGTGACATCAAGTCCACCGCGCAGGCTCAGGCCGCCTCAGGCGAGACCGTGGTCCGCCCGGCCTACCCCATGATTGTGTTCCGTACGCCCAAGGGCTGGACTTGCCCCAAGCACATCGACGGCAAGAAGACCGAGGACTCCTGGCGCGCGCATCAGGTGCCGCTGGCGAGTGCCAAGGACACCCACGAGCACTTCCGCGTGCTGCGCGAGTGGCTGCGTTCCTACAAGCCCGAGGAGCTCTTTACGCCCGAGGGCCAGGTGCGCCCCGAGGTGACGGCCTTTATGCCGACTGGCGAGCTGCGCATCGGCGCCAACCCCAACGCGAACGGCGGTAAGGTGCGTCGCGAGCTCGAGCTGCCCGATATCCACGCCCACGAGATTCCCGTCGCCGAGAAGGGCCATGGTTGGGGCTCCACCGAGGCTGCCCGCGTCTTTGGTGAGTACACTGCCGACGTTCTGGCCAAGAACATGGACGACTTCCGCATCTTCGGTCCCGACGAGACCGCGTCCAACCGCCTGCAGGCCGCTTATAAGGTGACCAAGAAGCAGTGGGATGCCGGCTTCTACGAGGACGAGGCCAACGACGAGCTGCTCGCTGGCTCCGGCAAGGTTGTCGAGCAGCTGTCCGAGCACCAGTGCGAGGGCTTCCTCGAGGCCTATGTGCTCACCGGCCGCTCCGGCGTGTGGAGCTCCTACGAGAGCTTTGTCCATGTGGTCGACTCCATGGTCAACCAGCACTGCAAGTGGCTCGAGGCTACCAAGCGCGAGATTCCGTGGCGTGCCCCCATCAGCGGCCTCAACATTTTGCTGTCGAGCCATGTTTGGCGTCAGGACCACAACGGCTTCTCGCACCAGGATCCCGGCTTTATCGACCTGCTACTCAACAAGGCCAACGACACGCATATCGTGAACGCTTACTATCCGGCCGACGCTAACATGGCTCTCGCCGTGGCCGAGCGCGTCTACCAGTCCACCGACTGCGTCAACGCCATCTTCTGCGGCAAGCAGCCCGCCCCGACCTTCCAGACGGTCGACGAGGCAAAGGCCGAGCTCGCCGAGGGCGTCGCAAATTGGGAGTGGGCATCGACCGCCGACTCGCTCGGCGAGGCCGACGTCGTGGTCGCCACGTGTGGCGACGTGCCGACGCTCGAGGCTCTGGCTGCAACCGATATGCTGCGCGAGCTGGGCATCAAGGTATGGTTCGTCAACGTGGTCGATCTGCTCAAGATTCAGAACGTCTGCGAGAACGACCAGGCTATAAGCGACGAGCGCTGGGCTGAGCTGTTTGGCTGCGGCGAGAAGCCCGTGCTCTTCGCGTTCCACGCCTATGCCGGCACGATTCGCCGCCTGATCTGGAACCGCCCCGGACACGACGCGTTCCGCGTCCACGGCTACGAGGAGAAGGGCTCCACGACCACGCCGTTTGACATGCTGCGCCTGAACAACATGGATCGCTGGGCCCTGGCCGCCGACGTGCTGCGCATGGTTGACTCCGATAAGTTTGCCGAGCAGATTGATGAGTGGGAGGCCTTCCGCACCGAGGCCTTTGAGTTCGCGTGCGACGAGGGCTTCGATCACCCGGCCTTTACCGACTGGGTCTGGCCCGACGCCGCAGCCGCAACTGCTGCCGACGGCGCGCTCTCCGCAACGCAGATGACCGCAGGCGACAACGAGTAGGTAGGCATCCGGGACGGTCTCGCGCTGGGGCCGCCTCCAGGCGGGTTGCCTTGGTCTGAGAAGTGGGCTTCGCGAACTTCTCAGACCAAGGCAACCCGCCTGGAGGCGGCCCTCTCGACTGTTTCGATATGCGGGGGCTGAATTTTTTAATGTAATGGGGACTTTGCTGATGCTGCCTTGGAGACTGCATATCTGACTTTGGGCAGCCAAGATTACATTGCCGGGGCCGGGGTGACTTGGTTAGGTTTTGGAAGTTCGCGAAGCCCACTTCCAAAACCAAGCACCCCACCCCGGCCCTCGTCCGTATGTTCTTCCGCTGGGCGAGCCATAGACGCCGCGCACCGATCTACTAAAGCATGAGCTTGAAATTGGTGCTATATTCAGCTTGAGTTGTTTAATGCTAGTACGGGAGGCTGATATGGGGCTGTTCAAGAAGAAAAACCCGCAGGATGCCTTTGATCCCGATGTGTTTACCATCACGGATACGATTTTGGACCCGCCGCGGTTTACATTTTTGCCGGCCATCTACCAGGATGCCACGCGCCGCAAGTGGGCCGTGCATCAGCGCGGCGGCGAGCCGAAGATTTTTGACTATGCGGACGTGTTGCAGTGCGAAGTGGCCGAGGCGGGCGATCCGGAGGCCGAAGAAGCGGTCTCTAAACAGGAATTTGCCCAGCGTATCCTGGCAAATCCTGCCAAGGCAGCAAAAATAAATGCTGCCAAGCGTAATATGTGTCTTGGTATGGGCGTTGTTGTGGCGGTTCAGACGGGAAAAGACGAGGTTTCCAAATTAGAGATTCCCGTTATGACCGACGAAGTCAAACGCGATTCAAGTCTATATAAGTCGTATCGGAATGTCGCCGAGAAGATCAAGGCAGAATTTGATGCCATGGGAGGGCTGGCCTAATTTTGGCGGCATACGTTTCTGAATGAGGAGTCTGTGCAATGGCAGGCGAATCTTATGCAATTCCCCCCAAAGATTATGCTGTTGAGGGAATTCTTTGGTATATCCAGCACCATCAGCTTGCCGGCGGCGATCGCCTGCCGGCCGAGCGCGTGCTGTGCGAAGAGATTGGCGTTTCGCGTACGGCGTTGCGTGCCGGTATCACGCGGCTTATCTCGTGTGGAACGCTCGAGAGCCGTCGCGGATCGGGCACGTATGTGTGTCCTCCCAAGCCGCTGAACATCTTCCAGGAAACGTATAACTTTTCCGATGCTGTGCGGACTGCCGGCCTGCACCCCTCTTCTCGTCTGGTTTCCACCGGGACCATCGAGGCGGATGAGGCGCTTGCCGACAAGCTTGGGGTGGCTGTAGGCGCTCCCTTGCTCCGCATGCAGCGCGTTCGACTTATTGAGGGCGAGCCGGCGTCAATCGAGACCGCTCACGTTAACCTGTCCCTGTGCCCATCGCTTCCCGAGCACGATTTTGAGTGTGAGAGCCTTTACGATGTCTTGCTCAAAGAAGGTGGCGTGCGCGTTGAGCATGGACGTGAGCATATCTCCATCTCGCGTTTGAACGTCGAAGAGGCCGAGCTGCTCCAGCAAGAAGAGGGAACGCCGGTGTTCTATGAGAGCTCGATCGAATTTGATAAGGACATGCGTTTTGTGGAGCATTGCAAATCGGTGATTTTGCCCACAAAGTTCCGCTTTGCCGATAACGGCGAAGAGAACGGCATGAGGAGCGTGGCAGGTGAACAATGGCTGAAACAGTAGATGCCACCCCGGTTTATATGCGCATTCGACGCTGCATCGAGGAACGTATCGAGCGCGGTGCATATCCCACGGGTTCCATGATTCCGTCCGAAAAAGACCTCGCCGAGGAATTTGGTACGACACGCTTGACCATCCGAAGCGCTGTCGATGAGCTGGTTCGACGCGGGCAGATTCGCCGTGTTCGGGGAAAAGGTGCCTTTGTGGCGCAGAAAGTACCTGCTTTTTTTGAACGCACGGTCGGTTTCCGTGAATCGGTCCGTGCTTCGGGCGGCGAGCCGTCCGTCCGTATTCTCGCGCGTTCCAAGCGTTATGCGGGGCCATATTACGCCGACCTGTTTGGCATCGCCGAGGACGACCTGCTCTATTCCGTTCGACGCCTGAACTGCATAAACGGTAGCCCCGTATCGATTGAGACGGCGCTGATTCCCTGCCTGCTGTTCCCAACCATCGAAGATATTGACGTGTCGGTCTTCAGTTTGTACGAGACCTATGAGATGCTGGGCCGAAAGCCAGTCATGGCACAGGAAAAGCTCGATATCGAGGCACTGGGCGCACGAGATGCCGGCCTCCTTGGACTGGAACAGGGCGATCTTGTTTTGCTTTTGGAATGCGTGAGCTATGACGCGAGCGGTCAGGCTATCGAGTATGTAAAGTCCTTCAATCGTGGCGATACGGGCGGCTACACCTATACGTACTAGCTGGGGCTTTGCATCGCGCGCGGTAACAGCCGGTCTGTTTGGGCAATTTGACCGACTGTATATACAACCTTACATGGCTCAAAATCGACCGTTCGCCGAAGGGGATAAATTAAGGCTCTGTTAGACCAGGATTGACATGCCGACCTGCCGGCTAACTCGCCGTCTTCCCGTCGGGCACCGGCGTCTTGACCCTCATCTCGAACGGCATCCCGCCCTCCCGGACGAGCGCCCTGAGGAACGCGTTGACGGCGGTGGACATGGACAGGCCGAGCTCGTCCAGGATGGCCGTGGCCTCCTTTTTGGCCTCCGGGTCGATCCGGATCGTCGTGGCCGGTATATTCGACGGCATGGCCTCACCCCTCCTCGTATATCGCGATGCGACCATTCTACCGCCTCTATGCGGCGGGCGCGGCCCAGTAGTCCATGTAGGGCGGCTCCACGTTGAACATGTCGCGGACGCGGCTCCTGCAGACGCCGTGCGCGAGCTGCCGCGCGACCGTGCGCCCGGCGGCGCCGGAATCGGTCGCCATGAAGGTTCGGCACCACCTGAACCAGGCGAGGTAGGCATCGAGGTGCTTCGTCGACACGCCCTTGAACGGCTCCATGAAGGCGCCGAGGAGCGAGTGGACGGTGTTGACCCGGTTGATGGTTCCCCCGGAGCGGTCCTTGGGGTCGTAGGCCGCGTGCGCGGCGACCTCGAGTTCCGCGAGGACGCCGACGTAGGCGGCCGCCCTGTCGGTCGCGACGACCGAGCCGGCCGCGATGCGGCCCCTCAGCGCGTCCATGGCGCGCTCCCTCGAAAGGGCGCCCCGCCCCGTGACCTCGAGGAACGTCTCGTTCGAGTCGTTCACTCCGGTCATGACGCAGATCCGCTCGCGCGACAGCCCGCGTCTGTGCACCTGCTTGCCGCGGTGCCGGGAGGGGCGCGGCATCGTGAACGACCCCTTCGCGTGGTTGCCCTTGAACGACTCGGGGAAGTAGGTCTCGTCGAGCTCGCAGCCGCAGCCCCGCTCGACCCTGAACGAGGGGGAGTAGGCCGAGAGGCACTCGATCAGCCTGTGGCGCATGGTGTAGGCGGTCTTGAGGCAGACGCGGCAGCGCCTCGCGCATTCGCGCAGGGGCAGCATGAGCGCGAAGCACTCGGCGTAGGCCATCCAGGTCTCCTTCGGGAGCCTGCTCGTCCCCAGGATGCGCTCGCTGCCCATGCCGAAGGTCCTGCCGCAGCCCCGGCAGAGGTAGCGCTGCTCGCCGTTCTTCGATTTGCCCTTCTTCACGACCGCGGCGGACCCGCAGCGCGGGCAGCGCTCGATTTCGCAGGCGGAGCCGGCCGCGTCGTCGAACGCCGCCGCGCGGATCACGTCCCTGACGGACTCGATAGCGCGGCGGCGCTCGGTCTTGCTGAGGTTCGCCATGCCCTTCTTGAAGTTGAGGACCAGGTCTTCGGCGTTCATGCTGCCCCCATCATCGCGGTCTATGGGGTCAACGATATGGCACCGTGAGGACACATATATGTCAATCCTGGTCTAACAGAGCCTAAATTAATCGACAAAGAGGTATCAAAAAGCCGTAACCTATAACTGTGATTGGTATCAAATACTAATGATTTGTAACGAGGTGAGACGATGAAGATGCTCGATTACGTTCAGCTTGCCCATGTGCGTATGGGGGAGAACCTCGAGCGTTCGTCTGAGCTGGTAGCGCAGCTCGTTGATATTTTCCAGTCCGGTTCTTTTGACGCACTGCGCATCGTTGCTTCGGGTTCGTCGCGCCATGCCGCCGATTGCGCCCGCGATTACCTGCAAGATGCGCTGCAGATGCAGGTGTCCGTTGTAACGCCCGAGGCCTTCGTCGATTTTGAACACACCTATCCGCAGCATGCGCTCAACATCGCCGTCTCGCAGAGTGGCTATTCGACCAATACGATTGCGGCGCTCGATTACATGCGCGCACACGATATGGCTGCAGTTGCGCTCACGGCAAACGTCGAGGCACCCATCAAGGAACAAGCTGACATCGTTCTTGACTACGGTGTGGGCGTCGAGTCGGTGGACTTTGTAACTCTGGGCGTCGAGGTTCTCGTTGAGTATCTGGTGCTCTTTGGTATTTACGGCGGTCAGGCGCGCGGAACGGTTGACGCCAAAGGCGTTGCCCAGCGTCTTGACGACCTGCGCGAGGCTATCCAGGCCAATGCCGTGATGTGCAAGACCGCCGAGGCATATGTCCAAGACCACATGCTCGAGCTTTCTGAGCACACGCCCGCTATGGTCGTCGGCAACGGCCCCAACTATGGTGTTGCCGAGGAGGCAGCGCTCAAGCTGAGCGAGACCATCAAGATTCCTGCCATGCATCACGAAGGCGAGGAGTTCGTCCACGGTCCCGAGATGCAGATCGTTCCGGGCTATCTGGTGTTTATTGTCGACGATCCGCAGGGGTCGGAGCGTCTTGCGAATATCGCCGATGCGCTATCGAACGTTACGACAAAAACGGTGCTGCTCACGGCCCATCCCAAGGGTGGGGCTCACGAGGTTGTGGTGCCTCAGGTGGCTCCGCTGCTCAGCGCAATTCCCAATCTCGTGTTCTTCCAGACGATTGCGGCAATAATCGCCGAGCGTCTGAAGTCATGGGACGTTCACCCGTATCTCGATGCCGTCTCCAAGCAAATGGAGGTCAAGGCAGAGGGCTACGAAGAGTCAGTCAATGCGCTTAAGGCCAAAGCGGCTGAGTGTTACGGAATATAAGCGGGTTTTGATGCCCGTTGGCATGGGGGATGTGGAAACAACCCCAGAAAGGAGAGACAAATGAAGGAAACCGAGAAGATCGAGATCATGCATTTCGACCAGGAGGGCTATCTCGAGGACGGCAAGGCGCTCTACGAGGCCGGCAAGAAGATGACCGCGCTCGCCGACAAGGTCGCCGACGAGGGCTACGACGCCGTGTTCCTGATGGGCGTCGGCGGCACCTGGGACGAGCTCATGCAGCTCGAGTACCTCATGAACAAGTTCGGCGACCGCGACCTCGAGGTCTACCTGATCCACGCCGCCGAGTGGAACGCCATGGGCCACAAGCGCATGACCGAGAAGTCCGTCGTGCTCACCGCCTCCGAGTCCGGCACCACCCCCGAGGTCCTCGAGGCCGTCAAGAAGATGAAGGACATGGGCGTGCGCGTCTACGCCATGACCAAGCCCGAGGGCCCCATCGGCCAGGCTGTCGGTGCCGAGAACTGCGTTGCCATGGCTTCTGATCATGGTTCGGGCGGCTGCGAGAAGGGCTACTACCTCGCCGACTGCTTCGGCCTGCGCCTGCTCAACCGCCGCGGCTGCTTCCCCAAGTTCGACCTGTTTATCGAGCAGACCAAGGACATCTGGAAGGACATGCTCGACATCCGCAAGCGCTTCGAGCCGCGCGCCGAGGAGCTCGCCAAGAAGTACGCCCTGGCCCCCTACACCATGTTCATCGGCTCCGGCGCCCTGTGGGGCGAGACGATCCTGTTCTCGATGTGCATCTTGGAGGAGATGCAGTGGAAGCGCACCCGCTACATCACCTCGGCCGACTTCTTCCACGGCACCCTCGAGCTCGTGGAGCCCGGCGTCCCGGTCTTCCTGTTCATGGGCGAGGACGAGAACCGCAAGCTCGACGAGCGCGTCCGCGCCTTCCTGACCCGCGGCGTGACCGGCGACACCGACATCAACATCATCGACACCGCCGAGTTCGCGATCCCCGGCCTTGACGACGAGTTCCGCGTCATCGTGTCCCCGTGGATCCTGACGGTGCTCGTTACCGACCGCCTGGCTCGCTACTACGAGACGGTCACCAAGCACAACCTCAAGTATCGTCGCTACTATCACCAGTTCGACTACTAAAGAAAACGGGTGCGGGAACGTGCCGGGCTATTGAGAGGAACACAGAATGAGACAGTACATCATCGCCAGCCATGCGCACTTCGCTACCGGCATCAAGGAGAGCGTCGAGCTGCTCTCGGGCGCTCGCGACAACGTCCACGATCTTTCGATGTTCGTCGATGGCCGCATGGACGTGGCCGAGGAGGCCCAAAAACTGCTGGCAGGCATGTCTGCTGACGATGATGTCGTTGTCTGCACCGACCTCTTTGGCGGCAGCGTCAACAACGAGTTTACCAAGATCGTCCAGACGCGTCCCCGCACGTACCTCGTTACCAACATGAACCTTCCTCTCCTCATCCAGTTGCTGTTCTCTGACGAGTCGGCGCCGGTTGAGGAGACGATTCGCGCCATCGTCGCTGCGGACGATACGCGCGTGAAGTTTGTCAACGATCTTTTGGTCGATGACGACGAGGAAGAAGAGTTCTAATCCGCAGCACCTACTGACACGCCGTAAGACGGCACAAGACCTTTGGGGGGTCACATTATGATTCAGCTACTTCGCGTTGACCATCGCCTGCTTCATGGCCAGGTCGCAGTTTCCTGGGTTCAGGGCCTTGGCTCCAACTGCATCTTCTGCGTGGGCGATAAGGTCGCTAACGACCCGGTGTGGAAGACGACGCTCAAGATGGGCAAGCCTGCCGGCTGCAAGCTCGTCATCAAAGATATGGAGCATGCAATCGAAGCTATCAACTCGGGCGTGACCGACAAGTACAAGATGATCATCTGTGTCGCCACTATTGCTGAGGCAAAGCAGCTTGTTGAGGGCTGCCCGCAGATCAAGTCGGTCAACCTGGGCAACACCAAGCCCAAGGACGAGAAGCGTCCCGATGCTCGTCAGGTCTCTCGTCAGATCTTCCTGACCGCGGCCGAGGAAGCCGATGTGCGCGAGATGCTGGATCGTGGCGTTGAGGTCGAGATTCGACCCCTGGCCGATGACCCCAAGGTTGACTGCGCCAGCGTGCTCTAGGCGTTCAATTTCGAAGAGTCTGAGCTCTTCGTAGTGTCCTATTAGGAAAGGGGGATATATGCTTACCCAAGCAATCCTCATCGGACTTATCGCCGCATTTGGTAAGTTCGACTGCCAGCTCGGTACGCTCTATGCGTTCCGCCCCATCGTCCTGTGCCCGCTCGTGGGCCTGGTGCTGGGGGACCTGCAGTCCGGCCTCGCGATCGGCGCCAGCCTGGAGCTGCTGTTCATGGGCTCGATCTCCATCGGCGCCTACGTGCCGCCTGATGAGACGATCGGCGGCGTGCTCGCCTGCGCCTTCGCTATCCAGCTGGGCCAGAGCACCGAGGCAGCCATCGCGCTTGCCATGCCCATCGCCACGCTGTGCCTTGCCATCAAGAACATCCTCAACGCCGCCCTGCCGATCCTGGTTGACCGCGCTGATGTCTTCTCCGGCCAGGGCAACCTTAAGGGTGTCTATGCGATGCACTTCCTGATCGGTTTGACCGGTATCATCATGGCGTTCCTGCTGTGCTCGCTGTCGTTCTATCTGGGTGCTGACGCCATCCAGGGCATGCTCAACTTCATCCCGCCCTTTGTCCTTGCTGGCTTTGGCGTTGCCGCCAACATCCTGCCGGCCATGGGCTTCGCCATGCTCGGCCGCCTGGTGCTCACCAAGCAGCTCGTGCCCTTCTACTTCCTGGGCTTCCTGCTGTGCTCCTACGCCAACGTGCCCGTCCTGGGCGTCGCCCTGATCGCCATCATCATCGGCATCGACAAGTTCGACCTGCTCGGCCTGGGCGGAGCCCAGCCCCAGCTCTCCGCGGAAGGGGATGAGGACGATGACTTCTAGTCCCGAGAACAAGATCACGCGCTCCGACCTCGTCAAGAGCGCCGTCAACGTCGGCGCCCTGGGCATGGAGTTCTCCTGGACCTACTACAAGCAGATGAACATCGCCTTCTGCCTGATGGTCGCCAACATGCTCAAGAAGATCTACGCCGGCCGCCCCGACGACTACGCCGAGGCCCTGCACCGCCACTGCGCGTTCTTCAACATCACCGTCCAGTTCGCCCCGTTCGTCGGCGGCATCGCGATGGCCATGGAGGAGAAGGTCGCCCGCGGCGAGATCGAGCCCGAGAGCGTCAACGACGTCAAGGCCGCCCTCATGGGCCCGCTGTCCGGCATCGGCGACTCCATCTTCCTGTCGACGCTGCGCGTGGTCGCCGCCGCGGTGGGCATCAGCCTGTGCCAGGCCGGCAACCCCTTCGGCCCCATCGCCTTCCTGCTCATCTACAACGTCCCCGGCTTCGCGCTGCGCGTCTGGGGCGCCGTCAAGGGCTACGAGCTGGGCGTGGGCTTCCTGGACGAGGCCCAGAGGACCGGCCTCATGCAGAAGATCATGACCTGCGTGGGCATCGTGGGCGTCATGGTCGTGGGCGCCATGTGCAAGGACATGTTCTGGGCCAGCATCCCGGTGGCCATCGGCTCGGGCGACGACGCCCAGACCCTCCAGGACATCCTGGACGGCATCATGCCCGGCATGCTCGGCATGCTCGCCTTCTGGCTGTACTACTGGCTGCTGTCCAAGAAGATCAACCCCATGGTGCTGATCGTGGCCACCATGGCCGTGGGCATCGTCGGCGCGTTCTTCGGCGTGCTGGCATAAGGGCCCGGCTGCATAGATTTTCGTTGCAACCTGGAAAGGGGATGGAGCAGGCCTATGCCCTCCATCCCCTTTTTGTATAGAAGGAGTTCGTATGTTCGCGAAGGATCGCGAAGCAATGCGCCTGACGCCGGCAGAGGTCAGGCTGATTCTTATTGAGTCCCTGCAGTGGTGCGCCAACAACGCGGTCTACTTTTTGGGGCTTATCGGTGCGGCCACGTATGATCTGGCTGGCACGGCCTTTTTGGTTGCCGCCATTACGCTCGTGCGCAATCTTATGACGTCGGTGGGCAATATGGTGTCGGGCTCGGTCATCGATCGCTTTGGACCGCGCCGGACGTCGTTTGTGACGTGCGTGATTACGGCAGTGCTATCGCTTGGCGTGGGGTTGGCGCCGTTGTCTGTCCCCGGGCTTGTGTTTGCCGCGTGCGTCTTGGGACTTGCGGGCGGCTTTATCAACACCTGCACGCATGCGTTTCCGGGATACCTGGAGTCGACCACCGAGGGCCGTACCCGCGTGAACGGCCTCATGGTGTTCTACAGCAATATCGCCTATACCGCTGGCCCGCTGCTCGGCGGTGCCATCGTGAGCTGTTTTGCCACGCAATCGGTCTATCTGCTCATGGCGGGCATGATGGGTGTGGCGGCCGTGCTCTCCTTGGGCTGTCACGAGTGTGTTGCTCCCGCAAAAGGGGAGAAGCCGAAGGGCGGTATTTTGGGAGGCATGGCCGAGGGTGCGCGACTTACGTTTCGCGACCACGACCTGCGCCTCATCTTTATCTCGGGCTTTTTGGGTTTCTTTGCGTTTGGCGCGTTCGATTCGCTGGAGTCGTTGTTCTATCGCGATGTGCTCAACGTGGATATCGTCTGGCTGGGCTGGCTGTCCTCGGTCGTGGGCCTCACTTCCTCGGTGGGCGCGTTCATCCTGACCAAGCTTTCTGCCCGCCATGTCAACCTGCGATTGCTGCTCGGCGCGCTCATGGCCGTGGGCATTGGGTCCATGGTGTACGTGGGCACCGATATGCTGGGGGTCGCGATTATCGGTCAGGCGATTAACGGTCTGGCCTGGGGATTCCTGGAACCGCTGCAGATGATCTTGATTCAGGAGCGCGCCGACATCAAATACCTGGGGCGCATTACCGGCTTTGTGCGTTTTGGCCTGATGAGCGCCGGCGTGCTGCCGCTGCTGGCGGCTCCGTTTTTGGCGGAGGCTTTGGGCGTTCAGGCGGTGCTGTTTGGGGCATCGACCATTATTGCGCTGGTAGGAACGCTGTTCTTTGTCACACAAGGGAGGCGCCAGAGGCGTTAGCTATACATTCAATTCTAATTTAATACCACTCACCAGAGAATTTCGACCGTTCACCGAGGATTGGAGCAGATTGATAAGTGGTATTAAAAACACATTAGGTGTATGTCTATAATTGATATCGAAAAGAAACGCGATGTATAGAGTTGCGTGCAGGACAGAAAGGAAAAGCCATGAAGGAAACCGAGAAGATCGAGATCATGCATTTCGACCAGGAGGGCTATCTCGAGGACGGCAAGGCGCTCTACGAGGCCGGCAAGAAGATGACCGCGCTCGCCGACAAGGTCGCCGACGAGGGCTACGACGCCGTGTTCCTGATGGGCGTCGGCGGCACCTGGGACGAGCTCATGCAGCTCGAGTACCTCATGAACAAGTTCGGCGACCGCGACCTCGAGGTCTACCTGATCCACGCCGCCGAGTGGAACGCCATGGGCCACAAGCGCATGACCGAGAAGTCCGTCGTGCTCACCGCCTCCGAGTCCGGCACCACCCCCGAGGTCCTCGAGGCCGTCAAGAAGATGAAGGACATGGGCGTGCGCGTCTACGCCATGACCAAGCCCGAGGGCCCCATCGGCCAGGCTGTCGGTGCCGAGAACTGCGTTGCCATGGCTTCTGATCATGGTTCGGGCGGCTGCGAGAAGGGCTACTACCTCGCCGACTGCTTCGGCCTGCGCCTGCTCAACCGCCGCGGCTGCTTCCCCAAGTTCGACCTGTTTATCGAGCAGACCAAGGACATCTGGAAGGACATGCTCGACATCCGCAAGCGCTTCGAGCCGCGCGCCGAGGAGCTCGCCAAGAAGTACGCCCTGGCCCCCTACACCATGTTCATCGGCTCCGGCGCCCTGTGGGGCGAGACGATCCTGTTCTCGATGTGCATCTTGGAGGAGATGCAGTGGAAGCGCACCCGCTACATCACCTCGGCCGACTTCTTCCACGGCACCCTCGAGCTCGTGGAGCCCGGCGTCCCGGTCTTCCTGTTCATGGGCGAGGACGAGAACCGCAAGCTCGACGAGCGCGTCCGCGCCTTCCTGACCCGCGGCGTGACCGGCGACACCGACATCAACATCATCGACACCGCCGAGTTCGCGATCCCCGGCCTTGACGACGAGTTCCGCGTCATCGTGTCCCCGTGGATCCTGACGGTGCTCGTTACCGACCGCCTGGCTCGCTACTACGAGACGGTCACCAAGCACAACCTCAAGTATCGTCGCTACTATCACCAGTTCGACTACTAAAGAAAACGGGTGCGGGAACGTGCCGGGCTATTGAGAGGAACACAGAATGAGACAGTACATCATCGCCAGCCATGCGCACTTCGCTACCGGCATCAAGGAGAGCGTCGAGCTGCTCTCGGGCGCTCGCGACAACGTCCACGATCTTTCGATGTTCGTCGATGGCCGCATGGACGTGGCCGAGGAGGCCCAAAAACTGCTGGCAGGCATGTCTGCTGACGATGATGTCGTTGTCTGCACCGACCTCTTTGGCGGCAGCGTCAACAACGAGTTTACCAAGATCGTCCAGACGCGTCCCCGCACGTACCTCGTTACCAACATGAACCTTCCTCTCCTCATCCAGTTGCTGTTCTCTGACGAGTCGGCGCCGGTTGAGGAGACGATTCGCGCCATCGTCGCTGCGGACGATACGCGCGTGAAGTTTGTCAACGATCTTTTGGTCGATGACGACGAGGAAGAAGAGTTCTAATCCGCAGCACCTACTGACACGCCGTAAGACGGCACAAGACCTTTGGGGGGTCACATTATGATTCAGCTACTTCGCGTTGACCATCGCCTGCTTCATGGCCAGGTCGCAGTTTCCTGGGTTCAGGGCCTTGGCTCCAACTGCATCTTCTGCGTGGGCGATAAGGTCGCTAACGACCCGGTGTGGAAGACGACGCTCAAGATGGGCAAGCCTGCCGGCTGCAAGCTCGTCATCAAAGATATGGAGCATGCAATCGAAGCTATCAACTCGGGCGTGACCGACAAGTACAAGATGATCATCTGTGTCGCCACTATTGCTGAGGCAAAGCAGCTTGTTGAGGGCTGCCCGCAGATCAAGTCGGTCAACCTGGGCAACACCAAGCCCAAGGACGAGAAGCGTCCCGATGCTCGTCAGGTCTCTCGTCAGATCTTCCTGACCGCGGCCGAGGAAGCCGATGTGCGCGAGATGCTGGATCGTGGCGTTGAGGTCGAGATTCGACCCCTGGCCGATGACCCCAAGGTTGACTGCGCCAGCGTGCTCTAGGCGTTCAATTTCGAAGAGTCTGAGCTCTTCGTAGTGTCCTATTAGGAAAGGGGGATATATGCTTACCCAAGCAATCCTCATCGGACTTATCGCCGCATTTGGTAAGTTCGACTGCCAGCTCGGTACGCTCTATGCGTTCCGCCCCATCGTCCTGTGCCCGCTCGTGGGCCTGGTGCTGGGGGACCTGCAGTCCGGCCTCGCGATCGGCGCCAGCCTGGAGCTGCTGTTCATGGGCTCGATCTCCATCGGTGCCTACGTGCCGCCTGATGAGACGATCGGCGGCGTGCTCGCCTGCGCCTTCGCTATCCAGCTGGGCCAGAGCACCGAGGCAGCCATCGCGCTTGCCATGCCCATCGCCACGCTGTGCCTTGCCATCAAGAACATCCTCAACGCCGCCCTGCCGATCCTGGTTGACCGCGCTGATGTCTTCTCCGGCCAGGGCAACCTTAAGGGTGTCTATGCGATGCACTTCCTGATCGGTTTGACCGGTATCATCATGGCGTTCCTGCTGTGCTCGCTGTCGTTCTATCTGGGTGCTGACGCCATCCAGGGCATGCTCAACTTCATCCCGCCCTTTGTCCTTGCTGGCTTTGGCGTTGCCGCCAACATCCTGCCGGCCATGGGCTTCGCCATGCTCGGCCGCCTGGTGCTCACCAAGCAGCTCGTGCCCTTCTACTTCCTGGGCTTCCTGCTGTGCTCCTACGCCAACGTGCCCGTCCTGGGCGTCGCCCTGATCGCCATCATCATCGGCATCGACAAGTTCGACCTGCTCGGCCTGGGCGGAGCCCAGCCCCAGCTCTCCGCGGAAGGGGATGAGGACGATGACTTCTAGTCCCGAGAACAAGATCACGCGCTCCGACCTCGTCAAGAGCGCCGTCAACGTCGGCGCCCTGGGCATGGAGTTCTCCTGGACCTACTACAAGCAGATGAACATCGCCTTCTGCCTGATGGTCGCCAACATGCTCAAGAAGATCTACGCCGGCCGCCCCGACGACTACGCCGAGGCCCTGCACCGCCACTGCGCGTTCTTCAACATCACCGTCCAGTTCGCCCCGTTCGTCGGCGGCATCGCGATGGCCATGGAGGAGAAGGTCGCCCGCGGCGAGATCGAGCCCGAGAGCGTCAACGACGTCAAGGCCGCCCTCATGGGCCCGCTGTCCGGCATCGGCGACTCCATCTTCCTGTCGACGCTGCGCGTGGTCGCCGCCGCGGTGGGCATCAGCCTGTGCCAGGCCGGCAACCCCTTCGGCCCCATCGCCTTCCTGCTCATCTACAACGTCCCCGGCTTCGCGCTGCGCGTCTGGGGCGCCGTCAAGGGCTACGAGCTGGGCGTGGGCTTCCTGGACGAGGCCCAGAGGACCGGCCTCATGCAGAAGATCATGACCTGCGTGGGCATCGTGGGCGTCATGGTCGTGGGCGCCATGTGCAAGGACATGTTCTGGGCCAGCATCCCGGTGGCCATCGGCTCGGGCGACGACGCCCAGACCCTCCAGGACATCCTGGACGGCATCATGCCCGGCATGCTCGGCATGATCGCCTTCTGGCTGTACTACTGGCTGCTGTCCAAGAAGATCAACCCCATGGTGCTGATCGTGGCCACCATGGTCGTGGGCATCATCGGCGCGTTCTTCGGCGTGCTGGCGTAAGGGCCCGGCCTATTATCTGCCCCCAAGGGAAACGGCGACCCATTGCGGTCGCCGTTTTTTATTACCGAAAGCTAGTTGGAGGTGCTTCGTGATTCGATCTGACAATCCACCCGATAATGGCGTGAGCGGGGCGATGTATCTATTTGGCACGGCGCTCTTGTGGAGTTTTATCGGCATCCTCGTTCGCGCCAATTCGCAGTCAGCTCTTTTGATCGGTGCCGTCACGGCAATATTTATGGCGCTCTTTATCCTGCTCGTCGGCAGGCCCGTCCTTCGCGTCAGCCGTCTTATTGTCCTTGTGGCCGTCTGCAACTTCGTGACGGGCACCACGTTTAACTTTGCCAACCAGCTCACGACGGTCGGCAACGCGATCGTCCTGCAGTACACCTCGATGATTTTCGTTATCGTGTATCAATCGCTCGCAGCTCGCACATTGCCCTCGCCTGCGAAGATTGCCTCCGTGGTGGTTGCTTTTACGGGTATGGGACTTTTCTTTTTAGGCGATTTGAGCGCCGAGGGCATGCTCGGAAATCTGCTTGCCGTCATTTCGGGCGCCACCTTTGGGCTGTGTTTCTTTTTAAACTCTCGCCCCGATGCGTCGCCCATGGTGTCCTCGCTCATCTCCTGCGGCATCTCGATACTTCCGATCGTCTAT
The DNA here is from genome assembly GCA_025993015.1 of Coriobacteriaceae bacterium. Lineage (NCBI taxonomy): Bacteria > Bacillati > Actinomycetota > Coriobacteriia > Coriobacteriales > Coriobacteriaceae > Coriobacteriaceae bacterium. The sequence goes on from DAJPFV010000001.1 coordinate 1,356,386, forward strand.
TTTGCCGGCGACCTAGGCTCCGTGAAACCCTTTGAGTGGGGGCTTATGCTGGTGCATGGCCTTTTTTGCAGCGGCCTTGCGAGTGTGCTGTATGCCAAGGGGATTGCGCGCACCAACGCGTTTGCGGCCAACTTGGTTTGCATGAGTGAGGTCGTGCTCGCTCCCTGCTGGTCGGCGCTCCTCTTTGGCGAGGTCTTTCGCTGGAACGAGTTTTTGGGCGCAGCGATGATCGTTTTGGTGATTGTGGCCAACTTGGCATCCGATGCTTTTGGCGACGGCTTTCTGGTGGCGCTTGTCCGCCATCGAAACAAAGAGCGTGCCTAATGGGATGCGCCTGCCGTTTACGGTAAAAAACACCCCGCTGAGCGACTGGTATTAAATAGTAAGAACCTGCATACCTATAATTGGTATCAAATCATTTGTGCCTGGAATGGGTGTTAGCAGCACACCAGGTACGCTTCGAGCCGTGGAATCGAACTCCCGGAATTGATATCAACAACGCGCGCGACGGGAGTGACGACGGTTCGAGATTCCTTATTGGGAGGAATTATGCTTGTCCAAGCAATCCTCGTCGGCTTAGTCGGAGCGTTTGGATGCCTCGACTACCAGCTCGGCACCCTCTACGCGTTCCGCCCCATCGTCCTGTGCCCGCTCGTGGGCCTGGTGCTGGGGGACCTGCAGACTGGCCTTGCCGTTGGCGCCAGCCTGGAGTTGCTGTTCATGGGCTCGATTTCCATCGGCGCCTACGTGCCGCCTAACGAAACCGTCGGCGGCGTGCTCGCCTGCGCGTTTGCCATTCAGCTCGGTCAGGGTACCGAGACGGCCATCGCGCTCGCCATGCCCATCGCCGTCCTTGCGCTGACGATCGGCAACATTACCAATGCCTTGTTCCCTGTGTTTGTCGATATGGCAGACAAGTTCGCCCTCAAGGGAAACCTCAAAGGCATCTACGCCGTTCATTGGGGAATTGGAATCTGGGGCTGCGTCGAGTACTTCCTGCTGTGCGGCGGCGCCTTCTATTTGGGTTCCGACGCCATCCAGGGCCTGCTCGACTTCATCCCGCCCTTCATCATCGACGGTTGCGGCGTTGCCGCCAACATCCTGCCGGCCATGGGCTTCGCCATGCTCGGCCGCCTGGTGCTCACCAAGCAGCTCGTGCCCTTCTACTTCCTGGGCTTCCTGCTGTGCTCCTACGCCAACGTGCCCGTCCTGGGCGTCGCCCTGATCGCCATCATCATCGGCATCGACAAGTTCGACCTGCTCGGCCTGGGCGGAGCCCAGCCCCAGCTCTCCGCGGAAGGGGATGAGGACGATGACTTCTAGTCCCGAGAACAAGATCACGCGCTCCGACCTCGTCAAGAGCGCCGTCAACGTCGGCGCCCTGGGCATGGAGTTCTCCTGGACCTACTACAAGCAGATGAACATCGCCTTCTGCCTGATGGTCGCCAACATGCTCAAGAAGATCTACGCCGGCCGCCCCGACGACTACGCCGAGGCCCTGCACCGCCACTGCGCGTTCTTCAACATCACCGTCCAGTTCGCCCCGTTCGTCGGCGGCATCGCGATGGCCATGGAGGAGAAGGTCGCCCGCGGCGAGATCGAGCCCGAGAGCGTCAACGACGTCAAGGCCGCCCTCATGGGCCCGCTGTCCGGCATCGGCGACTCCATCTTCCTGTCGACGCTGCGCGTGGTCGCCGCCGCGGTGGGCATCAGCCTGTGCCAGGCCGGCAACCCCTTCGGCCCCATCGCCTTCCTGCTCATCTACAACGTCCCCGGCTTCGCGCTGCGCGTCTGGGGCGCCGTCAAGGGCTACGAGCTGGGCGTGGGCTTCCTGGACGAGGCCCAGAGGACCGGCCTCATGCAGAAGATCATGACCTGCGTGGGCATCGTGGGCGTCATGGTCGTGGGCGCCATGTGCAAGGACATGTTCTGGGCCAGCATCCCGGTGGCCATCGGCTCGGGCGACGACGCCCAGACCCTCCAGGACATCCTGGACGGCATCATGCCCGGCATGCTCGGCATGCTCGCCTTCTGGCTGTACTACTGGCTGCTGTCCAAGAAGATCAACCCCATGGTGCTGATCGTGGCCACCATGGCCGTGGGCATCGTCGGCGCGTTCTTCGGCGTGCTGGCATAAGGGCCCGGCTGCATAGATTTTCGTTGCAACCTGGAAAGGGGATGGAGCAGGCCTATGCCCTCCATCCCCTTTTTGTATAGAAGGAGTTCGTATGTTCGCGAAGGATCGCGAAGCAATGCGCCTGACGCCGGCAGAGGTCAGGCTGATTCTTATTGAGTCCCTGCAGTGGTGCGCCAACAACGCGGTCTACTTTTTGGGGCTTATCGGTGCGGCCACGTATGATCTGGCTGGCACGGCCTTTTTGGTTGCCGCCATTACGCTCGTGCGCAATCTTATGACGTCGGTGGGCAATATGGTGTCGGGCTCGGTCATCGATCGCTTTGGACCGCGCCGGACGTCGTTTGTGACGTGCGTGATTACGGCAGTGCTATCGCTTGGCGTGGGGTTGGCGCCGTTGTCTGTCCCCGGGCTTGTGTTTGCCGCGTGCGTCTTGGGACTTGCGGGCGGCTTTATCAACACCTGCACGCATGCGTTTCCGGGATACCTGGAGTCGACCACCGAGGGCCGTACCCGCGTGAACGGCCTCATGGTGTTCTACAGCAATATCGCCTATACCGCTGGCCCGCTGCTCGGCGGTGCCATCGTGAGCTGTTTTGCCACGCAATCGGTCTATCTGCTCATGGCGGGCATGATGGGTGTGGCGGCCGTGCTCTCCTTGGGCTGTCACGAGTGTGTTGCTCCCGCAAAAGGGGAGAAGCCGAAGGGCGGTATTTTGGGAGGCATGGCCGAGGGTGCGCGACTTACGTTTCGCGACCACGACCTGCGCCTCATCTTTATCTCGGGCTTTTTGGGTTTCTTTGCGTTTGGCGCGTTCGATTCGCTGGAGTCGTTGTTCTATCGCGATGTGCTCAACGTGGATATCGTCTGGCTGGGCTGGCTGTCCTCGGTCGTGGGCCTCACTTCCTCGGTGGGCGCGTTCATCCTGACCAAGCTTTCTGCCCGCCATGTCAACCTGCGATTGCTGCTCGGCGCGCTCATGGCCGTGGGCATTGGGTCCATGGTGTACGTGGGCACCGATATGCTGGGGGTCGCGATTATCGGTCAGGCGATTAACGGTCTGGCCTGGGGATTCCTGGAACCGCTGCAGATGATCTTGATTCAGGAGCGCGCCGACATCAAATACCTGGGGCGCATTACCGGCTTTGTGCGTTTTGGCCTGATGAGCGCCGGCGTGCTGCCGCTGCTGGCGGCTCCGTTTTTGGCGGAGGCTTTGGGCGTTCAGGCGGTGCTGTTTGGGGCATCGACCATTATTGCGCTGGTAGGAACGCTGTTCTTTGTCACACAAGGGAGGCGCCAGAGGCGTTAGCTATACATTCAATTCTAATTTAATACCACTCACCAGAGAATTTCGACCGTTCACCGAGGATTGGAGCAGATTGATAAGTGGTATTAAAAACACATTAGGTGTATGTCTATAATTGGTATCGAAAAGAAACGCGATGTATAGAGTTGCGTGCAGGACAGAAAGGAAAAGCCATGAAGGAAACCGAGAAGATCGAGATCATGCATTTCGACCAGGAGGGCTATCTCGAGGACGGCAAGGCGCTCTACGAGGCCGGCAAGAAGATGACCGCGCTCGCCGACAAGGTCGCCGACGAGGGCTACGACGCCGTGTTCCTGATGGGCGTCGGCGGCACCTGGGACGAGCTCATGCAGCTCGAGTACCTCATGAACAAGTTCGGCGACCGCGACCTCGAGGTCTACCTGATCCACGCCGCCGAGTGGAACGCCATGGGCCACAAGCGCATGACCGAGAAGTCCGTCGTGCTCACCGCCTCCGAGTCCGGCACCACCCCCGAGGTCCTCGAGGCCGTCAAGAAGATGAAGGACATGGGCGTGCGCGTCTACGCCATGACCAAGCCCGAGGGCCCCATCGGCCAGGCTGTCGGTGCCGAGAACTGCGTTGCCATGGCTTCTGATCATGGTTCGGGCGGCTGCGAGAAGGGCTACTACCTCGCCGACTGCTTCGGCCTGCGCCTGCTCAACCGCCGCGGCTGCTTCCCCAAGTTCGACCTGTTTATCGAGCAGACCAAGGACATCTGGAAGGACATGCTCGACATCCGCAAGCGCTTCGAGCCGCGCGCCGAGGAGCTCGCCAAGAAGTACGCCCTGGCCCCCTACACCATGTTCATCGGCTCCGGCGCCCTGTGGGGCGAGACGATCCTGTTCTCGATGTGCATCTTGGAGGAGATGCAGTGGAAGCGCACCCGCTACATCACCTCGGCCGACTTCTTCCACGGCACCCTCGAGCTCGTGGAGCCCGGCGTCCCGGTCTTCCTGTTCATGGGCGAGGACGAGAACCGCAAGCTCGACGAGCGCGTCCGCGCCTTCCTGACCCGCGGCGTGACCGGCGACACCGACATCAACATCATCGACACCGCCGAGTTCGCGATCCCCGGCCTTGACGACGAGTTCCGCGTCATCGTGTCCCCGTGGATCCTGACGGTGCTCGTTACCGACCGCCTGGCTCGCTACTACGAGACGGTCACCAAGCACAACCTCAAGTACCGTCGCTACTACCACCAGTTCGACTACTAAGAGCAAATAACGTTTGTGCAATTGTGCCTCGCTCCTATATGGAGCGGGGCCTCGTTTAGGTTGGAGAGTAACTATGAGCTATCCCCAGCTTGCCGTTATGAATATCAGCCATCGCTACTTTAGCCTTGAAGAGTTCTTTTCTTCGGCGGCGGCCTCGGGCTACACGTGCTGCGAACTTTGGACGGGGGCGATGCACCTGTATGTGGACTGCCATGGTTACGATTCGCTCGAGCAGGTGCGTGAGCTGTCACAGCGGTATGGGGTTCGGATTGTGGGGCTTTGTCCCGAACAGAACAACCCCAAGCCGTGGAATATCGCGGCGCGCGGGAATGAGGCGCGTGCCCGCACGCTCGCGTACTTTAAGAACGTTATAGATATCGCGGCGGAACTTGGAGCCGAGCAGGTCATGGTCTCGAGCGGCTGGGCATTTTTGAACGAGCCGATCGAGGACGCGTGGGGTCGCAGCGCCTCGATGCTGCGTGCGATTGCCGAGCATGCGGGAGAGCGCGGCGTGCGACTGGTGCTCGAGGCCCTGCAGCCAGTTGAGTCGATGATCGTGAACTCGGCGGCCGACACGAAGCGCATGATCGAGGCAGTTGATCATCCGGCACTTAAGGCATGTCTGGATATGGGCGCCATGGCGGTGGCGGGGGATACCATCGACGATTATTTCGATCTGCTTGGCGATGATGTCGCCCACGTACATTTTGTCGATGTTGCGGCAGACGGCACCACGCACCTTGCCTGGGGTGACGGCGGTCGCGATATGCGCGCCGACTTGGATAGACTGGTGGCGCGCGGCTATCGCGGAGTTGTTTCGGCCGAGACCTATGACGGGCGCTATTTTGCCGACCCCGCAGCTGCCGATGCGCAGGTAATGGCAGAGTATCGTCGTGCGATTGGCGCCTAGGTGGGGTCGGGCTGCGGCAACCTACCCTATGTTTCCAAATGAATACGGTGTGAGCGGCTGCGACGTATTTTCCCCGCAAGCACTCTAGTATGCTAAAGTACCCAGAAGACCGGCGGAGCTATGCCGGTCTTCTGTTCTATGCGAAGCACAGCATGAGGAGGCTCACCAGATGACGGCCACACCGTGGGGATTCCGGGACATATTGCCCGAGGAGGCTCAGGCACGCGAGGAGATCGCATGTACGGTGAAGGGCTGCTTTAGGGAGCATCATTACCTGCCGGTTGAGACGCCGCTGCTCGAGGACAAGGGTTCGCTCGAGGAAGGCGGCCGCATTGCGGACACGCCGTTTAAGCTCTTTGACGATGATGGGCGTTTGCTGGTGGTCCGTCCCGACAACACGCTGCCGATCGTGCGCTTGGTTTCGACCCGCATGCGCGCGGCCGATCTGCCACTGCGTCTTCGCTACGAGGCGCCGGTGGTTCGTGAGTGCCAGCGCAATGCCGGCGGCTCGCGCCAGTTTACACAGCTGGGCTTTGAGCTTATCGGTGCGGGAGATACCGCGGGCGATGTCGAGATTGTCTCGCTGGTAGCCGATGCCGTGCGCAAGCTGGCGTTGCCCGATGCGCGCATTATCGCAGGTAGCGTGCGTCCTTTTAAGGAGCTGCTCGCGGCGTGCGAGGATCGCGAGCTGGCTGCCGAGGCCCTGCGCTGCGTGCACTCCAATGACTTTGTGGGCCTCGATGCCCGCGTGGCGGCAAGCGCCGAGTCCGAGGCCGTCAAGGCCGCCATTAGCGAGCTGCCGCGCTTGCACGGCGGTGCCGAGATACTCGACCGTGTGGATGCGCTGCTGGAAGCTGCCGGTATCGTCGCGCCGCTGACGCGCGAGCTGCGTGCCCTGGTCGAGGGCCTGGCTCCCGAGGACGCCCAGGTGCTGTCCTTCGACTTCTCCATCATGAACTCTTTTTATTACTACACGGGCCTGGTCTTTAAGGCCTATGCCGGTGGCCTGCCCGATCCGGTGGGCTCGGGCGGTCGCTACGACTCCATCTTTACCGGCGCGTTCGGCGATGGCATCGAGGTACCGGCGGCGGGATTTGCCTTTTCGCTCGAGCGTCTGGAGGCCGCGCACACTTCGGCTGAGGACGCCGCTTCCGACGGCGACCACGCCGCGGGCCGTGGTGCTGAGGGTCCGCTGCGCATCGCCGTTCCCAAGGGCTCGCTTAAGGCCGACACGCTCGACGTGCTCGAGGCCGCGGGCCTGGACGTCTCCGAGCTGCGCGACCCCGGCCGTCACCTGATCGTGCGCGGTCGCGATACGCGTGCCGGCGAGGGCGCGGTCGGCGATATCGAGTTTGTCATCGTGCGCCCCAGCGATGCGCCCGCTTTTGTGGGCTGCGGTGGTGCCGATTGCGGCATCTGCGGCTGGGATTCGCTTATCGAGGCCGACCTCAACCTGCTGCAGCTGGTCGATTTGGGTTACGGCCTGTGCACCTTTATTGAGGCTGAGCCCGTTTGGCGCGCCGGTCAGGCCGAGCGCAACTATGCCCGCCGCGGTTCGCTTCGCGTGGCAACCAAGTACCCGCGCATCGCGAGTGCCTGGTATGCCGAGTGCGGCGTGAACGCCGACATCGTTTCGCTGCACGGCAACATCGAGCTGGGACCCATCGTCGGTATGACCGATCGCATCGTGGATATCACCGCCACGGGCGCCACGCTGCGCGACAACGACCTGGTCATCACCGGCCGCATTATGGACTGCACGGCCCGCTTCTTCGTCAACCCGGGTGCCGCGCGCCTGGATCCGCGCGTTCGCAACCTGGCCGATCGCCTGGCGGCTGCCGTGAAGGACAAGCATTTTGAGCCCGTTGCGGGCTCGGCACAATAGCGCGAGCACGCACGGGCGCCCCAACGTCTGGGCTGCGGGCCGATGGGCGCCGCTGCCCGGCATCTCGTTTTCCAAACGCAACCTCGACCGATAGGGGATACCGATATGAAGACCATCAAGCTTGCTCCCGGTGAGCGCCTCGTTACCAACCAGCTCAACCGCAAGGGTGTGCTGCCGCAAAACATCGTCGACGCCGCCCGCGATATCGTGGCCAACGTGCGTGCCAACGGCGATGCTGCGGTGCGCGATTACTGCCAGCGTTTTGACGGTGTCGAGCTGCAAAGCTTTCGTCTGCCGCAAGAGCAGATCGATGCTGCGCTCGAAGGCCTCGACCCGGCCTTTGTCGCCGCGCTCGAGAAGGCTGCGCGCCAGATCCGTGAGTTTCACCAGCGCGAGGTCGAGCAGAGCTGGTTTGCCACGCGCCCGGACGGCACGATGCTCGGCGTTAAGGTGACCCCGCTTGCCGCGGCCGGCATCTACGTGCCGGGCGGTCGCGCGCAGTATCCCTCCACCGTGCTCATGAACGCTATCCCTGCCAAGGTGGCCGGCGTCAAGCGCGTGGTCATGGTGACGCCGCCACAAAAGGACGGCCTGATCAGCCCCTACACGCTCGCCGCGGCCAAGCTTGGCGGCGTGGACGAGATCTATATGGTGGGCGGCGCCCAGGCCGTGGCCGCGCTGGCGTACGGTACCGAGACCATTCCGCGCGTCGACAAGATCACCGGCCCGGGCAACGCCTTTGTCGCCGCGGCCAAGCAGATTGTCTCGGGCGACGTGGGCATCGACATGGTCGCCGGCCCCTCCGAGGTCTGCGTGCTGGCCGATGCCACGGCCAAGCCCATGGTGGTCGCGGCCGACCTGATGGCCCAGGCCGAGCACGATCCGCTTGCCGCCTGCTATCTGGTGACCTGCGACGAGCAGTTTGCGCGCGAGGTCGAGGCGGGTATCGACATTCTGGTGGCGCAGTCGCCGCGTGCCGAGATTACGCGCGCCTCGCTCGACAACGAGGGCACCATCGTGGTGGCCGCCGATATGGCTGCCGCCGTCGAGGCCGTGAACACCGTGGCGCCCGAGCACCTGGAGCTGCACTGCAAGGATGCAATGGGCCTGCTTGGCGGCATTCGCAACGCCGGCGCCATCTTTGTGGGCGCTTGGAGCTCCGAGCCGCTCGGCGATTACGTTGCCGGCCCCAACCACACGCTGCCGACCGGCGGCACGGCCGTGTTCTCCAACCCGCTTTCGGTGGAGGAGTTCGTTAAGCGCTCAAGCGTTATCTGCTATACGCCCGAGGGCCTGCTCTCCGACGCTCCCGCTACGCAGCGCTTGGCCGAAGCCGAGGGCCTGTGGGCGCACGCGCTTTCTGCCGCCCTGCGTCGTCGCGTGCTGGAACAGGGCGAGGATTCCGTGAGCGCCGAGTCGCTGGCGGCGGCCGACCTGACCAAGGTTGCCTGGCCGGGCGACGCCGCGGCGACGGTCGCCGAGGGTGTGGACTTGGCGGCTGCGGGCGCGGATGGCGCTAACGCGACCGGCGGGGAGGCCTAATATGGCCGAGCTGACGCCTCGCATGAAGGAACTCGTCCAGCCCTACTTGGCCGGCATTGAGCCCTACGATCCCAACTTTACGCCCACGCGCATCAACCTTTCGGCCAACGAGAACACCTATCCCGTGCCGGCCGGCGTGCGCGAGGCGGTCGACGCGGCGCTCGCCGCCACGCCGCTCAACCGCTATCCCGACCCCATGTCCAACGACCTGCGCGACGAGCTTGCCGCTTGGCATGGCGTGGCACGCGAGAACATCTGCGTGGGCAACGGCGGCGACGAGCTGCTCTATAACTACCTGCTGGCGTTTGGCGGCGCGGGGCGGACCCTGCTCAACTGCCCGCCATGCTTTAGCGAGTATGCGTTCTTTGCGTCGCTCTGCCAGACCGAGGTGAGCGACGTGTGGCGCGATCCGGTGACCTTTGAGCTCGACCAGGCTGCCGTGCTTGCGGCAGCGCCCGAGTGCAACCTGGCGATTGTGACCTCGCCCAACAATCCCACGGGCGACGTGGCGCCGCTCGACTTTATCGCGGCTCTGTGCGATGCGTGTCCCGGCATGGTGATGGTCGACGAGGCCTACGTGGAGTTTGCTGACGATTCGTTTGGCGCGGCCACCACGGCGCAAGGGCTTATCGCCGAGCATTCCAACCTGGTGATTCTGCATACGCTGTCCAAGGCGTTCGGCGCCGCCGGCACGCGTCTGGGCTATGTGATTGCGTCACCCGAGGTTATTGACGTGTTCGCGGCGATTCGCCAGATCTATTCAGTCAGCGTGCTGAGCCAGGCCGCGGCGCTTGCCTGCGTGCGTGCCCGCGATGCGTACGCGCCCGTGGTGGCACAGGTTGTATCCGAGCGCGTGCGCGAGCTGTGCGCCCTGCGCGCAATGGCTGCCGAGGGCCTGCCCGTGGAGGCGTGGCCGAGCGCGGCGAACTTTGTGCTCGTGCGCACGCCGCACGCCACGCGCGTGCGCGAGCGCCTGCGCGACGAGTATTCAATTTTGGTGCGCGACTTTAGCTACGCGCCGGGGCTTGCGGACTGTCTGCGCATTACCGTGGGTACCCCGCAGGAAAACGACGAGGTGCTGGCAGCGTTTGCCGCGCTGGTGAAGGAGGAGATGTAGATGGGCCGTTATGTCGAGGTGACCCGCAAGACGGGCGAGACCGACATTGTCGTTAGGCTCGATCTGGACGGATCCGGCGTGTGCGATATCTCGACCGGCGTGCCGTTTTTCGACCACATGCTCAACGCCCTTGGCCGCCATGGCCTGTTCGATCTGACGGTACATGCGATGGGCGATGTGGAGGTCGACGCGCACCACACCGTCGAGGACACGGGCATTGTGCTGGGCGAGGCGTTTTGCCAGGCACTGGGTGACAAGGCGGGCATTACGCGCTTTGCCGATGCGGCGATTGCCATGGACGAGACGCTCGTGATGGCCGCCGTTGATATCTCGGGTCGCGGGCAGGCCTATTGCGATCTACCCGTGCCGACCGAGCGCGTGGGCACCTTTGATACCGAGCTGGCCGTCGAGTTCTTCTACGCTTTTGCGCGCGACGCCAAACTCACGCTGCACGTGCGCGAGCTGGCGGGCGGCAACTCGCACCACATTATCGAGGCCGCCTTTAAGGCCGTGGGACGCACGATGCGCCACGCCTGCGAGCTTGATCCCCGCGTCCAAGGAATCCCCAGCACCAAGGGCTCACTGTAACCGCCACAAGGGTAAAAACCACCACAAAGGGGACAGGCACCTTTGTGGTGGTTTTGGATGATGGAAAAAGGAGGGTCGCGTGGGCGAACCGAAGATCGTGGTGGTCGACTACCACAAAGGGAACTTGTCGAGCGTCGTGCGCGGGCTTGCGCGCGCCGGTGCCGCTGCCTGCACGTCGGATGATCCGGAACAGATCCGCAAGGCCGATGGCCTGGTCATCCCGGGCGTGGGCGCGTTCTATGACGCGATCGCCTTTATGCGCCAGAGCGGCGAGGAGGCGGCCGTGCTTGACGCCGTTGCCGCCGGAACTCCTCTGCTCGGCATCTGCCTGGGCCTTCAGCTGTTTTTTGAACGCGGCGACGAGGGCGTGCCGGCGGACGAGGGCGCGGACGACGATGCCTCCGAGCAGGCTGGCGGTCCCTGGGTCGATGGCCTGGGCATTATGCGCGGCTCGTGCACGCGCTTGGAATCGAGTCGCCTGAAGGTGCCGCACGTGGGCTGGGACCAGGTGCACATGACGCCCGCCGGCGCGGCCGATCCATTGCTCGCCGGTTTTGCCGAGGGCGCCAACATGTACTTCACCCACAGCTATGCGGTGGCCGACGATGTCGATGCCGCCGATGTTCTGGCGCGCACGCACTACACGCGGAGCTTCCCGTGCATCGTGCGCCACGGCAACGTGTGGGGCTGCCAGTTCCATCCCGAGAAATCCTCCGCGCTGGGACAGCGCATCCTTAAGAACTTCGTCAACATCGTCGAGGAGGCCGGCCGATGATTCTGTTTCCCGCAATCGATTTGATCGGCGGCAAGGTCGTGCGCCTGGAGCGCGGCGACCGGAGCCGCTGCAAGGTATATTCCGACGACCCCGTGGCCGTTGCCCGCTCCTTTGCCGAGCAGGGTGCGAACTGGGTGCATGTCGTCGACCTGTCCGCTGCCTTTGGCGAGGATGAGGACGCATGCGCTGCCAACTCGACGGCGATCAAGGCTATCTGCGGCGTCGACGGTCTGTCCGTGGACGTGGGCGGCGGCGTCCGCTCGCTCGCACGCATCGACGAGCTGGCCGGCTATGGCGCGCGCCGTATTGCGCTGGGGACCGTGCTGGTGACCGAGCCGGGTTTTGCCGAGGTGGCAGCGCGCGGCTTTGGCGAGCTGCTGGTGGCAGACATCGCCGCCCGTGACGGCCAGGTCAAGGTGAACGGCTGGCGCGATGGCGCGGGCGTGGCGCTCGATGATGCGGTGGCGCAGCTTTCCGAGCTGGGCTTTAAGCATTTGGTGTACACCGACATCGCGCGCGATGGCATGCAGACGGGCATCGACGTGGCGGCGTATCGCCATGTGGCCGAGGTCGCGGGTTTTCCCGTCGTGGCTTCGGGTGGCATCTCGACACTCGACGATATCTGCGCGCTTGCCGCGGTGGGTGAGGATGCTATTGAGGGTGCGATCACCGGTCGCGCGCTCTACGAGGGCAACTTTACGCTGGCACAGGCGCTGGCCGCCGCCCGAGGGGAGGAGTAGCCCATGCTTACCAAACGCGTGATTCCCTGCTTGGACGTTAAGGACGGCCGCGTGGTCAAGGGCGTCAACTTTGTGAGCCTGCGCGATGCGGGCGATCCGGTGGAGCTGGCGCGCGCCTACGACCGCGAGGGCGCGGACGAAGTCGTGTTCCTGGACATCACTGCGACGAGCGACAACCGTGCGACGACCATTGAGATGGCGGCGCATGCGGCCGAGGAGTTGGCCATTCCCTATACCGTGGGCGGTGGTTTTCGTGACCTGGCGGGCATGCGAACCATGGTGGCTGCCGGTGCCGATAAGGTGTCGCTCAACTCTGCTGCCGTGCGCGATCCGTCGCTGGTCAGCCAAGCTGCCGCTGCATTTGGCAGCCAGGCCGTGGTCGTGGCGATCGATGCCAAGCGTGTTGGTTTGCCCGGTGAGCCGGGAGCCGACAAGTGGGAGGTCTTTACCGCGGGCGGCCGTAACGCCACGGGTATCGATGCGGTGGCGTGGGCCGAGGAAGCGGCTCGTCGCGGCGCCGGTGAGATCTTGCTCACCAGCATGGATCGCGACGGCACCAAGGCTGGCTTCGACCTGGCACTCACCCGCGCCGTGGCGCGCGCGGTGCCGATCCCGGTGATCGCAAGCGGCGGCGTGGGCACGCTCGAGCATTTTGCCGAGGGCGTGATCGAGGGCGAAGCCGATGCCGTGCTGGCAGCAAGTGTCTTTCACTTTGGGACCTTCAGCATTCGCCAGGTGAAGGAGTATATGGCGTCGCAGGGCATTCCTGTGAGATTGGACTTCTAATGCTGCGGCTTGTCCAGGCACCCGACCTTCCGGCTCCAACCCTCCTCGCGTACTTAAGTACGCGTCGTCGGGCTTGTCGCTCGGAATCTCGGGCACCTGGACAACCCTCGCCGACCGGCGATGTTTAAATTGGGGAATTGAAATGAGAGAAATTACTACTCCAGCGGATCTTAAATACGACGCCAAAGGATTGATTCCTTGTGTGGTTCAGCAATATGACACCGGCGAGGTGCTTATGGTTGCTTGGATGAACGAGGAGTCGGTGGGGTTGACGCTCAAGACCGGCACCACGTGGTTTTGGAGCCGCAGTCGCCAGGAGCTCTGGAACAAGGGCGCGACGAGCGGCAATATGCAAGCGGTCAAGGAGCTCTGGGCCGACTGCGATAGCGATACGCTGCTGGTCAAGGTTGACTCGCCGGGCCCGGCTTGCCACACCGGCAACCGTACCTGCTTCTTTAAGAAACTCGCGTAGGGCGGGCGCTCGATTAGACGCTCGGCCACCAGAAAGGATTGAACTATGGGTGTGCGCACCGCAAACATTCAGGATGGAAATATCGGTGAGACGCTGACAGGTCTGGCCGAGGTGATTCACGGCCGTCGCGACGCATCGCCGCAGGAGAGCTATACCGCTCGCCTGCTGACCGATGTCGAGGACGAGCTGCTCAAGAAGCTTGCCGAGGAGGCGAGCGAGGTCATCATGGCCTGCAAGGATAACGATCACGACCACATCCGCTACGAGGCCGGCGACCTGATCTACCACCTGCTCGTGACGCTCGAGCGCTACGGCATCACCCTCGATGAGCTGGCCGGCGAACTCAACGCCCGCCGTCAATAGTTGTTTAAGAACGTCCCCAACGACTGGTCTTAGGCGAGGGGCGTGGGTTCCCATTCGTCGGTGGCGTGGGGGATATCGAAGGTTCGGTAGCCGCAGTCGTAGGCGTGTGCCTGGGCCTCACGGATGTTCCAGCAGATGTCGCAGGCGCGGTGTGCGTCCGAGCCAAAAGTGATCGGCACCTCGGCGTGGGCAAAGCAACGCAGCAATCCGGTCGCGGGATAGTAGTCGTCGAGGCCCTTGCGCGGTGCGGCGGTCGAGACCTCAACGCGGCGGCCCGTATCGTGCGCGCACTCGGCCATCTGCTGCCAAAACGGTGCGGGGTCAAAGTCGGGCGCAAAGCCTTCCTTCGAAAAGCGCATGACCAGGTCGGGGTGAGCCATTACATCAAAGTTGAGCGGGCTCTCGCAGGCGCGGCACCAGTCGTCGACGTAGCGCTCCCACACGCCGCGTACCCCCAGGGTTTCCCAAACGTGCAGGTTGGTGTCGTCGTCGATCCAACCGCAAAGGGAATCGGGTGTATCGGGACGAGCGACGTTTTCCGTTCCCGCCGTACCCGCGGCACCGGCCATGATATCGCCTGGGTTGCCAATCCAATGCACACTGCCCAGGCGCACGACGGCGCCCTGGGACCAGCGCTCAACCAAAGGCTCGCAGCCCTCGTACCAATCGCATTCAAAGCCATAGATAAAGCTGAGCTCCGGCGCAATCTGCGCGGCAAGCTTGCGGGCATCCTCAAAAGCCAGACGATGTGTCGGCAGGTCGCCCTCAGTAACCTGCACTTCGCAGTTGGCGTCCATGCTGGCGGGCAGGGTGAGATGGTCAGTTGAGACCATGGCGCGGCACCCGGCCGCGGCAGCGGCACGGACGTTGTCCTCAAACGAGGCATGCCCGTCCGAAAACGAGGTGTGGGTGTGGCAATCGGCTAGCGGGCAAGCAGACATGGCGGCTCCTTTGCGTCAAGCGAATCCGCTCCATTGTAATGGCGCAGCTCTCAACACGCCGGGCACGCGGGGGGTCGAAATCGATTGGAAAGGCTGCGCGGCGCGCGGTGCGGCCTCGCTTGTGCTCTCAAAACGTGTACGTCAGCCTCCAAAAGCTGCAAAAAATGACGTGTTTGGAGGCTGCCGTACACGTTTGGATAGGGGCGAGGACGATCCCGGCGCACGCCGACGTCCGCGACGGGCAAAAGTCCCGCCCATCCCATGACGCCGCCCCCACGCCGCCCGCGATGTGCTAGCGTTTGGATGAACAAAACGAGCCCGTGCGGAAAGGACCCGGACCGTATGCCATGCGATAGCAAATCCCCGCTGTCTCGCGAGATCGATGCGCCCGAAACTATCGTCAAGCTTGAGTGCGACATCGATGACGCGTCGCCCGAGGTGCTCGCCTACGCCGCCGACCGCCTGCGCGAGGCGGGTGCGCGCGAGGTGCATTGGCTGCCCCTCTATTGCAAGAAAGGCCGCCCCGGCTGGCAACTGCAGGTAATCTGCACCCACGAGGATATCGAGCGCCTGCAGACGATTATCTTTTTGGAAACCACGACCAATGGCATCCGCCGCCAAGTCATGGAGCGCGTCTGCCTGCCGCGCCGCTTTGAGCAGGTGGCGACGCCTTGGGGCGAGGTGGCCGTCAAGGTGGCAACCCTGCCCGACGGCAGCGAGCGCGCGGCACCCGAGTACGAGGACTGCTCCCGCCTCGCTCGCGAGCATAACGTGCCGCTCCAGCGCGTGATGCAGGCGGCACAAGCCGCGGCGCTGCGATTTGAGTGACACAGGCCAACGACGTGCCGCACCAATCCTATTAACCCCACCCGAAAGGACCACCATGAAATACCTCATCGCCTCCGACATCCACGGCTCGGCATACTGGACCGAGCGCCTGGTCGCCGCCATCGAATCCGAGCAGCCCGACCGCATCGTGCTGCTGGGCGACCTGCTCTACCACGGCCCGCGCAACGACCTGCCGCGCGACTACGCCCCCAAGCGTGTGATTCCGCTGCTCAACGCCCTGGCCGACCGCATCATCGCGGTGCGCGGCAACTGCGACGCGGAGGTCGATCAGATGGTCCTCGACTTCCCCGTCATGGCCGACTACGCCACGCTGTTTGACGAAGCCGGCCGCGAGCTGTTCCTGACGCACGGCCACGTCTTTGGCGCCGGCATGCACAACAGCGTCGACCACGCGCCCGCACTGCCCGAGGACTCAGCGCTCGTCTACGGCCACACGCACATCAAAGTCAACGAGGCAAGCGAGGCGCACCCGGGCCTGTGGCTCTTCAACCCCGGCAGCGTGAGCATTCCCAAGGACGGTACGCACAGCTACGGCATCTACGAGGGCGGTACGTTCCGTCACGTGGTCCTGGAGGAGGAATAACCATGGCGCAGCACATGGCTCAGCAAAATGCCGAGGGCTCGCGCGATCTGTCCACGCTGGTCGACGCGTCGGCCGAGCTGCAGCATCTGGTGCAGACCATCTGGCGTCTGCGTCAGCCCGACGGCTGCCCATGGGACCGCGAACAGACGCATCAGAGCATCGGCAAGAACATGATCGAGGAAGCCTACGAGGCGCTCGATTGCATCGAGGCGGACGACGTGGCACATCTGCGCGAGGAGCTCGGCGACGTGCTTATGCAAGTTGTGCTGCATGCGCAGATTGCTGCCGACGCCGGCGAGTTTACGCTGGCCGACGTGGCGCGTGACATTGACGCTAAGCTCATCCGGCGTCATCCGCACGTGTTTGGCGATGCGGATGCCGACAGCTCTGACGAGGTGCTCAAGATTTGGGACGAGGTCAAGCTCGCCGAGAAAGCCGCCAAGGACAAGGCCGTGGCAGCGGGCGAGACCGCGCCCGAGGGCCTGCTCGACGGCGTGCCCACGCATCTTCCGGCGCTGATGCAGGCGCAGAAGGTGTCGCGCAAGGCGGCGGCCGTGGGCTTTGAGTGGGAGACGGTCCAGGACGTGTGGGACGAGGTCGCCGAGGAGCGGGCCGAGTTTGAGGCCGAGGCTCCTGGCTCATCCGAGCGCGAGATGGAGTTTGGCGACCTGCTCTTTGCCCTGGTCAACGTTGCGCGTAAAGAGGGGATTGATGCCGAGAGCGCCCTGCGTGCCAGCACGGCAAAGTTCCGCCGCCGCTGGGCTGCGATGGAGCAGATGGCGGCTGACGCCCACGTGGATCTGGCCGAGCTTTCGACCCACGGCCTCAACGACCTGTGGGACGCCGCAAAGGCGGAGGAGTAAGACTGCGGGAACGATGGGCTGACACGCCTCATCGTTCCCGCTTAATTTTTCGAAAAACAAGTGTATCCCTCGGCTAACTTAGGGCATAATGCAAAAAGTGCGACAGGGCTAACTTATGGAGCGGCGCGCCCCGGCGGTGCGCAAGTCCTGTCGCAATCATCCGACACGTTTCCAAGTGAGAGGGAGACAACATGAGCGATATTTTGGACGTCTACGGTCGCGAGGTGCTCGACAGCCGCGGCAACCCCACCGTCGAGGTCGAGGTCGTGCTTGAGGACGGCAGCTTCGGTCGCGCGATGGTGCCTTCGGGCGCTTCGACCGGCGCCTTTGAGGCCTGCGAGCTGCGCGATGGCGACAAGGGCCGCTACCTGGGCAAGGGCGTCTCGCAGGCCGTCGAGCACGTCAACAACGAGTGCGCTAACGCTGTCGTGGGCCTCGACGCCTTCGACCAGCGCGCCGTCGATGCCGCGCTGATTGCCGCCGACGGTACCCCCAACAAGACCAAGCTCGGTGCCAACGCCATCCTGGGCGTGTCGCTGGCCGTCGCCCGCGCCGCTGCCGAGTCGGCGGGCCTGTCGCTGTACCAGTACCTGGGCGGCGTCAACGCTCATCTGCTGCCCACACCTATGATGAACATCCTCAACGGCGGCGTGCATGCCGACAATAACGTCGACTTCCAGGAGTTCATGATCATGCCGGTGGGCGCCCCGAGCTTTGCCGAGGGCCTGCGTTGGTGCGCCGAGGTCTATCACACCCTCAAGGGCGTGCTGCACGAGGCCGGCCTGGGCGGCGGCGTGGGCGACGAGGGCGGCTTTGCGCCCAACCTCAAGACCAATGCCGATCCGTTCGAGTACATCACCAAGGCCGTGGAGAAGGCCGGCTTTAAGCCCGGCGTCGACTTCATGTACGCCATGGACCCGGCCTCGACCGAGTTCTACAACGCCGAGACCGGCATGTACGAGCTCAAGGGCGAGGGCGTGGAGTACACGAGCGCCCAGATGGTTGATTACTGGGAGAAGCTCGTCGACACCTATCCCATCATCTCCATCGAGGACGGCATGGCCGAGGAGGACTGGGACGGCTGGGTCGAGCTTACCCGCCGCATTGGCAACAAGGTGCAGCTGGTGGGCGACGACCTGTTCGTCACCAACACCGAGCGCCTCAAGAAGGGCATCGAGCTGGGTGCCGCCAACGCGATCCTGGTCAAGGTCAACCAGATCGGCACGCTCACCGAGTCGCTCGAGGCCATCGAGACCGCCAAGGAGGCCGGTTACGCCTGCATCGTGAGCCACCGTTCCGGCGAGACCGAGGACTCCACGATCGCCGACCTGGTCGTGGGCGTTAACGCCGGCCAGATCAAGTCGGGCGCCCCGTGCCGCAGCGACCGCATCGCCAAGTACAACCAGCTCATCCGCATCGAGGACGAGCTCGAGGGCAGCGCGCGCTACGCCGGCAAGGCCGCGTTCTACAACATTCGCTAAACGGGCGAATTTGGCGAGGGGGAGGCTGACTCGGTTCCGCCCCCGCCTTGGCTGGACGCCGCAAAGCGCTGTGGGCGCTGGGCCATATGGCTCAGCGCCTTTTTTATGTCGAGCAAAGGCTGGCGAAGGCGGTGCGCGCGCTCGTGCTATAACTAGAATACTTAGCGCAAACAAACCTCAACCGCACAAGGCGCATATGGATCAGATTTACGACAACAGGTACTATTCCGCCGGTTCGCGTGAGCCGTCGCCTCGCCGTGCGCGCACGGTGCAGCTCGGTGGGTCCGCCTACGCCGGTGCCGACCGCTCCACGCAGCGCCCGACAAGTACCTCGCGTCCCAATGCTCAAGTGAATACTTCGGCAGATGGACCGGTGCGCCCGGCACGTTCGTCGCATGCGTCGCGTCCCTCGGCCCAGACGCACGACAGGTCGAGCAGGCCCTCGAGCCGTCTTTCGGGCTCGGACTTTATGCGCTATGCCAACGACAATGCGGTGGTCAAGGCGATCTATGACTTTACGCATGGCTCTCTGCGCCCGCTATTCATCGGCATTGTCGTTGCTCTGGTGCTCGTGAGCCTGTACTTTCCCGTGCGCGACCTGTACGTGGCTAAGCGCTCGAGCGACATCTTGGCCAAGCAGGTCGAGATTCGTCAGCAATACAATGATGAGATGAAAAAAGACACTGATAAGTGGTTCTCGGAAGAGGGCATTAAGGATTCGGCACGGGGCCTGGGCCTGGTGATGCCCGGCGAGAAGAGGATTGAAGTGCAGGGCCTGGACGACGATTCGGATGCCTCGTCGAGCCAGAAGTCGTCGAACGCCAAGAAGGCCAGCGAAGTTGCCAAGGAAATCGAAGAAGTCGGCAAGGACGCGCCGTGGTACATTCAGACGCTCGACATGCTGTTTGGATTTAACGGCGTCGAGGGCCAGACGGTCGCGTCCAGCGGCGAGTAGGCGAGTAGCGCCCGGAGGGGAGCCCGCAATGGCAGATTGCAAACGATATAAGGTGGCCGCGATTGACCTGGGAACGGTGTCGTCGCGACTGGTGCTGGCGCAGGTCGAGGCCGGGGCGATCGTGGAATCGTCCAAGCATACCGAGATCACCGACTTGGGCGAGGGCGTGGACGCGACGGGGCGCTTTTGCGAGGCGGCCGTTGAGCGCGTGCTCGCTGCGTGCCGCATGTTTGTGGACGAAGCCCGTACCTTTGGGGCCGCGTGCGTCTGCACCACCTGCACGAGTGCCGCGCGCGATGCGTCCAATGCCGCGCTGCTGCTGGACGGTCTGCGCGAGCTGGGGCTTGAGCCGCAGGTGATTCCGGGTGAGGTCGAGGCGCGCCTGACGTTTTTTGGCGTGGCGCACGACTTTGCCGGCAAGCGCATCATTGTTGCCGATTCGGGCGGCGGCTCCACGGAGCTCGCGACGGGCGTATACGCGCCGGAGTGCGGGGTCTTTGCGCTGGAGGGAACGCGTTCGCTGGACATTGGTTGCCGTCGTGTGACGGAGCGTTTCTTCTCGGCGTTGCCGCCTTCGGACGGCGAGCTTGCTGCCGCTGCCGACTGGGCGGGCGAGCAGTTCTCCGCCTATTTTGAGAGCCTGCCCAGCGACTTTGAGCGCGCCGAGCGCCTCGTTGCGGTGGGCGGTACCGTCACCACGCTCGTGGCGCTGGTTCACGAGCTGGAGCCGTACGACTCGAGCTTTGTGCACCTACGCGAGCTTTCGATGGAGCAGATCTCGGCCGCCATCGATCGTATGTCTACGCTGGATGTGGAGGGTATCGCTGCGCTGCCGGGCGTGCAGCCCAAGCGCGCGGGCGTGATTCTGGCCGGCGCCGTGGTGATTCACGAGCTCATGCGCGCCGGTGGCTACGATGCGCTCACCGTAAGCGAGAACAGCCTCCTCGCCGGCATGGCCGCCACCATCAACGAGGTTCTCGACGGCGTGACCCCCACCATCGCCTGGACCCCGAGCCTGAGTGCTCTTTAACCGTCTTCCTCTGAGTTGCGGTGAAATAGTTCCTAAATAAGCTGGTAAACGGTATAAACAGGATCTATTCCACCGCAACTTAGAGCTCCGCTGGCGTGTAAAAGAAACGAGCCCGAATCCCTGGGGGACACGGGCTCGTAAACAATACGTGGTAGGGGCGGTGGGACGTCTGCGTATTTGCTGCGCAAATCCGCACCGGCTTCGGCCGCCTGCCGGCGCCCTCGCCGGCTCGCTGCGGACGCTGCGCGTCCGCTTGACGCTCGCCCCCTCGCGGGTTCGAGTCCCGCCGGCATCTAAAAGAAATGAGCCCGCACCCCTTGGGGACACCGGCTCGAAAGCTCCATATGGTAGGGGCGGTGGGACTCGAACCCACAATCCTTGCGGCGAGAGATTTTAAGTCTCCTGCGTATGCCAATTCCGCCACGCCCCCGTGAGACTAGAAGTCTAGCACAAGCCGTCCGTTACGCGTTGACGGCCATCGAGTGTTGGCCCGACTTCTCAAGGAACTCTTGGAACTTGGCTTCATCGCCCTTGTTTTGGTATTGCAGGGCCAGCAGGTACTCCAAGCGGCAGCGCTTGACCGGGTCGTCGCCGACGTCCTCGAGCATGCGCTCCAGCTCGGGAATGTCATTGTGGCGCTTGAGGATCATCGTGTCGTACATCAGCTGACACTCGTGCGCAACTGCCTCGGCCTGACCGCCCTCAAAGCCCTTGATTTCGTGCAGCAGCTCCTTGGACTTTTTGCGGTCCTCCTGGCCAACGTAGTAGTTAAAGGCCTTGATCACCAGGTCGACGCGCTGCATTTTGGGCAGATTGAGCCCCAGCAGCAAATCGAACATCTCGTCGGCGCGCTTGTGGTCCTCGCGCAGCAGATAGGAGTTCAGGCGCAGGTAGTCGCGGTTGTAGCGCGGGTACAGCATGCTGGTGAGTTTGCCATCGAGCAAACGATCGAACTCGTCCCACTGCTTGGCAGCCATAAGCTGTTGCAGGCGCTTAAACGTGGTGCGTTTTTTTACGCTAAAGAACACCGATATGGCGATACAGATGATGACGACGGCGGTCCAGAGGGTGCGGGAATCGGGCATATTGGGGTCCTTAGTCGCTCATAAAGCGAGCGGTATGACAACACGTACTAGATGTATTATACGCAGCGCGCAAGCAAACTGGCATAAAAGCTCATCGAGGCTGAGTGCCATCGCTCGCTGCGGTACACTTACCTAAAGTAAACCACGAAGGGAGACATTACCTATGAAGAAGATCGTTTTGGCTTGCGGTGCTGGCGCTGCTACTTCCACGCTCGTTGCCCAGAAGGTCGCCACCATGCTCGACGCCAACGGTTACGCCGACAAGTACGAGATCGTGCAGTGCGCCATCTCCGAGGCCAAGGACGTTTGCGACGAGGGCGCCGATCTGCTGATCGCCACCACCGTTGCCCCCGAGGGCCTTACCTGCCCGTACGTGAGCGGCGTGCCCTTCATGACCGGCATGAACCGCGTCGCTGCCGAGAAGGCCGTTCTTGACGTCATGGCTCAGTAGGCGCTGACTGCATGAGTGAGCAGAACGCCAACCCGGTAGAGCTCTTTGGTATGCGCGTTGCCCATGTGGGCATTAACGCCACCGACCCGGCAGACGCCCTGGAGATCGCGGAGCTGTTCTCGACGATGATGGGCCTGCCCGTCATCGAGACCCCGGTTTCGTACTTCAACGATTCGCTGGTCGAGATCATGAAGCAGAACGGTCGTGGCACCAAAGGCCACATCGGCTTTGCCGTTAACGACATCGATGCAGCTGAGAAGTGGTTTGCCGAGCGCGGGCTCGAGGTCAACGAGGAGTCGCGCGCGCTGCTACCCGACGGTGGTACCAAACTCGTGTACTTTAAGCGCGAGTTCGCCGGCTTCGCCGTGCATCTGTGCCGCGAGTAGCGCACAGGCTGCTATAGCTAGCAAAAAGGGATGGGGCCGCATGGCCTTATCCCTTTTATTTATGCCGAGGGGCTTTCTATCGTGGCAGGCGAATCGTAAAGCGGCTGCCGACGCCCTCGACTGAGGTCACACCGATGACGCCGCCATGGCTGTCGACGATCCACTTGGCGATGGCGAGCCCCAGACCCGAGCCCTGCGCGCCGGCATCGCGCGCGTTGTCGGCGCGGTAGAACCGTTCGAACGCGTGAGCTGCGGATTCCTGGTTCATGCCGATGCCCTCGTCCTCAACACTTATGTCGATCGTGCCCGCGCCCGCATCCGGCGTCACGCCAAACGAGATGGGCGTGCCCGCGTCCGAATACTTGGCGGCGTTTTGCACGATCACGCGCAGAGCCTGCTTCACGAGCGCCACGTCGACGGGCGCGTCGCAGCGCGGGTCGCTGACAAGCGCGGCGTCGTACGCCAGCCGATACGTGTGCGCGGCATCGATCATCTGTGACTCCTCGCATACCTCGTCGACCAGTGCGGCCAGGTTGGTATTCGCACGCCGCAGGACCGTGCGCCCGGCATCGCCGCGCGCCAAAAACAGCAGCTGCTCCACAAGCTCTTGCATGTGCTCGCTTTCGGCCTTGAGGGACGCGATGGACTCCGCCAGCACGTCCGGATCGTCTTTGCCCCAGCGGTCGAGCATGTTTACGTAGCCCTGAATCACCGCGATGGGCGTTCGTAGCTCGTGGCTTGCATCGTTGACAAAGCGCATCTGCTGCAGCTTTGCCTCTTGCATCTGGCGCAGCAGGCGGTTGAGCGCGACCTCGATGCTTGCCAGGTCGGCGTCGCCGGTGGTGACGCTCGGCGAGTCGACGCTTGCGCGCTCGATGGCCTGCTCCAGTGTTTCCATCTTGCCGCCGGAGAGCTGTATGCGGCCGAGTTCGTCCACGCGCAGGGCCAGATCGTTGAGCGGCGCCATGGTGCGGCGCACGCGGCGGGCGCCGCCGAGCATGTTGAGCACGCTGATGACCTGCCAACCCACAACGACAAGGTAGAGAGGCCATAGCGTGACGAGGTCCTGCGCGAGGGGGAAAGTCTTGGTGGTACGCGCAAGCTCGACGGTATAGGTGAGCGTTGTCAGGTCCCAGCCGCGCGCGGGCGTCAGCGACATGCCGCGAACGGTGGCGCTGGGGATCCATCCTGCGGTAAACGCGCCGTCGGGCAGCGTCTGGTTGTATCCATAGACGAGGATCGCCGCCGCAATAACCAACAGTAACAGATCGAGCCAGATGTGGCTCATCAAGCGGCGCCACATATAGCTCCAGTTGATGGCGCGGGCGATGGAGGTGACGCGCTTGGTCTCGGCGTTACGCGCGGCAGACATAGCCCACCCCGCGCACGGTCTGGATGATGCGGGCGCTGCCGGCGTCCTCGATCTTGGCGCGCAGGTGCGCGATGTGCACGTCGACGTTGTTGGTGTCGCCCACGTATTCGTAGCCCAGCGCTTCGTGCGCGATGCGCTCGCGCGTGAGCACGGTCTCGGCATGCGCCATAAGCAGGGCGAGGACATCGAACTCGCGGGCCGTCAGCGCGATGGGCGAGCCGCCGACCGTGACTTCGCGGCGGTCGGGGTCGAGCGCAACCGAGCCCACGGCGAGCGCAGCGGGGGAGGGCGCGGCAGCGGTCTGGGCCGTGTCGGTTGCCGGGGACATTGTGGCGATACCGGCGGCCGTGCCGCTCGCTACGCCAACCCCGGTGCTGGCGCCGCCAACGCCCGAAGCCGCCCGTACGGCTTCCGAGCGCTTCAGCGCCACGCGGATCCGTGCGAACAGCTCCTCAATCGCAAACGGTTTGGTCAGGTAATCGTCAGCACCGGCATCGAGCCCGGCCACTTTGTCCATCACGGCATCGCGCGCGGTGACCATAATCACCGGCACATCCTTGTGCTTGCGGACACGCCGCAAGACCTCCATGCCGCTGAGCTGCGGCAACAGCACGTCGAGCAGAATCAGATCGTAGTCGCGCTCCAGCGCCAGGTCCACGGCGGTGCGGCCATCGGCGGCGTGTTCCACCTGGTAGCCCTCGTGCTCCAGCTCGAGCGTCACAAAGCGGGCGATTTTCTTCTCGTCCTCTACGATCAGGATCCGTGCCATGCGTGCCCCCGTCTGCGATTACTTGTCGTCGTTCAGATTTTGCTTGATGTCGTCCGCGGCGTCGGCGGCGTGATTCATAAGGTTGTTGATGCTGCCGGGCACGTCGCCGTCGCTGTCGATGCGGTAGCGCATGCCAAAGAACAGGCCAATCAGCATCAGCCAAATCGTAGCGCCCCAGGCAAACAGCGCGACGATGGGGATCAGGATGGGAATGTTGAGGATGATCGCGTCGCGGCGCGTGGCGATAAACTTGGTGTCCAGGCTCAGGCGGAAGAGCTTTTTGAGGTACTCCCACACGCTGTCCATCTTCTTGGAGAAGTCGGTCTTTTCGCTCGACTTCTCGTAGGCGGCCTGCGCGGCGACCATCTCGGTTGAGGGCTCATCGACTGGCGCGGACTCGGTGGCGGCGTGCGCCGACGTGGTCTGGGTCTTGCCCTGCGACTCGAGCCAAATGATGGCATCCAAGACGTTGCCGTCGGCGGCGTCGAGCGCGGCCTTGGCATCGGTGTAGCTCACGTTGCACTTGGTGCGGATGGTTTCAACTTTTTCGAGGTCGTCCATGACCTGTCCTTTCGTTCGATGGGCGCGACGCCGGGCGATCTTCCCGGGCGCGAGCGTTGCGTTCGGCGGCCTGCGTTGCGCGGTGCCGCCCCGCCCTTGGTCGAACTCTATAGTGCAGGTTATAGATTAAGCGATTCTTGAGCCAAGATTAATGTTGGATGAGTTTTTGCGCGGCGGTGGGGAAGGGGGAGGTGTCTTTCTGGATAGCTAGCAGCGAGGTCTAATACTTTTCCCGAGAAGTGAACGAGCTAAAACGGACCCCCGAAGCATCGACACTTTAAAGGTGCCGTTTCCCGCGGTTTCAATGCTGAAATCCCACGATTTTGCCGCCGAAAAATGCGGCTGTTTCAGGGGTCCAAAAACAGCCGTTCACTTCTCGGGAAAAGTATTAGACCTCGACAGCGGGGGATGGGGTGCCGGTGCAAAACGGCGTCAAGGGTTGGTCGAGCAGGCGGTTTCTCCATTGATGTCTGCACGGCATGTGACACTTACTCTGCCGCTTCGTTCTGCCACGGCGGCATGCATCTGAACAACGACCCTCTAAGGAGTTCGATATCGATGGGTGACAACGCAAAGCATCTCGCAAAGAAGTGCGTTAAGGACGCAGGACCGTGCCTTGCGCTGTGCGTAGCCGGCGCAGCGGTCGCGCTGCTGGCTGTTCTGGGGCCGTTCGACGTGCTCCGAAGTGCCAGCTCTCTGCACATTTGCATGGCCCTTGCCGGTGCCATGATGACCGGCGGTGTGCTAGATTTGATTTTTTGGGTACTCGACCCGTTTGGATGGAAGAACGAGGGGTAAGCCCTAAGGGATGGAAGGACTGGAACGGTTGGCTTAGTGATCGTGCAGAATGTGGGCTAGCGACTTACAGGGAAGTGGTGATCCGGTGACAGTCTATGTGACGGGCGATATTCACGGCGGCGTCGACATGCAAAAGCTGCGCGATTGGGAGCTTGGGGATAGCCTGACGAGCGACGACTATCTGATTGTCGCGGGCGACTTTGGCTTTCCGTGGGATTTCTCTGCCGAGGAATGCGCCGATATCGCTTGGCTGGAGTCGCGCCCCTATACGTTGCTGTTCGTCGACGGCAACCACGAACGTTTCGATCACTGGGCGGAGCGTCCCATGGAACTGTGGCACGGCGGTCTGACGCAGCGCCTGTCGGATACCTCTCCCATACGGCGCCTGACGCGTGGCGAGGTTTTTGAGCTCGACGGCTCAACGATCTTTACCACGGGCGGCGCCACGAGCGTGGATAAGGAATACCGCATTCCGTATTCCAGCTGGTGGCCGCAGGAGCTGCCGGACGAGCGCAACTTTGAGGAAGCGCGGGCAAAGCTCGAGAGCATGGGCTGGAAGGTCGACTACGTGATCACCCACACCTGCTCTACGCGCATGCTTTCGCCCACGCTTTATCCGGCACCCGGCTGGAATTGTCCCGGCGTTGACCGACTCACGGCATTTTTCGATGAGCTGGAAGACCGCTTGGATTACAAGCGCTGGTATTACGGGCATTTCCATCGGGATGCCAACCCGGCCGAGCGCCATACCGTGCTCTACGACTGCATCGTTCGCCTGGGCGACGAACTCCAACCCTGGGACGTTGCGTAGGGGCGGGGTGGCTGGCTACTCGACCGTTACAGTGATGTTCTCCCGATGCGCACGGATAACATCCCAGCTAAAGTGCTCGACCAGCTGCTCGGCAGAACGCGGCGTGGTGTCCGGTGCGATGCCCGTTTGCCCGGCGAGCCAGCCCAGCAGTGCCTCGGGTGTGCCAAAGCGGGTACGGAGCTCGCCCAGGTCTAGGTCGCGGTCGCGCTTGGAAAGGCGGCGGCCGTCCGGTGACATGAGCAGCGGAATATGTGCGTAGTGCGGTGTGGGCAGTCCCAGCAGATGCTGCAGGTAGATCTGGCGCGGCGTGGAGCCCAGCAGGTCGCATCCGCGCACGACCTCGGTGACGCCCATGGCAGCGTCGTCGACTACCACGGCTAGCTGGTAGGCAAAAACGCCGTCGCTGCGGCGCACCAAAAAGTCGCCGCACTCGGTGGCGAGTGCCTCGCATTGGGCTCCGTATGTGCGGTCAACGAATTCGATCACGTCGTCTGCGAGGTCGTCGACGGTGGGCACGCGCAGGCGTGTGGCCGGGGCGCGCAGGGCGCTGCGGCGGGCAACCTCCTCGGCAGAAAGGCCTCGGCAGGCGCCGCGGTAGATGGGCGTGCCGTCGCTGGTGTGCGGCGCGCTCGCGGCGTGGAGCTCGGCGCGCGTGCAAAAGCAGGGATAGGTGAGGCCGGCGTCTTGTAGCCGGTGCAGGGCGTCCTCGTACAAGTCCAGGCGATCGTGCTGGTAGTAGGGGCCTTCGTCCCACTCAAGCCCCAGCCAAGCTAGGTCGTCAATCAATTGGGCGGCAAGTTCCGGGCGCTTGCAGCGATCGTCCAGGTCCTCGATGCGCAATACGATGCTGCCGCCCTGGCTGCGGGCCGAAAGCCACGCACACAGGCAACTGAACACGTTGCCCAGGTGCATGCGGCCCGAGGGCGACGGGGCAAAGCGGCCCACGACGGGCGCGAGGGCGGGGGCGAGCTTGCTGTTGGACGCCGTCGACGTGGCCACGGCGTGTGTTGCTATGTTGCATGCGTTGATATCCATGCGGACGAGTATAGCGCGGGGTGAGGTGGGGGGCGTCGTCGATGCTCGCGAGTTGCCGAGGCTGCGTGTTGTGCGCGGCGGGCACCGACTCAACACCTCGATTACCGCCCCAAGCTCAGCCCCTTCAACCCCTCAAACGACAGAAACCCCGGCAGCTCTTCGCAACTGCCGGGGTTTCCGCGGAAAAGGGGGACATGATCCTCAAGCGAACGGCAAAGGGGCAAACCGTTTTCGCTCAACTGCTTTATGCCCCTTGCTCGCGGACTCAATCAGTGCGCGTCGCGGCAACACAAAGCCGCTACACCTGTGACGGAGCTATGAAGTGGTATCTATTGCCGGAGCGGGCTATGCCAAGGAGTGTCCCAGATTGCCGGCAGATAAGGAACGTCCCCATGTGCCGGCCGCGGGCGTGACTTTCGTCCCGTTTGATACTCCGCTGGCCTAGATGTTCGTCATGTGCGCCCGTAAACGTGGGACAATGGCGTTGCTGGTATCACAGACAAAGGATGTGCCTATGAACGCCCCCGTTGCCAAAACCTGTCGGCAGCGCCGCCTGTTTGCGCGATTTGCTTCCGTCTGCGCACTCGTCGCGCTTGCATTGCTGCTACTGCCCGCCGCCGCACACGCCGACGGTTATTCCATGACCCAAACCTACATCAGTGCCACGGTCGAGGCCGATGGATCGCTGACCGTTGTCGAGGGGCGCCAGTTTGAATTCGATGACGACATCAACGGCGTGTTTTGGGAGATTAATACGGGTACCAACCAGCAGGGTGGCACGGCGGGCGTCGATGTGCTGAGTGTCGAGGAAGGGGACACCGCGTTTAACAAAGTCGATAGCGCGAACAAGGGCGACTCTGGCGTCTATACGATCGAGCAGGCCGGTGACGGCGTAAGGATTAAGGTGTTCAGCCCTCACGAGAGCGGTGACAGTGCAATCTATTACGTGAGCTACACCATGACCGGTGCGGTTATGAACTGGGCCGATACCGCCGAGCTCTACTGGAAGTTCGTGGGTGACGGCTGGTCGGCGGATTCCGACGATGTCGAGATGGAAGTGTACTTCGCAAATGCCGCTGCCGGGACGGCGGCCGTCAAGGGCGATAACTTCCGCGCATGGGGCCACGGCCCGCTGACGGGCGATGTATCGCTCGATGCGGACGAACCCATGGTCACCTATACCATTCCCTGCGTGCATCAGGGCGAATTCGCCGAGGCACGCATCGCCTTCCCCGGCGACTGGGTGCCGCAGCTTGCCGCTTCGGGCGAAGAGCGCATGTCAACGATCCTGAGCGAAGAGAAGGAATGGGCCGACGAAGCTAACGCCCGCCGCGCTCACGCTCGCATGATTGCCAATGCACTTGCCGTGCTAAGTGTTGTTGCGGCGGTGGCCTTTACCGGCACAATCGTTATGCTCAAGCTGCGCAAGCGCAAGCCCAAGCCGCTTTTCCAGGACGAATATTTCCGCGATGTGCCCTCGGCCGACCATCCCGCCGTGCTTTCGGCCCTCATGAGCTGGAACGAGGTGCCCGATCAGGCATATATCGCCACACTGATGAAGCTGACCGACGACCGCGTGATCAAGCTGGAAGAAGCGACCGAGACCAAGAAGAAGGGTCTGCTCCGTCGCGAAAAAGAGGAGCAGACGTATCGCATCACAGTGACCGACGAGGCCTGGAAGGCTGCCAAGAAGGACGGCATCGATCGCGATGTGCTCAAGGTCTTCTTCGCCGGCGTTAAGCCCGATAAGGACGGAGTCCGTTCGCGCACGTTTAGTGAGCTGGAGGAGTACGCTAGCGAGCGTACCACATCTGTTGGCGACAAGCTCGAGGACTATCAGAGCACAGTTAAGGGCAAGCTGGAAGCGCGCGAGCTTATAGCATCGGATGGCACTATCGCGATGGTGGCCGGCCTGGTTCTCGGCATCATCATTGTCTTTGGCATTCTGGGCTCTCTGTTCTATACCGACTTTGCGGACGCCAACGTCGGTGCCGCTATGATCTCGATCCCCGTCACGATCGTGGGCTTTGTCCTGAGCTGCACCTTCCGCCGTTACACGCCGGAGGGCGCCGAAGTGGCGGCTCGCTGCAAGGCGCTTAAGCATTGGCTCGAGGACTTTACGCGCCTGAAGGAGGCCATCCCCAGCGATCTGATTCTGTGGAACAAGCTGCTGGTGATGGGCGTTGCCCTGGGCGTTTCGAAAGAAGTGCTGCGACAGCTGGCCGAGGCCGTGCCTGCGGACCTGCGCAACAGCGACGATTTCTACGACAACTACCCCTGCTACTGGTGGTATTACCATCACTACGGCAACGAGTCTCCGCTCGATTCGTTCAATGATGTGTATCACGAGACCATCCGCGAGCTGGCTTCGAGTTCCGATAGCTCGAGCGGCGGCGGTGGCGGTGGCTTTTCCGGTGGCGGCGGTGGCGGCGTCGGCGGAGGCGGCGGCGGAACGTTCTAGCGCGCTCTGATTTTTGGGATGAATCTTCTCCGGCGACTGCCGACGGATCCATCCCTTTTTTATGCGCTACCTACGAAGACTGTCCCCAACGACTAGTCACTGGGGACGTTCCTAAATGACTAGGTATGGCTGCTGGGCCTAGGCTGTTAGGTCGAGTTCGTAGAGGAAGCTTTCGCGCGGCATGTCGTGACGGCGCTCTTCGCGGTTGGCGCGGTGCGTGGCCGTGCGCTTAAAGCCGTGCAGCTCGTAGAACTTCCACGAGCAGTTGGAGTCGGTGTACAGGTGCGCCCTCGTCGCTCCAAGCGAGGACAGGTGCGAGACCGCGGCATCGAGCAGAACCGTGCCAACGCCCAGGCCATGGACATCGCGATCCACGGCAAGCAGCGTGACCTCGTTGTCGTGCGGCAACGGGCTGCTCTCGAGCAGGCGGTTGTTGGTTCGGATGGTTGCGCGCACAAACGAGAGATATTCGGCGCAGGCATCAGGCTCCAGCTCACGCATCTGCGACAGCAACGCGCGTTCGGTATCCATCCAATGCTCGTTGATAGTGACGCCGGAGTTCTGTCCTGCGCGTGCAAGTGCAATGCCGCGCGCCTCGCCGTCAATCACCGCAACCTGCGAAAACGTCGATGACGAAAGGCAATAGGCGAGGTCGCACGCGGCCTCAAGGCGGTTGTACTCATCGTTATCCGAATTGTTATGCCAAAGCTGTTGTAGAATCAGCGCGATGGCGTCGAAGTCTTCGGTATCAAACGGTCGGTAGAGAACCCGCGAGACCATGGTGCCTCTTTCTTTTGCGGATGCATATCGAGCACAGTTCTACCACGCCATTGGCATCAAATTATGGTGCCCCTGTGTTCCATGAACTCACCGTGCCCAGTGCCGTGCCCATCCCTTCCGCTCACAAACTTTTTCTGCACATGCGCCCGTTGCGGGGTGCATCGATGCGCTCGATGCGCTACATTGAATCAGTATTTTCAATGCCGCTGCGCGAGCGCTGCAGATCGACGTATCACCGACTCACAGAGCACGGCGGCGTACCAGACAGGAGGACTGCATGGGATCTGATGTGAAGATCGCACGCGCGTTGATCTCGGTTACCGATAAGACGGGCGTCGTCGATTTCGCACGGACGCTGGTCGATGACTTTGGCGTCGAGATCATCTCTACGGGCGGCACGGCTCGTGCCATTGAGGACGCGGGCGTTCCCGTAACCCCCATCGAGGAGTTCACGGGCTATCCCGAGATGATGGACGGCCGCGTTAAGACCCTGCACCCCAAGGTTCACGGCGCGCTGCTGGCCCGCCGCGATTCCGAGCAGCACATGCAGGAGGCCGCTCAGCACGGCATTAAGCTGATCGACCTGGTCGTCGTCAACCTGTACGAGTTCGAGAAAACCGTCGCCAACCCCGAGGTCACCTTCGCGGACGCCATCGAGCACATCGACATCGGTGGCCCCTCCATGCTGCGCTCCGCCGCTAAGAACGCCGCGAGCGTTACCGTCATCTCCGACCCGGCCGACTATGATGCCGTCCTGGCCGAGATGCACGAGACCGGTGGCTGCACCACGCTTTCCACTCGTCGTCGCCTGCAGGTGAAGGTCTACCAGACCACCGCCGCCTACGACACGGCTATCTCCCGTTGGCTTGCCGCCCAGGCAAGCGACGTGGCGGACACTTCTGCCAAGCTTGAGATCTCGCTGGAGAAGGTCGACGACCTGCGCTATGGCGAGAATCCTCAGCAGAAGGCTACGGTCTATCGCTTTGCCGAGGGCTGCGAGAACACCGCGAGCTCGCAGTTCCCGCTCGTTGGCTCCGAGCAGATCCAGGGCAAGCCGCTCAGCTACAACAACTATCTGGATGCCGACGCCGCTTGGAACCTGGTCCGCGAGTTCGACGAGCCTGCCTGCGTGATCCTCAAGCATCAGAACCCCTGCGGCTCCGCCGCGGCCGAGGACATCACGGCCGCCTACGACCGCGCGTTTGCCTGCGATCCCAAGAGCGCCTTTGGTGGCATCATCGCCTGCAACCGCGAGGTTCCCTATGAGCTGGTCGAGCACTTCGCCGATCAGAACAAGCAGTTCGTCGAGGTTATCATCGCCCCGAGCTACACTGCCGAGGCGCTCGAGCGCATGGCCAAGCGCCCCAACCTGCGCGTGCTGGCTACCGGCGGCGTGGACCACGGCGCCCAGGTGGAGCTGCGCTCCGTCGACGGCGGCATGCTGGTGCAGGAAGTCGACCACGTGACCGAGGATCCCGCGACCTTCACGTTTCCCACCGACCGCAAGCCCACTGACGCCGAGATGGCCGAGCTCGAGTTTGCCTGGAAGGTCTGCAAGGGCGTCAAGTCCAACGCCATCCTGGTCTCCAAGGGCAAGGCCGGCATTGGCATGGGCCCGGGTCAGCCTAACCGCGTTGACTCTGCGCTGCTTGCCTGCGAGCGCGCCGAGGACTTCTGCGAGCGCGAGGGCGTGGAGAAGGGCGGCTTTGCCTGCGCAAGCGACGCGTTCTTCCCGTTCCGCGACAACGTCGACGTGCTTGCCGAGCATGGTGTGACCTGCATCATCCAGCCCGGCGGCTCCAAGCGCGACGACGAGAGCATCCAGGCCTGCAACGAGCACAATATTGCTATGGTGTTTACGGGCGCTCGCCACTTTAGGCACTAAGTTTCGCCCCGGGACAAAATAATCTCTGCAAAAGACGGTCGCTCCGTTTGGAGGGCCGTCTTTTTGGTATAAGAGGACGGAATGACTAACACGAAAGGTATGACCATGCCCCAGATTGATGATGCCGAGCTGTTTGGCAATGCCGAGGATCAGCGTGCGTACGAGGACTTTTGCGCCAATCAGGAGGCGGTCGAGAAGTTTACGCTCGACAAGCCCGCGCTTGTCTGCCGTTGGCGCATGTCCAACAAAAAGGTGCCCATGCTCAACCGTCACATTCGCGCGCTGTCCGAGCGTCTGGTGCAGGGCGAGCCGCTTACCCATAACATGCTCAGCTGGGCAAAGCAGCACGTTGAGTGGTCGCTTGCCGAGGGCGATTACACCGCGCGCGACGGCGTGCTCATGCTGGTGATCGACATCAACGGCAACGCCGCCATGACGGTGGGGGAGTACGAGCCGCTCGCCGATACGTCGGCCAAGGCGCTGCGCGCCCGCTCCGCTGAGGCCCGCTCCGAGGCCGACGAAACCGGCGTGGCGCCCGAGCTGCTCGCCGCCGTCAACAACGGCGAGCTTGCCTTTGTGGCGCCGGCGGACGAGTGCCTGTGCGGCATGGCGACGCTCATCGAGCAGCTGGCCCAGACCAAGGGCATCCCGGTCACGCGCGTAGACATTCCCGCGCAGCTTAAGGGCGCGCTGTTCCTAGTGAGCGACGAGCACGGCGTGGTCCCCGCGACCGAGACAGACGCCACCGAGGCCGACGCCGCTACGGTTGCCTTCTTCGCCGAAGGCTACGAAAAGCTCCGCGCCCGCCGCTAAATGATTTTCTGGGACGGGGATTAAAGAATCATTTTGGTCCCCGCCACCGCTACGAGTGCGAGGCGGACAAAACGCCCCCCGCTCGCGAACAGTTCTGTCACCTTGGCACCGCGCGCGGTGCACACCTGCAGTTTCGCAGCCATAATGGTGGCAAGACAACCAAGAGGGGAGCGGAACCCATGCCGCTGATCTATATCGTTGAGGACGACGAGCCCATTCGTCGTGAGCTTGTCGACATTCTTGCCCGCGCCGGGTTTGAAATCGAGGCCTGCGAATCGTTCGAGCACGTCTCGCGCGATATTCTCGCCGCCGCTCCCGACCTGGTGCTGCTCGACCTCACACTCCCTGTCAAAGACGGCCAGCACATCTGCCATGAGGTTCGCCGCGAATCCGAGGTTCCCATCATCGTCCTCACGTCGCGCACGACCGAGATTGACGAGGTCATGGCCATGACGCTCGGCGCGGACGACTTTGTTCCCAAGCCCTACAGCGCCCGTGTGCTCGTGGCGCGCATCAACGCACTACTGCGTCGCACCGCGGCGGCGGGCGAGCGCAGCACGCTCGTCCACAAGGGACTGGAGCTCGACCTCGCACGCTCCATGGTCACCAACACGCAAACGGGCACCAGCACCGAGCTCACCAAAAACGAGCTGCGTATCCTCTCGTTGCTTCTGAGCCGCGCGGGCAAGATCGTCTCGCGCTCGGCCATCATGCAGGACCTGTGGGACTCCGATGCCTTCGTGGACGACAATACGCTCACCGTCAACATCAACCGCCTGCGTACCACGCTCGAAAAAATCGGCATCAAGGGGTATTTGACGACGCATCGCGGCCAAGGCTATTCGGTCTAGGGGCCGGCTATGTCGTTTGGCAAGTTCTTTAAAGATGCGCTGCTTCCCGTCGCCGTGTGGACGTGCGGCGTGCTGCTGAGCTGCTTTGTGCTGACGGTCGCCGGTGCTTCGACATCTATTGTGGTCGTGGCGGTCGGCGTGTCCTTTATCTTTGGTATGCTCGGCATCGTGGTCGAGTACGCGCGCCGTCGCCGTTTTCTGCGTCAGCTGGAGCGTGCGGCCGAGGAGCTCGAGAGTCCCGCATGGGTGCAGGAGATGGTGCAATGCCCGACCTATGCCGAGGGCGAGCTCGAGTACGAGGTCTTGCGTCGCGTGGGCAAAGCTGCTTGCGACGAGGTTGCCGAAGGCCGGCGTCAGACCGATGACTATCGCGACTATATCGAGAGCTGGGTCCACGAGGCCAAGCTGCCCCTGGCGGCGGCCCACCTGATTTTGGAAAACCTGGACGGCAGCGAAGACGACCTGTCGCGCGTGGATGACCTGGGCCGTGAGCTGGCTCGCGTGGAGCGCTATATCGACCAGGCACTGTACTACGCGCGCTCGGAAGTCGTGGAGCGGGACTACCTGATTCGCCGCTGGGATCTCAAGACCTTGGTGACGGGCGCGATTAAAGCCAACGCGCGCGAGCTCATCGCGGCGCACGTGGCCCCGGTGTGCGAGAACCTCGACTTTGAGGTCTTTACCGACGAGAAGTGGCTCGAGTTTATCTTGGGGCAGCTCATCCAGAACAGCATTAAATACGCGTGCGAGGACGGCGCGAAGATCGTGTTTTCGGGCGCGTTGCTGGACGAGAGTCTGGCGAGTGAGCGCATTGAGCTCACTGTTGCCGATAACGGCTGCGGCGTGAGTGCGGCAGACCTGCCACGCGTGTTCGAGAAGGGCTTTACCGGCGACAACGGCCGCACCACCAAGCGCGCAACGGGCATCGGCCTCTATCTGGTGGCACGCCTGTGCTCCAAGATGGGCATCGACGTCACCGCGGCATCCGATTCCGGCGAAGGCTTTGTTGTCACGTTTGCCTTCTCAACCAACAAGTTCCAATACTTTGAGTAGTCAGCCCGTATAGCGTAGACGTTCAGGATCTTCCCATTTAAGAAGAAATCAGGCTTTTCGGCAGCTATATTCCCGAACGGGAACATTGCTAATGTAGTCAACACTATATTCCCGTACATGAACATAGTGCTACAGTTTTATACTATGTTCACGGGCAGGAATATAGCTGGAGGCGTTATGAGAACGGTGACAACGATTAAAAAGCTGGATGGGCGCGTCAAGCTCAAACCGTCGGAAGCCGCTTTCTCGGAGCGCACGGTTTTCGATCCCTCTGAGATAGGGAAGGCCCTTAGGCTCAGAAGGCGTGAGCTCGGCTTGACTCAACGTGACGTCGCGACTATGACGGGTCGCAGCCTTCGTGTGATTGGTGATATCGAACGGGGGCGGACAACGGTCGAAATTGGTGTCATTTTCGATTACGCCTCCATCGTGGATATTGATTTTATTCTGAAGGTGAGGGGGAAGTAATGGATGGCACGCTGTTCGTTCACCGTGAGTTTAATGGGTCTTACCAGCTGGTCGGCATATTGGAGGAAAATGCGGGGTTTCCGATATTCACCTATAGCCCCAAATATCTCGAGAGCGGTGATGCGGCGCCGATTTCGATCTCGCTGCCGTTGACGGCCGAGACATTTAGTCCGGATGCAACGGGTTCCTTTTTCTCCGGCATCATTCCGGAGGGGCAGCTCAACAGGGACCTTGAGAAAAGGGCGCGAGCGGAACGCGGAGATTACTTCAAGGTACTCGATTTGGTCCGCGATGAACCCGTCGGCGCCCTGGTTCTGACGCGAGAGCCTTCGGGCGACAGCCTCGAAATGGACTATGAAGAGATAGGTGCGGAACAGCTAAGCGGGCTGGCATACGCACCGGCGGAGGTTGCTTTTGATTTAGCGCTAGAGAGTCGAATCTCCCTTGCAGGTGCTCAGGCGAAGATCGGTCTCTACCATACGGGCGATGACCCATGTGGTGGATGGTACCTGCCTCATGGAGCGGCTCCATCCACGCACATTCTCAAGGCGGGGTCGAAAACGTTCCCGGGCGAGACAGTGTGCGAAGCGATGTGCGTGAGAGCCGCCTCTCTGATGGACCTATCGGCCGAAGAGTGTTTTCTTATCCGAGTTGAGGATGCCGAGCCAATTATCGCCGTGAAGCGATTTGACCGAGTAACGTCTGATGCCGGACGCTCGGTTGACGGATTGCCAATTCCATACCGTTTGCATCAGGAAGATGTTTGTCAGGCCAAGGGCGTCTCGCGTGAGCTTAAATATGAGCCGACGGGCGTCAATTACCTGGGGCTTATCGTCGATGCGGTGCGAAGGGCGTCGACGAATCAAATGGAGGACAGGTTCCTTGTCGGCTATAACCAGCTGTTCGACTATGCCGTAGGTAACTGTGATAACCATCTAAAGAACTGGTCGCTCGTATGGGACGAAAGTTGGAAGCAGGTGAGGTTGGCGCCGCTCTATGACGTGCTGTGCACAACGGTTTACCCCAGTCTCGTTCGTGAGATGGGCGTCTCGTTTGGTGGGAGCCGCAAGATTGACGAAGTAACGCGCGGGTCGGTGATGAGCCAAATGATTGGGGCGGGTTTGCCCGGGGGAATTGTCGCCGGAATGATTGCTGATACCTGCAATGAGGTTCCAGACGCGCTAAGAGACGCGGCGCGCGGTCTCAAAGAAGAGGGTTTTCCCGAGGCGGAGGTAATGTTCGAGAAGATCATTCCAGAAGTGCAAGCTCGTCTAAGCAGGATCGCCTTATAACAAAAACGTGCCGCCCCAAACAAAACGTGCCGCCCCAAACGGGGCGGCACGCCATTCCTCTATTCAGATAACTCGCTGAAGTACGGTGACGAAGGCGCAAGGCCGGGAGGGGTTATCAAGGCCGACATCCCGCAGCCGCGAAGCGGCGAGGACGTCGGCGTGATAACCCCGCAGGCCTTGCGCCGGCGGGAAGGAACCTACTTCACGACCAAGATGTCGCAGTCGGTATTGCGCAGCAGGAACGTCGAAATCGAACCCAGGAGCGCATACTTGATCGAGGACAGGCCGCGAGCGCCGCAGAGCACCAGGTCGGGCTTGACCACGTCGAGCATCTCGTCCTTGAGCGTCTCGCGAATACGGCCGGCGCGAATCATAACCTCGACCTCGGGAATATCGGGATTGGCCTTGGCCTCTTCGAGTTGCTTGGCGATGGAGTTCTTAAATGCCTCCTCTAGGCCGTTGACCAGATCGACCGGATAGGAACCGGCGCTCTCGAGTGCCGTGGAATCGATGACGTGGCCGATAATCAGCTTGGCGCCGTTGTTCGCGGCGACCTTGATGGCGCGTGCGAGCACAAAATCCTGCTGCTCGGTACCGTCGAGTGAAACAAATACCTTGGTATAGCCCTCGTTCATGGTTTCCTCCTTGGTCTATCGCACGGGCGCGGGGCTCGTGCGTCGGGCGGGCGCGGATGCGTGACCGCCGGACACTTTATCTTGTTGCAGTTATACCCAAGGATTTGGGTTTGACCGCTCGCAATTCTGTGAACGGGCGAGTTTTTTGGTAAGGGTAGGCGCAGGCGCGCCGCCAACGGTTGATAATGGGACATCGCCCGCACCGTCCGCAGAACAACTATCGGTGGGTGTCTAACGAGGGGGTCCCTTTGGATATCATTGAGCTTCTAAAATCTGCCTTCATGGGCCTAGTCGAGGGCATTACCGAATGGCTGCCTGTTTCGTCGACCGGTCACATGATCTTGGTGGACGAGTTCGTCAAGATGAACGTGAGCGAGACGTTCTGGAATATGTTCCTGGTCGTGATTCAGCTTGGCGCCATTTTGGCCGTCTGCGTCCTGTTCTTCTACGACCTCAACCCGTTTTCTCCCAGCAAGGGCAAGGAGGGCCGTCGCGACACCTGGGTGCTGTGGGGCAAGATTGTGCTCGGCTGCATTCCCGCCGCGGCGATCGGTCTGCCGCTTAACGACTGGATGGAGGAGCATTTCTATAATGCTCCCGTCGTGGCGCTGGCGCTCATTGTGTACGGCGTGCTGTTTATCGTGATCGAAAACTGGCGCGCGAACAAGCGCGACCAGGCCGCTCTTGCCGGTTCGTTTGGCGCGCGTGCCGTGGTGGCGGGCGGACGACCCGCTGGTGCGCATTTTGCCGCGCCCGCTGCGACTGCCGCTGCAGACGATGACGATAACCTGGACTTTGGCTCCATCACTACGCTCGAGGACCTGAGCTGGAAGACCGCGCTGGGTATTGGTTGCTTCCAGGTGCTCTCGCTGATTCCTGGCACATCGCGTTCCGGCTCTACCATCATCGGCGGCCTGCTGCTGGGCTGCACGCGCTCGGTGGCGTCTAAGTTCACGTTCTTCCTGGCTATTCCCGTTATGTTTGGCGCAAGTGCGCTCAAGCTGGTCAAGTACTTCGTTAAGGGTGGCACCTTCGGCACCAACGAGATCGCCATCCTGGGCGTGGGCTGCATCGTGGCCTTTGTGGTTTCGCTTATCGCCATCAAGTGGCTTATGGGTTTCGTCCGCCGTCATGACTTCAAGTGCTTCGGCGTCTACCGCATCATTCTGGGCATCGTGGTGCTCGCGTACTTCTTCGTCCTGGAGCCTATGCTCGGCCTGTAACTTGGTTGATGCTGCGCGGCGGCCAGAACGACAACTTGTCATTCAAAGAGGGCGACATGGCCAAAAGGTCTATGCCGCCCTCTTTTCATGCCAATTTGTTCGTTCTGGCCGCCGCCCGCTACCGTTGCCATGGCATTGGTGGCTCCCCGATTGGTGCAATGGGGTCAGGTTACTTTGCAGCAACATGGTGCAGGCTAACCTGACCCCATTGCACCAAATCCGCTGGGGCGGGCCTGACAGTGGCGCACGGAGTCGTGGTGTGATTTGCGTCGGTGTCCGCGCGGCTCGGTATACTGGTACGGCTCAAACTATGGCGCTGCCCGCAGGCGCGCCGTCCGTCAGATGAGGAGTCGCCCATGACCCAGCCCCTGCCCTGGGAAAAGAACGCCGCGGTACCCGTGCCGCCCGCGCCGGAACCCGT
The DNA here is from genome assembly GCA_025993015.1 of Coriobacteriaceae bacterium. Taxonomy (NCBI): domain Bacteria; kingdom Bacillati; phylum Actinomycetota; class Coriobacteriia; order Coriobacteriales; family Coriobacteriaceae; species Coriobacteriaceae bacterium. The sequence goes on from DAJPFV010000001.1 coordinate 1,396,091, forward strand.
GCCGCTCGATGCATACACCGCCCCTGCAGCGCCGGAGCCCGAGCTCGTCCCGCTCGACATCTACGACGCTCCCGCGCCGGCGCCCAAGCCCGCCAAGCCGCTCGTCGACATTGACAGCCTTAATCCCGCCCAGCGCGAGGCGGTCCTGTCCACCGAGGGTCCGTTGCTGGTGCTCGCCGGCGCCGGCTCGGGCAAGACCCGCGTCTTGACCTTCCGCATCGCACATATGCTCGGCGACCTGGGTGTTAAGCCTTGGCAGGTTCTTGCCATCACGTTTACCAACAAGGCCGCGGCCGAGATGCGCGAGCGTCTGGCGGCGCTCATTCCCAGCGGCACCCGCGGCATGTGGGTGTGCACCTTCCATGCCATGTGCGTGCGCATGCTGCGTGAGGACGCCGACTTGCTGGGCTATACCGGTCAGTTCACCATCTACGATGATGATGACTCAAAGCGCATGGTGCGTGACATTATGCAGGCGCTCGGCATCGAGCAAAAGCAGTTCCCCATCAACATGATCCGCAGCAAGATCAGCTCGGCCAAAAACGCCATGATCGGCCCCGAGGACATGCTCAAGTCCGCCGATAGCCCCAACGATAAAAAGGCCGCACAGGTCTACTTGGAGCTGGAGCGCCGCCTGCGCGCTGCCAATGCGATGGACTTTGACGACCTGCTCGTGCGCGCGCTCGAGCTGCTGCGCACCCGCCCCGAGGTGCTCGACAAGTACCAGGAGCGCTTCCGCTACATTAGCGTCGACGAGTATCAGGACACCAACCACGTCCAGTACGAAATCGCTAACCTGCTGGCCGCCAAGTACCAAAACCTCATGGTCGTAGGCGACGATGACCAGTCCATTTATAGCTGGCGCGGCGCCGACATCACCAACATTCTGGACTTTGAGAAGGACTTTAAAAACTGCAAGACGGTCAAGCTCGAACAGAACTACCGCTCTACGGGCCACATCCTGAGCGCCGCCAACGCCGTGGTGCGCCACAACTCTCAGCGCAAGGACAAGCGCCTGTTTACGGCCGAGGGCGATGGCGAGAAGATCCAGGCCTTCCAGGCAAGCGATGAGCGCGACGAGGGCCGCTGGATTGCCGGCGAGATCGAGAAGCTGCACTCCAAGGGCACGAGTTACGATGACATCGCCGTGTTCTACCGCACCAACGCTCAGTCGCGTATTCTCGAAGATATGTTCCTGCGCGCAGGCGTGCCCTACAAGATCGTGGGTGGCACGCGATTCTTCGACCGTGCCGAGATTCGTGACGTCATGGCCTACCTTAAGATGATCGTGAACCCGGCCGACGAGATGAGCGTCAAGCGCGTCATCAACACACCTCGCCGCGGCATCGGCTCCACCTCGATCCAAAAAATCGAGCAGCTGGCGCGCGACAACCGTTGCTCGTTCTTCCAGGCTTGCGAGATCGCGTGCGCCGAAACCGGCATGTTTAGCGCCAAGGTGCGCAACGGCCTGTCGAGCTTTGTGTCGCTGGTGCGCGAGGGCCGCCGCATGGACGGCGAGCTCAAGGACGTCGTCGAGATGATTGTCGATAAGACGGGCTTGCTGCAGGCATTTCGCGCCGAGGGCACCATGGAGTCCGAGAGCCGCGCCGAGAACATCCAGGAATTCCTGGGCGTCGCTGCCGAATTTGAGGAGACGCACGAGGACATCGAGGGTACGCTCGAGAGCTTGGAAGAGCTGCGCGCAGCCGGTGTTGCCGATGTGCCTGCCGAGCCCGAGTCCGTCGTGGTGAGTGCGCCCGCGCCCGAGCCGGGGCCGTCCGCCCCGGCATCCTCGTTTGAGGCGCTTGTCGGCGCCCGTGACGCCGCGGGCGCCAATCCGCTCGATAGCCTGGCCGCCCCGGCGCTCTCGCCGCAGGATGCCCTGGCCGCCGCCATCGCGGGCAACGCGTATGCCGCGCCGACGGAGATACCGGCGGGTGCCGTGCATGCCGACGAGATCGAGCGCACCTACGGTCCGCTCACCTGTAAGGCGCTGCCGGCACTCATGGAGTGGCTGGCCCTGCGCTCCGACTTGGATTCCCTGGCCGGCGAGACGCATGCCATCACAATGATGACCATCCACTCCGCCAAGGGCCTGGAGTTCCCGGCGGTGTTCGTGGCCGGCATGGAGGAGGGTATCTTCCCGCACGTGCACGACTTTGGCGGCAGCGATGACCCGGGTAAGCTCGAGGAGGAGCGTCGCCTGGCCTACGTCGCCATCACGCGCGCCCGTAAGCGCCTGTTCTTGACCTATGCGGCCACGCGTCGCACCTACGGCTCGACCTCTGCCAACCCGCGCTCGCGCTTCCTCAACGAGATTCCGTTTGAGGATATCGAGTTTAGCGGTATCGGTTCTGCCGGTTTTGAGGGAACGGGCTGGGAGAAGCGCGGCGACCGTCGCGGCACCTTTGGCTCGGGCATGGGCTCGGATATGTATGGCGGCAAGGTGTTTGGTTCGCATACGCGCTCGACCGGCGGTTCCGGTTCGCGCGGCGGATCGAGCTTTGACGATTTCTTTGGCGGTAGCAGCCGCGGGACCGAGCGCCATCGTGGGGTCTCGCCCGATGCCGGCCGTGTTGCCTCGACCTTTGGTTCGGGTGCGCCGCGAGCAAAAAAGCCGTCGTCCAAGGTGTCTCCGACGGTGGAGCGCAAGGTCGATCGTGCCAGCGCGTCGCAGGACTTTGCCGCAGGCGATACCGTGAGCCACAAGACCTTTGGCACGGGTACCGTGATCTCGGTCGCTGGAGACATGATCGAGGTTCAATTCGAAAAGACCGGCCAGACCAAAAAGCTAATGAAGGGCTTTGCTCCGATCGTCAAGCTGTCGTGATCCTGGCGGACCTGGGCGGGCGTATAGGGCAACATCGCCTGCTCGGGCAGTCCTGCGCAAGACGGAGAGCACATTAAGTGCTCTCCTTTGCGTGCGGAACTCGCGATCGATGTTGCCCTATACGCCCGCCCAGGTCCTTGGGTAACGGTGCTTGCGAACGTCGCTCTGCTCGTTCGCTTTTTGATCTGGAGAGCCGGGTGGGCTGATAAATAGATATGGCAAGGGGCTCTCCCGCACATGGACGGGAGAGCCCCTTGTTGCGTTTGGGTTGTTGGTGCGACCTACAGGTGGCTGATGATCAGTTCCATCTTGCCTTCGAGGTCGATGGAGCTGACGGTGCTCGGGGCCAGCAGGTGGCTTCCCTTGTGGACGGGGTCGCCGCAGACGGTGCCTTCGCCGTCGATGACCGACAGACACATGAAGGGCCAGCGCTGGTCGAGGGTCTTGCTGCCGTCGACACGCACGCGATCGACGGTGTAGCAGGAGTTAGACTCGAGCTCGGTCACGCCATCGACCTCGGGTGCGGTTACCGTGCCGTCGGTCGGAGCCTGAGCATCAAAGTTGATGCAATCGAGGCTCTGCTCAATGTGCAGTGGGCGCAGCTTGCCGTCGGTGCCGGGGCGGTCGTAGTCGTACAGACGATACGTCACGTCGCTCGACTGCTGCGTCTCCAAAATGAGCGTGCCGGTCTTGATGGCATGCACGGTACCGGAATCAATCTGGAAAAAGTCGCCCTTGTGGATCGGCAGCACGTTGAGCATGTCGTCCCAACGGCCTTCCTCGATCATCTGTGCGGCCTCGACGCGGTCCTTGGCGCGCTGGCCGACAATGATCGTGGCACCGGGCTCGCAGTCCAGCACATACCAGCACTCGGTTTTGCCCAAGCTGCCGTTCTCGTGCTTGGCGGCGTACTCGTCGTTGGGGTGAATCTGGATCGAAAGGTCGTCCTTGGCGTCCAGAATCTTGATGAGCAGCGGGAACTCCTTGCCTTCACAGTTGCCAAAGAGCTCGCGGTGCTCGGCCCACAGCCACGACAGCGTGTGGCCGGCGTACGGGCCCTCAGCGATCTGGCAGTCGCCGTTGGGGTGGGCCGAGATGGCCCAGCACTCACCGATGGGACCATCGGGAATGTCGTAACCAAATACGGTTTCGAGCTGGCGGCCGCCCCAGATCTTCTCGTGAAAGATCGGCGTCAGCTTAATCAAATCGGACATGTTTATACCCCCATTGTGTTGTGCGGGCGCTGCACAAAACAGCTCAAAGCGAGCGCCCGGATGACTACAAAAACCTATGCCAACGTTACGTTGTGCAACTCAAAGCGGTCGCCAACGTTGCGCGAGACCGAATACTCAAAGGCGGCGCCGCTGTCCAAAAAGCCAATCTGGGTGAGCTCGAGCAGGGGAGAGCCAGGTTTGGTGTCCAGGCGATTGGCTTCTTCCTCGGTTGCTGCCACGGCGCGAATGGTACGGTGGAAGCTCGAAATTTTCAGCCCGCATTGCTCGCGGATGAAATGGTAGACCGATCCGTACAGGTCCTTCTTTTTAAGGCCTGGAATCAGCTCGAGGGGCATGTAGGTGTACTCGATAACGATGGGCTTCTCATCGGCCTGACGCACGCGCACGATGTGATAGGCAAAGTCATCCTCGGCAATTCCCAGCTGGGCTGCGATGTCCGCTGGTGGATTAACAATCGAGAAATCGTAGACCACCGAGGTCACCTTCTCCCCGCGGTGCTCATACGAAAAACCCTGGGCACGGTCGTTTTTGCCCTGGAAAAACGCCTGGCCGGGAAGTCCCGCCGTGTCCTTAACGTAGGTACCCGATCCACGACGGCTGGTAATAAGACCTTCCTCGGTGATTTGCTCGATAGCTCGTTTGACGGTGATTTTGGAAACGCTATAGAGCTCGCAGAACTCAACGACGGTGGGAAGCTTGTCGCCCGGTTTAAGAGCACCATCCTCGATACTTCGACGAATATCTGCAGCTATTGCCTCGTATTTGGGAATCAAGGAACCTCCTTTCCGACATATATGAATACAAAAAGTAAGTATAACCCTCAACAGGGCATCCATATTACTTTTATCTAAGAAGTTCGAGAAAGAAAAAAGAAAAAGACGCTTTACTTTTAAAATTAGAGCGCTATAGTTTAAGCAACGAACGGAATCCTTCCGCACAACAGGATCGACCGTTTGGGGACGGTTTTGTTTTGGCGGGTTGGATATCGGTATGGCCGGTGCGCGCCCGCGCTGGATAACCTGCCAAAGCAAACCCGTCTCCAACCGGAAGCTCTAGAACACGAAAGCGAGGACTTTGATGGCACGGTATCAGCTGCCCAACGACTTCTTCTTTGGCGCTGCTATGTCCGGCCCGCAGACTGAGGGTCAGTGGAACCAGGGCGGCAAGCTCGAGAACCTGTGGGACACCTGGTCCATCCAGGATCTGGGTTCGTTCTACAACCGCGTTGGCTCTTACGCCGGCAATGACTTTATGGCCAAGTACCAGGAAGACCTTCGCATTTTGAAGGACTTGGGTCTGGATACCTATCGCACTTCCATCCAGTGGAGCCGTCTGCTCGATGCCGACGGCAACCTCAACGAGGAAGGTGCCGCGTGGTATCACGAGTTGTTCCGCGCCTCTCGCGAAGCCGGCTTGGAGCCGTTTGTCAACTTGTACCACTTTGACATGCCCACCTACCTCTTTAACCGTGGCGGCTGGGAGAGCCGTGAGGTTGTCGAGGCTTACGCACATTACGCCGACGTCGCCTTCCACGAGTTTGGCCAGGAGATTAAGTACTGGTTCACCTTTAACGAGCCCATCGTCGAGCCCGAGCAGCGCTATCAGGAGGGCGTGTGGTTCCCGCAGCTCCACGACTTCAACCGCGCCCGCACCGTGCAGTATCACATCTCGCTGGCGCACGCGCTGGCCGTGGCCAACTATCGTCGCGCCTATGACGAGGGCGCTATTCGCGCCGATGCCAAGATCGGCATGATCAACTGCTTTACCCCGGTCTACACCAAGGAGAACCCCAGCGAGGCGGACCTCGAGGCCGTGCGCATGACCAGCGGCATCAACAACCGCTGGTGGCTCGACCTCATCACCAAGGGCGAGCTTCCTGCCGACGTGCTCGACAGCCTGGCCGAGGGCGGCGTTAAGCTCCCGTTCCGCGCCGGCGACCAAGAGATCCTCAAGCAGGGTGTTGTCGACTGGCTCGGCTGCAACTACTACCACCCCACGCGTGTTCAGGCGCCGGCGAGCAAGGTCGACCAGTACGGCCTGCCGCACTTTGCCGACGAGTACGTATGGCCCGACGCCGTTATGAACGAGAGCCGCGGCTGGGAGATCTACCCGCAGGGCCTCTACGACTTTGGCATGGACTGCGCTAAGAACTACCCCGATCTTGAGTGGTTCGTTTCCGAGAACGGCATCGGCATCATGGACGAATACAAGAACCGTGACGCCGAAGGAACCATCCAGGATGACTACCGCGTCGACTTTGTACGTCAGCACCTGGAGTGGGTGGCCAAGGCCATCGACGAGGGCGCCAAGTGCCGGGGCTATCACTACTGGGCCGTCATCGATAACTGGTCTTGGGCCAATGCCTTTAAGAATCGCTATGGCTTTGTCGAGGTCGATCTGATGGATGGCTATAAGCGCCGTCTTAAGAAGTCGGCGGCCTGGCTCAAACAGGTCGCCACGACCCACGTGGTTGATTAGCGACCGGACGAACGTCCAGACCGCGCGCCGCCGCGCGCAACACATGGCACATCTGGTGGCAGAGGGCGACAGACCACCGTGCGCATAGGAAAAGGCCGGATTTGAAAGTTAGGAGCAATCATGGCCAGTGACAACGGAAAGAGCTTCCTCGACAAGTTTGCCGAGGTCTCTGCGAAGGTGGGAAACCAGGTTCACCTGCGTTCCCTGCGTGACGCCTTCGCGACCATCACGCCGCTCTATATCCTTGCGGGTATCGCGGTTCTTATTAACAACGTCGTGTTCCCTCTGTTCCCGCTCGATGCGGCGGGCCTTGCCAACCTTCAGACGTGGGGTTCGGCGATTACGCTGGGCACCCTCAACGTCTCTGCCATTATCTTGGCCGGATTGATTGGCTACAGCCTCGCTAAGAACAAGCGCTTCGATAACCCGCTCGCTTGCGTGGTCGTCGCCATCTCTGCCTTCGTCATCATGATGCCGCAGCAGATCACCGCCTCGCTTGCCGCCACGAGCCCACTGCTCACCGACAAGATCACCTCCGCCGAGGTCACGGGCGCCCTTTCGACTGCCAACACCGGCACCAACGGTCTGTTCTCGGCTATTATCATCGCCCTGCTTTCCGTCTCGCTCTTCATCAAGATTTCTGGCGTCGAGAAGCTCAAGGTTAAGCTGGGCGAGGGCGTGCCTCCCGCGGTCTCCAACTCCTTCAACGTCATGATTCCGATGCTGCTTAACCTCGCGGTCTTCGCTCTTGCCGCAGCCCTGCTCGCCGTGGGCGCCGGCACCGATCTGTGCACCATCATCTCCACGTGCATCTCCAACCCGCTCAAGAGCATCATGAACGCTGGTCCGTGGGCTGTTATCCTCATCTACACCCTTGCTAACCTGCTGTTCTGCGTCGGTATTCACCAGTCCACCATCTCTGGCGCTACCGTCGAGCCGATCCTGACCATGCTCATCGTCGACAACATGGCTACCTTTGCCGCCGGTGGCACCATCCAGCCCGATCACTACATGAACATGCAGATCGTTAACAGCTTCGCCCTCATCGGCGGCTCGGGCTGCACCCTCATGCTCCTGCTCGACACGCTCCTGTTCTCCAAGAACAAGGCTTCCGAGACCGTTTCCAAGATGGCTATCCTGCCTGGTCTGTTCAACATCAACGAGCCGGTTATCTACGGTTACCCCATCGTGTACAACCTGCCGCTCATGATCCCGTTCGTTCTTCTTCCCGATCTGTTCATCGGCATCACCTATGGCCTTACCTGCGCAGGCATCATCAGCCCCTGCATCGCCCAGGTGCCCTGGACCATGCCTCCCGTCATCAATGCCCTGCTCGCTACGGGCTTTGACTGGCGCGCCGGCGTGTGGCAGGCTATCGAGATTGTCATTGGCATGGCCGTCTACCTGCCCTTTATGAAGATTTCCGAGAAGGCAATCGCCAAGCAGGAGGCTCTCGCCGAGTAGAACGCCTAACGTTCGTCCCTTTCACCTTTGCGGGCGCCGGTACGCGGTGCCGGTGCCCGCAGCTCTCTCCCTTGTGTAAAGATGCAGGGGGGTGGGCACAATAGCCGCAAGGAATAAAACCAGTTGTCGTCTGCGCGCCGCGCAGTTATAAGGAGGAAACCATGAAGAAGATCATGCTCTGCTGCAATGCCGGTATGTCCACGAGCCTGCTGGTCCAGAAGATGCAGGCCGAGGTTGCAAACCGTGGTCTGGATATTGAGGTCGAGGCTCGTCCCATGAACGAGGCCCACGATCACCTGGACGAGTGCGACATGTTGCTGCTTGGTCCGCAGATCGGCTACACCAAGGGCGATTTTGAGAAGGAGGCCGCCGGCCGCTTCCCGGTCGAGGTTATCAACATGGTCGACTACGGCCGCATGAACGCTGCCGGCATCATCGACCACTGCGTCAGCGTGATGGGCTAGGTGCTCTGCATGGAGGATATGAACGAACTGCAGATGACCTGCTTTGAGATCATCAGCTACGTCGGTACCGCCAAGAGCATGTACATCAATGCCGTGCAAAAGGCCAAGGAGGGCGATTTTGACGCCGCCGAGGAGCTTATCAAGCAGGGCGACGAGGCCTATAACGGTGGCCACGATGTTCACATGGGGCTTCTGAAGAAGGAGGCCAACGGCGAACATAACGGCGAGGCCCCGTTGATTTTGCTGCATGCCGAGGACCAGATGGCCGGCACCGAGACCATGCGCGTCATGGCGACGGAGCTCATCGAGGTTCACAAGCAGCTGCAGGCACTTCAGGCCTAGTCGGCGTTATCGCCGCGACGGACCGTGCGGTCCAACAGACAACATAGTCCCTTTGACGGGCGCCGGGAGCCTCCGCCTCCCGGCGCCTTTATTTTTGGGGATGGTCTTGCGCGGCCTGTTGGGCAGCCAATTGCGTTACCCCAGATAAAACCTGCCAAAACAAACCTGTCCCTTTTTGGTAGGTTTTTGCCTTGAGAGCGGTACCATACAGGCAATGTTTAAACGAGAAAGGTGGGCTCCCATGGAACCTAAGCAGTACTACATCGGCATCGACGTCGGCGGCACTTCGGTTAAGGAGGGCCTGTTCGACGAGGACGGCAACCTGCTTGCCAAGGCCAGCGTGCCCACGCCTCCTATCGTTGACGCCGCGGGCTTTGCCGCGGTGACCGAGGCTATCGACCAGGTGGTCGCCAAGGCACAGATTCCGCGTGCCTTTGTGGCGGGCATTGGCCTGGCCGTTCCGTGTCCCATCCCGGTGTCGGGCGATGCCAAGGTCAAGGCCAACATTGCCATTAACCTGCCCGAGCTGAGGGTCGCCATTCAGAAGCACTGCCCCGATGCGGTCGTTAAGTATGAGAACGATGCCAACGCCGCTGCCATGGGCGAGGCCTGGCTCGGTTCTGCCAAGGGCGTGCAGAACGTGGTGATGGTCACCATCGGTACCGGCGTGGGCGGCGGCGTTATCGTTAACGGCGACGTGGTATCGGGCGTTGTGGGCGCCGGCGGCGAGATTGGCCACATGTGCCTGAACCCGGCCGAGGAGCGCACCTGCGGCTGTGGCGGCCATGGCCACCTAGAGCAGTATTCCAGTGCCACCGGCGTGGTGAGCAATTACCTGGCCGAGTGCAAGAAGGCGGGCGTCGACCCCATCGAGCTCACCGGCCCCTCCGATTCCAAGGACGTGTTCCAGGCCTGCCGCGAGGGCGACAAGCTCGCGCTGGCCGCGGCCGACACCATGGCCGACTATCTCGGTCGTGCTCTGGCACTTATCGCCAACGTGGTCGACCCCGAGATGTTCCTGATCGGTGGCGGCGCCTCCGCCTCGGCCGATGTCTACCTCGACAAGGCTCGCGAGTACTTCCAGCGCTACGCGCTCTCTGCCTCGCGCGAGACGCCCATTAAGGTCGCTTCGCTCGGAAACGACGCCGGCATCATCGGTGCCGCCTACGTAGCCCTGCGCGCCGCCGGTAAATAGTCGGTGCAGGAGGGCGGTGGTACAAGGGGGCAGACTTCGCCCCCAGGCTCGCCCCAAATTGCGCCGCGGCCCTTGCGTCTCATAAGGTTCAGCGCCAGCGTGCTACCATAGCTACGTCCAAGTACACATATCAAGTGGAGGATATCCATGGCAAACGTTCTTGTCTTTGGTCACCAGAACCCCGATAACGACGCCATCATGAGCGCCGTCGTCCTGTCCCAGCTGCTCAACCAGGTTGAGTATGCCGGCAACACCTACGAGGCCTGCGCCCTTGGTCAGCTTCCGGCAGAGTCCGCCAAGCTGCTCGCCGACGCCGGCATCGCCGAGCCTCGCGTGATCGAGTCCGTCGAGGCCGGTCAGCTCGTCGTCCTCACCGACCACAACGAGTCCGCCCAGTCCGTCGCCGGCCTTAAGGACGCCACGGTCTTTGGCGTTGTCGACCATCACCGCATCGGTGACTTCGAGACCGCCGGCCCGCTGCACTACATCTGCCTGCCCTGGGGCTCCAGCTGCACCATCGTCACCAAGCTCGCCGGCGTGCTCGGCGTTGAGCTTTCCGACGTCCAGGCCAAGCTGCTGCTCTCGGCCATGATGACCGACACGCTTATGCTCAAGAGCCCCACCACCACCGATGTCGACCGCGCCGTCGCCGCCAAGCTCGGCGAGCAGGTGGGCGTCGACCCGGTCAAGTTTGGCATGGAGGTCTTCCTCACCCGTCCGTCCGGCTCCTTCACCGCAGCCGAGATGGTCGGCAACGACATCAAGATGTTCGAGCCCGCCGGCAAGAAGCTGCTCATCGGCCAGTACGAGACCGTCGACAAGAGCCGTGCGCTTGGCATGATTGACGAGATTCGCGAGGCCATGCGCGCCTACGCCGCCGAGAAGGGTGCCGACGGCATTGTTCTGTGCATCACCGACATTATGGAGGAGGGCTCGCAGGTCCTGCTCGAGGGCGAGACCGAGGCCGCTCAGAAGGGCCTGGGCATTGCCGACGAGCACGACGGCGTCTGGATGCCGGGCGTCCTCTCCCGTAAGAAGCAGGTCGCTGCCCCCATCATGGCCGCCTGCTAGGTTCTTTTGACCAAATGCCACGACCGGATCGCGGACGCCCCGCGCTCCGGTCGTTTTTTGTGCACGGCGCCGCGTCGTCTCTTGGACAGGCGTGCCCGTGCCGTTGAGCAAATAATGTTCAACCTGTGGTTCCGCTTTTCGGCCACGCCTGCGTGCTTGTCGTGCAGGGTAGGCTAGATGCAAGCGTAATACGTTAGAGCGCGGCGCCGCCACTTGGGCGGGCCGTGCTTTTTTAAGACGGGAGCTTTCCCGTGAAAGGAGCCGCCCATGGCAGCAACTGAGCAGCTGTTCAACGTTCGTGAGCGCAAGCGCTTTGAACGTCACGACATTTGGGAACGCATCACCGAGAACGGCACGATTTCCGCCGCCGTCATGGTCTTCGCCGCCATCGCCGCCGTCATTTGCGCCAATACCGATGCCTACGAGGCCGTCCATCACTTTTTGGAGACCCCGCTGTATGTGGGTCTGGGAAACCTTACGGCCGGTCTCACCGTTGAGCTTTTCGTCAACGACTTCCTCATGGCGATTTTCTTTTTGTTGGTGGGCATTGAGCTTAAGTACGAGATGACGGTCGGCGAGCTCAAGAATCCGCGTCAGGCCATGCTTCCCATGCTGGCGGCCGTGGGCGGCGTCGTCGTTCCCGCCTGTATCTACCTGATCTTCAACCATGCCGGCGCCCGCAACGGTTGGGCCATCCCCATGGCAACCGATATTGCCTTTGCGCTGGGCGTGCTATCGCTTTTGGGCAATCGCGTTCCCAACGGCGTGCGCGTGTTCTTCTCGACGCTCGCCATCGCCGACGACCTCATCTCCATCGCCGCCATCGCCATCTTCTACGGTCAGAGCCCCAATCCGTTTTGGTTGGGCGCCGCCGCGCTTGTGACCTGCGCGCTCGTGTGGCTCAACAAGACGCAGCATTACCGCCTTGCCCCGTATTCGGTACTGGGTCTGCTGTTGTGGTTCTGTATGTTCAAGAGCGGCGTGCACGCCACGCTTGCTGGCGTTATCTTGGCCTTTACCATCCCGGCTAAGTGCGGCGTCAAGCTCGATAGCCTCACCGATTGGTTGGGCGAGTGCCTGCCGCTGCTCGATGACCGCTACGACGACGAGGCACACATCCTGGGCCAGCATGACTTTACCGTCTCGACCACCAAGGTCGAGCGCGTCATGCACCGCGTAACCCCGCCGCTTATCCGCATGGAGCGTCTGATCTCCACGCCGGTCAACTTTGTGATTCTGCCGATCTTTGCGTTCGTGAACGCACAGGTTCGCCTGGTGGGCGTGGACATGAGCACACTGCTCACCGACCCGGTGACGCTCGGCGTGTACTTTGGCATGCTGCTGGGCAAGCCGATTGGTATTTTTGGCATGACATTTACCCTGGTCAAGCTCAAGGCTTGCCAGTTGCCGCGCAACGTCAACTGGCACATGATTGCCGGTGTGGGCATTCTGGGCGGCATCGGCTTTACGATGTCGATCCTCATCAGCGGCCTCGCTTTCCCGACGGCCCAGTTCGAGGTCCTGGCTGCCAAGGCCGCTATTCTCGCCGGCTCTGTTACCGCGGCCGTACTTGGCATGATCTACATGAGTGTGATCTGCAAGCACCCCGCGCCCAAGGACGAGTAAGAGCGCGAAAACCGGCTCCAGAACCGATTCGGGCGCGTTCAAAATGCGGATTCGGGTGGTGCTTGCCGCCTGCCAGACACGCCAGTGGTCAAAAAACGCCGTTTGTGAGTACTGTCACAAACGGCGTTTCATTTTAGGTGCGGAAAATAATGAACACAATCATGCTATCTGTATGTTAACGAGTAATCGCTTGACTCCAATTTGGCGATAGCTACTACTCGGAAAGAAAATCCAGGCGAAAAAACGCCGATTTGGGGGCTTAATCGCTGCTACTAAAAAGGTAACAGTACTCATATTTGCCCTTTTTTGGCCACAAGCCCTAAAACAAGCCTCGCCAGGGTCGGGAAACGGGCCAAATCGTCGGCCTCGAGGTTTATTCCACGGTGCCGTAGACGGCGCCCCAGCCGTGGGCGGCCAAGGCGGAGTTGAGCTGGTCGCAAAGTGACTGGCGGTCGTAATAGCCGGGCGGTAGCAGGTTGACGATCTCCATGAGATCGGGCGCCAGGTCCAAGATTTCGGCCTGTACGATCAGATCCAGGCGGTCGATGGCGTGGCGGTCGTAAAACAATCCGTCGACCAGGCGCTGCAGGTCGCCGAATTCCTCGGCCTGGAACGATCCGTACTCCATAGTGCCTCCTTGGGCGCCCCACGCCGGCATGCGCGGCGATTCGTAATTCATTGCGATGGACTTAATCTATCACGGCTTCATAACGTTGCGACGGTGGCGGTCTATACTTAGACGAACTGCAACGTACCGCTTCGCGAAAGGTCGCATCCCATGCAGACGATCTACCAGAAGATGGAAACCACCGAACTCGATGCCGCCATCGAGGCGCTCAAAGCCGAGGTCTCCGAGGTCAAGGCCAAGGGCCTGGCGCTCGATATGGCCCGCGGCAAGCCATCGCCCGCCCAGGTGGACATCTCGCGCCCCATGCTCGATATCCTCAATGCCGATGCCGATCTGCACGACGGCAACGTCGACTGCTCCAACTACGGCTGCTTTGAGGGCATTCCCTCGGCACGCAAGCTGGCGGGGGAGTTCCTGGGTTGCCCTGCCGAGCAGACGCTCGTGCTGGGCTCGTCGAGTTTGCTGATTGAGCACGACATCGCCGGCATGTTCTGGCGCTGTGGCTCGTGCGGCAGCGAGCCCTGGGACGCCTACGAGGCCGCGCACGACGGCAAGAAGGTCAAGTTCCTGTGCCCCGTTCCCGGCTACGATCGCCACTTTGGCATCACCGCCGATCTGGGTATCGAGAATGTCCCCGTTGCGATGACCGACAACGGCCCCGACATGGACGAGGTCGAGCGCCTGGTTGCTGCCGACGACTCCATCAAGGGTATCTGGTGCGTGCCCAAGTATTCCAACCCCACGGGCATCACCTTTAGCGAGGACATCGTGCGCCGCCTAGTCGAGATGCCCACGGCCGCGCCCGATTTCCGCATCTTCTGGGACAACGCCTACTGCGTGCATGACCTGTACGACGAGACCGACGAACTTGCCAACATCTTTGACCTCGCTCGCGCGGCGGGCACCGAGGACCGTGTGGTGGCCTTTGCCTCGACGTCCAAGATCACCTTCCCGGGCGCCGGCATCGGCTTTATCGGTGCGAGCCCCGCGGTTATCGCCGAGTTCTCCAAGCGCCTGAAGGCCGGCCTCATCAGCGCCGACAAGCTCAACCAGCTGCGTCACGTGCGCTTCCTTCCCACCATCGAGGCGGTTAAGGAGCACATGAAAAAGCATGCCGAGTTCCTGCGTCCGCGCTTTGAGGCCGTCGAGCGCAAGCTCACCGAGGGCTTGGGCGACACGGGCTGCGCCACCTGGACGCACCCCCGCGGCGGCTACTTTGTAAGCTTCGATGGTCCCGAGGGCTCGGCCCAAAAGGTCGCCGCGCTTTGCGCCGACCTGGGCGTCAAGCTCACGCCGGCCGGTGCCACCTGGCCCTATGGCAAGGACCCGCGCGACACCAACATCCGCATCGCGCCGAGCTATCCCACGGTCGAGGACCTGGAGGCCGCGCTCGATGTGCTGGTGCTGGCCGTCAAGCTCGTCGCTGCCGAGCTTGCGCGTTCCGAGCGCGCCTAACGCCCGGCTTCCCGTACTATCCGCACTTTCGATACGTAAAGGAGCGTATACATGGATTTGGGTATTTCCACCAACCCCACGCCAGAGCTCTACACCATTAAGGTAACCGGCGAGATCGATATCTCTAACGCCGATAGCCTGCGCAATGCCATCGACCTGGCGCTCGAGCAGCCCACCGAGGCCGTTGAGCTCGATTTTGCCCAGGTGAGCTACATCGATTCGACGGGCATTGGCGTGCTCGTGGGCGCCGCGCACCACGCGGTTGACCACGGCAAGCGCTTTAGCTGCACGAATGTGCAGCCCCCGGTGATGCGCGTGGTTCAGCTGTTGGGTGTCGACCAGGAGATTTCGATCACCGCTGCATAATCTTTGCCCCCAAAAGGGCGTGCCGTTTGGCATATGTTTGTGATGCGCTCGGACGTTTTGGCGTCCGGGCGCTATACTTGATCGAATGAATAGACGAGTTCCGGCCGAATGGCGCGGTGCGGGCTCGACTCACATCGAGCCTTGGAGGTATGTGTGTTTGGTATTGGAGAGGGTGAGCTCGCGATCATCGTGGTCTTCGGCTTTTTGCTGTTTGGCCCGGATAAGCTCCCGCAGATGGGCCGCACGATCGGCCGTGCCATCCGTCAGTTCCGCGAGACGCAGGAAAAGATGACGGCCGTTGTTCAGTCCGAGATTATCGATCCGGTGAGCGAGGCCGCGTCGGCCCCGGTCAAGCCCAAGAAGACTGCTGCGACCGACGACGATTCCGATGCGGACGAGGATGCCGCCGAGACGGCAGCGCCCGCCAAGAAGGAGACCTTTGCCGAGCGTCGCGCCCGTCTTGCTGCCGAGAAGGCCGCAAGCGAGGGTGCTGCTGAGGGCGAAAGCGCTGTTGAGGAGCCTGCGACCGAGGGCGCCGACGCCGGGTCCGCCGATGCCGCCGCCGAGTCCGCTTCCACTGCAGAGCCGGAGCCCGAGCCCGAGCCGGCAGAGCCCACGACGGCTGACCTCTACGCCCGTCGTCCCCGCAAGCGCAAGGCCGTCGTCGACCAGCTCGCTCGCGAGCTCGAGGCCGAGGACGACGCCGCTGCCGCCGATGCCCCGAAGGGAGGCGATGAGTAATGCCTATCGGACCTGCTCGTATGCCGCTCTTCGATCACTTGGGAGAGCTCCGTCGCCGCCTGACCATCGTGGTCGTGTCGGTGTTTGCCGCCGCCATCGTGCTGTATTTCGCCACGCCCGTGGTGCTCGACATCCTGGAAGACCCCATCCGCTCCTTTGTGCCGGACGGTAAGTTCTACATCACCACCACGCTCGGCGGTTTTGGCCTGCGCTTCTCGCTGGCCATCAAGATGGCCGTGGTCATGTGCACGCCCATGATCATCTGGCAGATCCTGGCATTTTTCCTGCCGGCACTGCGCCCCAACGAGCGCAAGTGGGTTGTGCCCACGGTGCTCGCCTCGACGGTGCTGTTCTTCCTGGGCGCAATCTTTTGCTACTTCATCATCATCCCTGCGGGCTTTGAGTGGCTCATTGGCGAAACTTCGGCCGTCGCCACGGCGCTGCCCGACCTGGAGAACTACGTCAACATGGAGCTGCTCTTTATGATTGGCTTTGGCGTGGCGTTTGAGCTGCCGCTCATCATCTTCTACCTGTCCGTCTTCCACATCGTGTCCTACGCGGCCTTCCGCAGTGCCTGGCGTTATGTATACGTTGGCCTGCTTGTGGGCTCGGCTGTGATTACGCCCGACGGCTCGCCCGTTACGCTGGGGCTCATGTATGGCGCCCTGCTCTCGCTCTACGAGATTTCGCTCGCCATCGCTCGCGTGGTCATTACCGCGCGCGAGGGCAAGGAGGGCTTGTTTGTGAGCCGTCTGGACCTGTTTTCGGACGACGAAGAGGACGACGAGGAGTAAATCGGTATGCACGAGGTTGGCATTGTCAACGGCATACTCGATACAGTGATTCGCGCGGCGCGTGGGGCGGGGGCCTCGCGCGCCGTTTTGGTAACGCTGCGTATCGGGGATATGACCGAGGTCGTGCGCGAAGCACTCGACTTTGCGTGGGAGACATTTCGCGACGAGGACCCGCTCACGCGCGGCTGCGAGCTTGCCGTGGAGGAGGTCCATCCACAAAGCGAGTGTCTGGACTGCGGCGAGGTCTTTGAGCACGATCGCTTCCATTGCCGCTGTCCCCAATGTGGCGGCGCCAACGTGCGTCTGCTGCACGGCCGCGAACTCGACATCGCAAGTATCGAGATCGAGACCCCCGACGATTAGCCCGCCAGCAACCTGGGGACGGGGTATAAATGGTAGAAGTAAGGAGCGCCGAGTATGGCCGAGAAAACGATTGATATCGCGTCGCCGATCCTGTCGCGCAACGAGCGCCTGGCAGATCAGCTGCGTCAGCGATTTAATGAGACAAACACCTACGTGATCAACGTCTTGTCGAGCCCCGGTTCGGGCAAGACCACCACGATCCTGGGCACCAACGAGCGCCTGCGTGACAAGGCCGGCCTGCGCTGTGCCGTCATCGAGGGCGATATCGCCTCGGATGTCGACGCCATCACCATGAAGGAAGCCGGCATGTCCGCCATTCAGATCAACACGGGCGGCCTGTGCCACCTCGAGGGCAACATGATCATGGAGGCCGTCGACGCGTTTGACCAGGCCGTGGGTCTGGAAAACATCGACGTCATCTTTATCGAAAATGTGGGCAACCTGGTCTGCCCGGTCGACTTTGACCTGGGCGAGAACCTGTCCATCATGATTCTCTCGGTGCCCGAGGGCGACGACAAGCCCATCAAGTACCCGGGCATCTTCCAACACGCCGGCGCGCAGCTGCTCAACAAGGTCGACGTGGCTCCGGCTTTCGATTTTGACATGGATAGGTATACTAAGACACTCGATGACCTCAATCCGCAGGCGCCGCGGTTTGCCGTGAGCGCGCGCAAGGGCGAGGGCATGGATGCCTGGTGCGATTGGCTCATCGGGCAGATCGAGCAAGCAAGGGCGTAAATCGGCCGCCATACGGGCGGGCGTAGCCGCAGAGACACGAGATAGGAGCCTCTTTTGAAGCTCATCATCGCCGAGAAAAACGACGCTGCGCGTCAGATCGCCGAGCGTCTGTCCACGGGTAAACCCAAAAAGGACAAGGTGTACAACACCGCCATCTACCGTTTTGAGTGGAAGGGCGAGGAGTGCGTGACGATCGGTCTTGCCGGTCACATCCTTGCGCCCGATTTTTGCGACAGCGTGCTGTTCGATAAAAAGCTGGGCTGGTATTCGGTTACCGAGGACGGCGAGATGCTACCGGCCGACATGCCCGATGGCCTGGCACGCCCGCCCTACGACACCAAGCGCAAGCCGTTTCTTGCCGACGGCATCTCCATCAAGGGCTGGAAGCTCGAGAGTCTGCCGTATCTCACCTGGGCACCCGTCATTAAGCTGCCGGCCGAGAAGGAACTCATCCGCTCGCTTAAGAACCTCGCCAAAAAGTCCGACAGCGTCATCATCGCCACGGACTTCGATCGCGAGGGCGAGCTGATTGGTTCGGACGCCCTCAACAAGGTGCGCGAGGTGGCGCCCGACTTGCCGGTCGCCCGCGCCCAGTATTCTTCGTTTACCAAGGCCGAGATCACGCAGGCCTTCGATAATCTCGTCTCGCTCGACCAGAACCTGGCCGATGCCGGCGAGAGCCGTCAGCACATCGACCTCATTTGGGGTGCGGTGCTCACGCGCTACCTGACGCTCGCCAAGTTTGGCGGCTTTGGCAACGTGCGTTCCGCCGGCCGCGTGCAGACGCCGACGCTTGCCCTAGTGGTCGAGCGCGAGCGCGAGCGCATGGCGTTTGTGCCCGAGGACTATTGGCAGATCCGCGGCATGGGCGCCGCACAGGGTGCTGCCGAGGATGACCGCTTTAAGATCGCGCACAAGACGGCGCGCTTTACCGACAAGGATGCTGCTGAGACGGCGTACGGCCATGTTGACGGCGTCGCGACGGCAACCGTTGCCGCGGTGACCAAGCGCTCCCGCAAGCAGCAGCCGCCCACGCCGTTTGCGACCACCTCGCTGCAGGCCGCCGCCGCTGCCGAGGGCATCTCGCCTGCGCGTACCATGCGCATCGCCGAGTCCCTCTACATGGCGGGCCTTATCAGCTACCCGCGTGTCGACAACACCGTGTATCCCGCGACGCTCGATTTGGGCGCCGTGGTGAGTGACCTGGCAAAGATTAACCCGGCGCTGGCGCCCGTGTGCAAAAAGGTGCTCGCTGGCCCCATGAAGCCCACGCGCGGCAAGGTCGAGACCACCGACCACCCGCCGATCTACCCTACGGGCGAAGGCGACCCGTCCACGCTCGATGGCGGCCAGCGCAAGCTCTACGACCTCATTGCCCGTCGCTTCCTGGCGACGCTTATGGGTCCCGCGACCATCGAGAACACCAAGCTCGAGCTCGACGTGAACGGTGAGCCGTTCGTGGCTTCGGGCGATGTGCTCGTGACCCCGGGTTTCCGCGAGGCGTATCCGTATGGACTTAAGCGCGACGAGCAGATGCCGCCGCTGGAGCAGGGCGATACGGTCGACGTGTTCGACATTAAACTCGAGGCCAAGCAGACCGAGCCGCCCGCGCGCTACAGCCAGGGCAAGCTTGTGCAGGAGATGGAAAAGCGCGGCCTGGGCACCAAGTCCACGCGCGCGAGCATCATCGAGCGCCTATATGCCGTGCGCTATCTCAAAAACGATCCCGTGGAGCCGAGCCAGCTGGGCATTGCCATCATCGACGCGCTGACGCAGTTTGCCCCGCGCATCACGAGCCCCGATATGACCAGCGAGCTCGATGGCGACATGACCCGTGTGGAGCGCGGCGAGGATACCGAAGAGCATGTCGTGACGCACTCGCGCGCGCTGCTGGCCGGCGTGCTCGACGAGCTGCTCAAGCACACGCAGGAGCTGGGCGACGCCATCAGCGACGCCGTCACGGCCGATGCGCGCGTGGGCGCTTGCCCCAAGTGCGGCAAGGACCTGGTTATGAAGACGAGTGCCAAGACCCGCGGCAGCTTTATCGGCTGCATGGGCTGGCCCGACTGCGACGTGACCTATCCGGTGCCGAGCGGCGTCAAGGTAAGCCCGCTCGAGGGCGAGGCGGCCGTGTGCCCCGAGTGTGGCGCGCCGCGCATTAAGTGCCAGCCGTTCCGCCAGAAGGCTTTCGAGATCTGCGTGAACCCGACGTGCCCCACCAACTACGAGCCCGACCTTAAGGTGGGCGAGTGCAAGGTGTGCGCCGAGGCAGGACGCCATGGCGACCTGATCGCGCACAAGAGCGAAAAGAGCGGCAAGCGCTTTATCCGCTGCACCAACTACGATGACTGCGGCGTGAGCTATCCGCTGCCGGCGCGTGGCAAGCTCGAGGCGACGGGCGAGACCTGCCCCGAGTGCGGCGCCCCCATCGTGGTGGTCAACACGGCGCGCGGCCCGTGGCGCATCTGCGTGAACATGGACTGCCCGACCAAGGAGAAGAAGCCCGCCCGCGGCCGCAAGACCACGACCAAGGCGAGCACGGCGAAGAAGACGACCGCGGCCAAGAAGACGACGGCGGCAAAGAAGACTGCTGCCAAGAAGACGACCGCCAAAAAGACGACGGCCAAGAAGTCGACTACCAAAAAGACCGCTGCCGACAAGTAACCGAGCACATATAGACACGGCGGGGCCGGGCGCGCAAATGCAAATGCGCGCCCGGCCCCACTTCTAAGTTGCGGTGAAATAGGGACTGTTTTTGCTGGTAAAAGGCCTAATTAATCCCTATTTCACCGCAAGTTTTGATCAGTTGTTGGGATCACTTCACTTCGACGGGTGCGGCGCCGGGGTAGCGGTCCTCAAAGTCCTGACGGTACTTGTTGCTGTTGGTTCCCGGCTCGTTGTCGCCTGCCAGCGGCGCCACGATTTCGTCCTTATGGTCCGCGGGCTTTGCGTACTTTAGGCTGATCTCCCAGGCATCGCAGATCGCGTCGATGCGGTGGTCCAGGTCGTCATACAGGGCAACGATGTCTTTCCAGGAGCTGTAGTTCTTAGAGCTCATGGGGACGTCCAGGTCCTCGACGATATCGTAGTACTGTTCGATGGTGTCTTCCGTGCGCTCGGCGACATCAGCGAGATTTTGACGGGTGGTACGGTCCTCTTCCAGATAACCGCCATTGAACGCCTCTGCGCAGGCACGGACCCGGCTATCGAGATCTTCGAGCAGGTCGTAGTATTCGCTCAGGCGACGGTAGAGGTTTTGCTCGGAGAGGGTTGCTTCGCCGTCATCATCATCGTCGTCGTCATCGTCGTAAAGGCTATTGAGGTCGCCGAGGGGCTTAAGGTCGTCGGAGTCGACATCATGGTGCAGCTTGGTAACCTCGGCAGTCGTCTGCGTGGCAGCGTTGTCGAACGGCTTGATCACAAAGAAAATGACCAGGGCGATGATGATTGCCACCAGCACAACGATAACGGCGACAAGCGCCCTGGTAGCACTCTTTTTTGCGGCGGGGGCCTGCGGTGAATCAGACGCGTACGCAGACGCCGGTTGCTGTTGGGGCGGGGTATCCGCGACGGGTATGCGCTGCGTCGTTTCGACCGCCGCGGGACCGGCGGCGGGGTCGGGGCGATAGGCGAGGGGGTCGTCCGGCTTAGCTTGCGGCGTATCGAGGGAGCCGGTTTGCTCAAACGCGGGTTGGCCATTGCTTGCGGTTGTCTGCTCAACGGGTGCACCGCACGAAGTGCAGAACTTGGCATCATCTGCAAGAAGCTTGCCGCACGAGGCACAATACCGAGACATTGCCACTCCTTTCGCCACATTTCAATGCAATACGACGATTATACCCAGCGTTCAAAATTCCCCATCATAAGTTGCGGTGAAATAGGGACTGTTTGGCGGTCTCAGGGCTTCAATCAGTCCCTATTTCACCGCAACTTTGGAAAGGCGCCTTTAGCCATTGGGGACGCGCCGAGCACTGGGGTATCATGGCTTGGTTGCTATAACTTGCATTTTCGCGCCTTGTAGGAAGGGGCTGCGCCCATGGCTTTTGAGCCCGCTCAACATAGCTTTATCACGCTCGAGGGCGTCGACGGCGCCGGCAAGTCCACGCAGGCGCGCCTGCTGGCCCGCGCGCTCGACCTCGCTGGCTATCAGGTCGTAACTCTGCGCGAGCCGGGCGGCACCGCCATCAGCGAAAAGATCCGCGCCCTGCTGCTCGACCCCGCCAATACGGCGATGGGCGACACCTGCGAGCTGCTGCTCTACGAGGCCGCGCGTGCCCAGCTGGTGCACGAGGTCATAGCTCCCGCCCTCGCTGCCGGCAAGGTGGTCCTGTGCGACCGTTTCTACGATTCCACGACCTGCTACCAGGCGTTTGCCGATGGCCTTGACCGTCAGATGGTGCGCGATGCCAACAACCTGGCTGTCGTCGGTGCGCATCCGGCGCTCACGCTCGTCTATCACATCACGCCCGAGCAGGCGGCGCTGCGCATGGCCGCCCGTGGTGCGGCCGATCGCATGGAGGCAAAGGGCATGGCCTTCCAGGAGCGCGTCTATCAGGGATTTTGTGCCATTGCTGCCGAGGAGCCAGACCGCGTAAAGCTCATCGACGCCACCGCGTCGATCGCAGACGTCTTCACGCAAACGGTCGAGCTGGTTCGCGCGCACGGTTTCGATATCCCCCAGGATGCCGTCGCCGCTGCGCTCGCCCAGGAGGCTGAGTAACATGGCCCCCGCGCAGACAAGCCTGCTGGCCAAGCTCGACACCCAACAGCGCGTGCGCGACTTTTTGACCAACGCCATCGCAAGCGGCCGCGCATCGCACGCCTACCTGTTCTTGGGCGCGCCCGGCGCCGGTAAGCTTGACGCCGCATGGGCGCTTGCCCAGGCATTCCTGTGCGAGCGGGACGGCTGTGGCTCGTGCGACAGCTGCGTGCGCGTCGCCCGCCATACGCATCCCGACGTGCACTATTACACGCCCGAAAGTGCTACGGGCTACCTCATCGCGCAGACCCGCGAGCTGCTCGACGACGTGCCCCTGGCGCCCATCCGCGCCAAGGCAAAGGTCTACATCATCGACCGTGCCGAGCAGCTGCGCGCCAACACCGCCAACGCGCTGCTCAAAACGCTCGAGGAACCGCCCGAGGGCGTCATGTTCATCCTGTTGGGCACCTCGGCCGACGTGATGCTGCCCACCATTGTGAGCCGCTGCCAGTGCGTGCCGTTTCGGCTGGTGTCGCCCACTGTGGCCGCGCAGGCCGTGAGCCGCGCGACGGGCCAGGATATCGCGCGTTGTCGCATGGCCGTCGCCGTGGCGGGAAGCCCTACGCGTGGTATCGAGTTCCTCAAGAGCGCCGAGCGCCAGGACGCCCGTCGCCAGATGGTCCGTGCCATCGACTCGCTCATCGCCGCCGACGAGGCCGATGTGCTCAGTCGCGCCAAGTCGCTCATCGTCGCCGTCAAGGCGCCGCTCGCCGAGGTCAAGTCCACGCAGGAAAAGGTGCTCGAGCAAAATGCCGACTACCTGTCGCGTGGAGCATTGAAGCAGCTTGAGGACCGCAACAAGCGCGAACTCAACGCGCGCGAGCGTTCGGGTATCATGGAAGCGCTGGCGAGCGCGCGGACGCTCATGCGCGACGTGCTGCTGACGCTTCAGGATGAGGCGGCAGACGTTGTGAACGAGGACGTGCGCGACACGATCGGGCGGCTTGCCGCGGCGACGAATGTTGCGGGTGCCACCCAGGCGCTCGAGGCGGTTGCCACCGCTGAGCGCAACATCGCCAGAAACGTTACTCCCCAGCTGGCCATCGAGGTCATGCTGTTCGATATCAGGAAGGCACTGAAATGCCGTTAGTCGTACCCGTTAAGTTTACCTACGCCTCGCGCGACCTGTGGTTCGACCCACAGGATCTGGATATCCTCGAGGCCGATTATGCCATCTGCTCCACCGAGCGCGGAACCGAGATCGGCCTGGTCACGGCCGACCCCTTCGAGGTGCCGCAAGACGAGATCGGTCAGCCGCTCAAGCCCGTGTTGCGCGTGGCGAGCGACATCGACCTGCAGCTTGCCGACGACCTGGCCATCCAGGGCGATGAGGCCATGGTCGACTTCCGCCGCCTGGTCAAGGAGCTCGACCTCGAGATGAAGCCGGTCGGCGTCGAGTACCTGTTCGGCGGCGAGAAGGCTGTGTTCTACTTTGCCGCCGAGGAGCGCGTCGATTTCCGTCAGCTCGTCAAGGACCTGTCCTCGACGCTGCACATTCGCGTCGACATGCGCCAGATCGGCGTGCGTGACGAGACCCGCCTGGTGGGTGGCTATGCCCAGTGCGGTCAGGAGCTCTGCTGCACGCGCTTTGGCGGACAGTTTGAGCCGGTTTCGATCCGCATGGCAAAAGAGCAGGACCTGCCGCTCAACTCGTCCAAAATTAGCGGCGTCTGCGGTCGCCTGATGTGCTGCCTGCGCTACGAGTTCGAGGCGTACAAGGACTTTAAGAGCCGCGCGCCCAAAAAGAAGACGCTTATCGATACGCCGCTTGGCAAGGCGCGCATCCAGGAATATGACACGCCGCGTGAGCAGCTGGTGTTGCGCCTGGAGAACGGCAAAGTCTTTAAGGTCAACCTGGCCGACATGACCTGCTCTGAGGGCTGCAAAAAGAAGGCCGCCGAGCAGGGCTGCAACTGCCGCCCCGACTGCGTGACGCGCGATGTGCTCGAGCGCATCGAGTCGCCCGAGATGCGCCTGGCGCTTATGGAGCTCGACCGCGAGAACGGCGTCGACGTGGGCGATGGCCTGTCGAGCGCCGACCGTCTGGCGGGGACGACGATGCCCAAGCGCCGCCGTCGCGATGCGGACGCCGATACTCGTGCCGGTCAGAGCCAAGGCGAGGGTCGCGGCCGCGGTAAGGGTCGCGGCAAGGCCGAGGTACCCGAGGCTGAGGAGGCTGCCGTTGGACGTCGCCGCCGCAAGCGCTCGGGTTCGGTCGATGCCGGCGAGACCGCTCCCGCAGGCAAGAACTCCTCCCGCGAGCGCGAGGCTCAGCAGCCTCAGCAGCAAAACCGCGGCGGTGGCATGAATCCCACGCGCCGTCGCCGTCGCCATTTGTCGAGCGAGGAACGCGAGGACGCCTTCCGCGCCGCAGCCGCTCGCGAAGCCGGTGCCGCCCCCAAGGGTGGTTCGGGTTCTGATACGCCTGCCGACAAGGGTGGCAAGCAGCGCAACGATGACGATCGCGCCCCGCGTCCGCGTCGTCGCCATTCCTCGGGCACGCAGCAAAAGCCCTCGGTGCCCTCCGTGGCCGATCAGGTCTCGGATGGCGAGGTCAAGGTCACGCGCCGTCGCCCCGGAGATGGCGGAGGGGCGGCCGCCAAGGCCGTGCGTGGCGCTGCTCGTGACGAACGCGAGCCGCGCGAAGATTGTGGTGGCGAGGGTTCGGCTGATCAGGGCCAGAAGCGCCGTCGCCGTCGTCGTTCCCGCAAGCCGCGTCAAGATGGTGGTGAGGGCTCGACCCAAAACTCGTCCGCACCGCAACCGCCCACCGGCGAATAGCGCCCGCAAACGGATTTAACCTTCCTGACCCCAAACGCGTCGGGGTACCATGGCACTGAATCAACAACCCTCCCTGCGACCGAGCGTAGGGAGGGTTGTGTCGTGAAGAGACATTTGAATGTGTTGGGATGCCTGCAAGGTGCTGGCATCCTACCGTTTGCGGACGAATTGTTACCGTTTGCCGAGCAGGCGGCGCACGGGGCGCTTGAGGCGTTGTCGCCCACGCGATGTGCTGGCTGCGAGCGCGCCGGCGCGCTTATTTGCCAAGACTGCCTGGCCGCGCTTGCGCTCATTGACCCACGTTATAGCTGCACCCGATGCGGAGCCCCGTTTGGAGACTTGCTGTGCACCGAGTGCTCGGTCGAGGGTGCGTCTTCGGCGATGGCCGAAGCTCTCGACCGGTGCCTGGCATGTGCCGTTTACACGCATCCGCTGCCGCGGATCATTAAAGCGTACAAAGACGCGGGCGAGCGACGCCTGGCGCCGTATCTGGCAGAGCTGCTATACGATACCGCCTTACATGCCCAGGTCGCGGCACCCGAACGCTTAGGCGGTGTGTTGTCCGGTGCCGATGCGGTGGTGTTTGTGCCCGCGACGGCGGCGGCGTTTCGGCGACGCGGCTTCGATCATATGGAAGCCATCGCGCGCCCATTTTGTGAGCTGTCGGGTGTTCCGCTGCTCGACGCCCTCGTTAAGTACGGCCGTGGCGACCAGCGTGAACTCGGTCGTGAAGAACGCCGTGAACGCGCCCGAGGCATGTACGAGACCGTTGAGGACGTGCGGGGCCGCCGCCTGCTGCTTATCGACGACGTTATCACCACGGGTGCGACGATGGCAGCGGCTTCGGCGGAACTCAAACGCGCCGGTGCCGCGGCCGTTGATGGCCTCGCTATCGCACGCGTTTGGTAGGGGTGATTCGTGTGGCGGTAACAATCAGGCAGTGCAACAAACCGACAAAAGAGCAGCTAGCGGCTTCCGTGATCCTGACGGGCACCTCGGCGTTGCGTATGATTCGAGCCGAGCGCCGGCAGATGGGCTACATCGGCTGGAAGGACCTCAATCCCGATGAAGAGCGCCGCGTGCTGTGTACGTCATCGCCTTCGACCGAGGATATCTATCTTCCCGACCTGGTGCGAATTGGAGCCAAAAGCGGCGAGGTGCAAGAAGATCTGTGCTTGCTGGTGGGATCTGCGGCGCAGCGCCGACGCATGCCTGGCGTGGGCTGGTCCGTGTGTTCCGGGTTGCCTGTCGGCTCGATTCTAGAGGTGGAACCGGGGGTGTACAGCCTATCTCCCGAGGCCCTTTGTGTTGCCGTCGCCCGCGAGGTCGGCTGTATCCAGGCGTTTGCACTGGCCCAGGAACTGTGCTCTAAGATTTCGCTGAGTGACCGCGGGAAGTATCTGCCTCCCTACACCTCGCCTGTTACGAATAAACTTGCAAAGGACAAGGACCAGCCAGCAGATGTGGGCTACTTTGAGGTTGAGCCGGTGTTGACGCCCGATCGTCTGGCAGATTACCTCGCGGTATGCAAGGGGAACGCGGCCAAACAGCTGCAGCGTCTGTGTCCCTATCTTTCGGAAAACCTGCGCTCACCCATGGAGTGCATCATGCTCGCCCTGTTTTCGCTTCCGTTTTCCTATGGCGGATTTGCCTGCGGTCCCTTTAAGACCGACTACAAGATTGAGTTCGATGACCGCGCGCAGGCAATCTCGGGGATGCCGCATGCAGTTTGCGATGCGTACCAGGAAGCAGCCCGGTTTGACCTGGAATACAACGGTGAGCTGGGCCATTCATCCCGGAGGGGACGTATCCATGATGAAAAGCGCAACACAGGCTTGATTACTATGGGAATCGAGGTCGCGACGGTCAACAACGAAATGCTCTGTGACATGGAAGCGATGGAAGCACTCGCATGGCGCTTGCACCAGCGTATGGGTAAGCGATATCAGAATCGCGTAGAGGCTCGTCGAAAGAGGCAAGATGCTCTGCTGAATACGCTCCGAGCGTGCTTTGGGCTCAAACCAGCGTAAAACTATGGCTTTATAGGGGGTCTGTTTATATGCTCTGTGCAAAAAACGGCAAATATGAGTACTGTTACTAGATTAGTGACAGCAAAAACAAAGAAACTTGGGCCGATAATCTGGATTCAGCGAAGAGATAATAAACGAATGTGGAATATCTTGGCGCCAAGCAGGCTGTGCGGAACTCAAAAAGGGCTCGTGAGGCGGTAATACTCTGCTACTAAATTGGTAACAGTACTCATATTTGCCGTTTTTTGCACACGGCACCCTGAGACGGGTGCCCCGGAGCTCCCCATAGGGGGAGCTCCGGGCTTCACAGGGGCACGAATAGCCCGCTCCGACCTGCGAAATCTGTACTCGCGATGCGAATGACGCCCCTAACCTTAAACTTTAGCTTGAACTTAGCTATAATGCGCTTCGTTCCTACCAGGCTGTGGTTGCGGACGGACGAAATGCCCGTCCTAGTCCAAGACAGACGCGGTCAAAGGGATCCACGTAAGCGACCGCGTGTGCGCGGCGCGATCATGGCGCGTCCTAGATGTAAGCCGCACCGTCCGTTCTACTTTCTTTGGGGCAATACCGCCTCGCGGGCGAGCGGGTCAGTCGTGAAGGTGGCTGCGGCCTCCCGAGCAAACACCCCGGTGCGCAAGTGTGGGGTCAAATACCAGGTCAGCTGGTGGGAACAATCTGATATTCCGCGCAACGCACGGATTGTATACGACACAGAAGGCAGGGTAGTGGACATGGTGAGGGGCAGCTTGATGCACGCGGCTCGGTTAGGTGCTGGGACCGCAGCGGTCATTGCCGTTTTGGGCCTGAGCGGATGCGCGTTCAACCCGCTGTCTACGTTCACGACTCCCACGATCGACCAGATCGAGTACGAGACCGTCACGCCGGCGGTGTCGGACGATGCCCTGGTCACTCCCGGAACCCTGACGGTCGCCCTCGATACTTCCGATGCGCCGCAGGCCATGCAAGGCGCCGACGGCGAGCTCACGGGATACGCGGTTGACGCCGCCCGCGCCCTCGCAAGCCGCATGGGCCTTAAGGTCGCCTTTGTCGATGCGTCCTCGGCAGGTTCCGCGCTCGGCGACAAAAAGGCTGATATCTTTATCGGCGAGATCAACTCCACAGACGGGGACGTTAGCTCGCTCGGCACCTGCCTGTACGATGCCGCTTCTGTGTTCGGTAAAACCAGCGATGGTGGGTCGCTAAGCGTTTCCACCGATACCCTTAACACGTCTACCCTGGGTGTCCAGATGTCCTCGGCCTCGCAGGAGACGCTTGCTAAGCAGAGCATTACCGCCAACCAAAAGACCTACTCCAACATCAACGAGTGCTTTGAGGCGCTCGAGTCCGGCGAGGTCGACTATGTGATCTGCGACTCCACGGCCGGCGGCTACCTTGCACGCCTGATGAGCGAGGTCTCCTATGTCGGTGCGCTCGAGGCGCCCTCGACGCTTGGTGTTGCGGGCCTCTCGTCCAATGACGAACTGTGCCGTGCCGTGAGTGATGCCCTCGACGACATCACGGTCGACGGTACGCTCGAGGCGGTTCACTGCGTCTGGTACGGTCAGATTCCCTACGACCTCACCACTAAGACGGTTTCGGGCGCTAACGTGCAACCGGGCGACTCTGAGTCCAGTGAGACCACGTCCTCCGGCAGCGAGTCTTTCGATTCCAACAATGAGACCGCATCCTCCGAGGACAAATCGTCCAGCCAGGAAGGCACCATCACTGACGATGACATTAACAAACTCAATAGCTAGTTATTGCCAGGGGTGGTGTCTCCTATACGTTGGAAAGGGCACCTCTTCACGGTTTCAACATGCACTGCCGGGCTTCCCCAATAGGGGAGCCCGGCTTTTTCATCCCTATAAAACCAGCAGTTCAAAGCCAATTTTCGGGACCAAATACAAATCTGTCGGCTCCCTCCTATAGCGCACTTTGCCATGGAAAAGTACGAGACTTCGGTATGCGGTATCAAGCAATCGTTATTCGGGTCTTTAGGAATCCGCGTGATTAAATGCACGGCAATGGGTACATAGCCAGTACAGTAAGTCCCCGAGGCAGATTGGAGCCACGTATGGATATCAAGGTTTCTGGACGCAAGACGACGGTAACCGATGCTCTGCGTGCGCATGTGGATGAGAAGATCGGCGAGGCGCTCAAGGTTTTCGACATCGAGCCCATGACAGTCGACGTCGTGCTTCGTTATGAGAAGAACCCCTCGAACCCCAACCCGGCAATCGTCGAGGTCACGGTTCGTGCCCGCGGTTCGGTGATTCGCGTTGCCGAGCACGGCGCAGATATGTATGCCGCCATCGATCTCTCCGCCGATAAGGTTACTCGTCAGCTGCGCAAGTTCAAGACCAAGGTCGTGGACAACCGCCAGGGCGGTGCCAGCGCCGCGGATGTCGCACCGGTCGAGCGCGTCGAGGATCTGGCCGACCTGCTGCTGCCCGAGGAGGAGGACGACCTGCTCGTCCGCGAGAAGGTCATCGATGTCACCCCGATGACTGAGGAGCAGGCGCTGGTGCAGACCGATCTGCTGGGCCACGACTTCTACGTGTTCGAGAACGCGACGACTGGTCTCATCAATGTGGTGTATCACCGTAAGAATGGTGGATATGGCATCATCAAGCCCCGCATCGAAACACTTGACGAGTAAAATACGTTAACTTGCATGAGTTAACGGTTGGCGGCCATCCCATGCGGGTGGTCGCCTTTTTTACGTAAGGAGTCGCTTTGATGGACAAGGCTGCATCTACCGGCCATTCTGACCGCTGCCGCATCGTCGTCGATACCTGCTGCGACTTTAGCCCCGAGGTCGCCGCGAACCTCGATGTCGATATCTTGGGCTTCCCCTTTATCATCGATGGCGAGGAGCGCACGGACGATATCTGGTCGAGCATCACGCCCAAAGAGTTCTACGACCGCATGCGCGCCGGCGCTCGCGTGTCTACCTCCGCCGTGTCGCTCGGTCGCTATATCGAGTTCTTTACCGAGTGTGCCAAAGAAGGTACTCCCACGGTCTACCTGTGCTTTACCTCGGCGCTGTCGTCGAGCTACAACTCCGCGTGCCAGGCGGCGGACGCCGTGCGCGCCGAGTATCCCAACTTTGAGCTCTACGTGGTCGACAACGCTCTGCCCTGCGCGACCGGCGCGCTCTTGGCGCTCGAGGCCGTGCGCCAGCGTTCGGCGGGACTGACCGCCAAGCAGCTGGTCGATTGGGCAAACGAGGCAAAGACCTACGTCCACGGCTACTTTACGCTCGAGAGCTTTGACGCGCTGGCTGCCGGCGGCCGCATTCCGCCCGCGGCGGCGCAGCTCACGGCAAAGCTCGATGTCAAGCCCGAGCTCTCCTACGACCTTGCCGGCTCGCTGTCGCTGATCGGCGTCAACCGCGGCCGCAAGAAGGCGCTCAAGTCCATTCTCAAGTCGTTCCGCGAGAACTACGTGCCCGACCGCACCATGCCCATCGCCATCATGACGGCCGATGCCGAAAAGGACGGCGACTGGCTCGAAGCCGCCATCCGCAAGGAGGAGGGCTGCGCCGACGTCACGATCATTCGCAGCTCCGTGGGTCCCACCATTGGCTCGCACGTGGGCCCCGGCATGGTGGCCTGCGCGTTTTGGGGTAAGAACCGCGCCGACAAGGCGTCGCTTTCCGACCGCATCGCCCGTCGCGTGCGCGGTCAGTAGGCAAGTAACGCAGCCGTAATCGATCCCAGCTCGCTGCCCAAACGCTGGCATCGAGTATTCAACCTGGTAACAACACCCAACCCAAAAGGAAAGGTTTCATGGCAAACAAGCTCTCCGTCGCATTTATCGGCACCGGAATCATGGGTGCCCCCATCGCCGGTCACATCCTGGATGCTGGCTATCCCGTCACGGTCAACAACCGCACCAAGTCCAAGGCTGCCGCGCTTATCGAGCGCGGCGCTGTTTGGGCCGATACGCCGGCCGAGGCCGTGGCGAACGCCGATGTCGTCTTTACCATGGTGGGCTATCCCTCCGAGGTCGAGGAGCTCTACCTGGCGGGCGACGGCCTGCTCGCGTGCACTAAGCCCGGCGCGGTCTTGATCGACCTCACCACGAGCTCGCCCGAGCTCGCCCGTGACATTGCCGAGGCCGCCCAGGTTTCTGGCCGCATGGCGTTTGACTGCCCCGTCACCGGCGGCGAGTCGGGCGCTATCGCCGGTTCGCTCACGGCTATCGTGGGTGCTACCGAGAACGACATCGCGCCGGTCCGCGACATCCTTGCCACCTTTGCGGCCAACATCTGCTGCTTCGATGGCGCCGGCAAGGGCCAGGCTGCCAAACTCGCCAACCAGGTGTCGCTGGGCGCCTGCATGGTCGGCATGGCAGACGCCATGGCATTTGCCGAGCTGAGCGGTCTTGACCTGGAGAAGACCCGCCAGATGATCCTGGGCGGTACCGGCAAGTCCGGCGCCATGGAGAGCCTGGCTCCCAAGGCGCTCGACGGCGACTACAAGCCCGGTTTTATGGTCGAGCACTTCATTAAGGACCTGCGCTTGGCGCTCGCCTATGCCGACGATCGCGAGCTTGCGCTGCCCGGCGCCGACGTGGCCTTTACGCTCTACGACATGCTCGACGCCATTGGCGGCGCCAAGCTGGGCACCCAGGCCATCACGGTACTCTACAAGGAGGAGGCCGACGCCATCGCCGCCGGTCTGGACTGGTCGCAGTATCGTCCCGAGGAGCACGGTGCTCACGAGGAAGGCTGCGGTTGCGGCGAGCACGGCGACGACCACGAGTGCGGTTGCGGCCACCATCACGGCGAGGACCACGAGTGCTGCGGCGGCCACGGCCATGATGCCGGCCACGAGTGCTGCTGCGGCCATCATCACGAGGAGTAGCGACCATGAGCTGGACGTTCGTGGTGCTTGCGCTGGTGCTCTTTCTCTTTGCGATCTACATCGGCTTTTTATGCGGCCAGTGGGCGTGCGAAAAGCGCGTGATCACCAAGCGCGACTACTGGATCGCCAATTTTGCAGGTGCGGCGGCAGTCGTCCTGCTGACCTGGGTGTTTTCGCTGTTCCCGCTGGTGCAGTTTGCGCCGATCGGCTGGCTCGGCGGCTTTATCGCCGGCCTTAAGATGAGTTTTGGCGAGTCCGTCGGCCCGTGGCGCAAGCACGACGAGGTCTTTAACGTCAACAAGGCTCACCGCGCCGCCGCCGACGCGGGCGACGCCGAGGAACGCCGCCGTGCGCGTCGCAATGGCGCGGCCGACCGACAGCTCATCTCGGTCACCGATGACAGCAAGGGTGCTGGCAAGCACGCTAAGAAATAGTAAGAAGAGGTAACTATGGCAGAAAACAAGGAAGAACAGCTCACCGACGAGGAGCTGGCACAGCTTCAGCTGGCAGAGGAGAACGAGAACGCCGTCGACCGTCTGGTCAAGGAGCTCGGCTGCCCCACGCGCCGCATCCGCCAGTTTGCCGCCCGCGTGTTGCATCTGCTGGCCGAGCGCGATCCGCAGCGCGTCGTGCCCTGCGTGCCCGCGCTGATCGAGGCGCTCGACCGCCCCGAGGCGCAGACCCGCTGGGAGGCCCTCGATGCCCTGACGGCGCTCGCCACCACCTGCCCCGAGCAGCTGGGCGATGCCTTTGAGGGCGCCGAGACTGCACTGTTCGACGAGATCTCCTCCACGCTGCGCTATGCCGCCTTCCGCCTGCTGTGCGTGTGGGGTGCCACGAGCGTCGAGCGTTCGCGCGAGGCTTGGCCCATCCTGGATGAGGCCATCCAGTGCTACCACGGCGACCTTGAGTATCGTGACATGCTCGGTTGCCTGTACGAGTTTTGCCAGGGCGAGATCGACGCCGAGGTTGCCGAGAAGCTCGCGCTGCGCCTTAAGTTCGATGCCGAGAACGGCAAGGGCAGCTATCTCAAGGCCCGTTCGAGCGAGATTTGCGAAATGCTTGTTAAACGTTTTGGCCTGGATCTCTCCAAAAAGAAGAAGCGTGCTAGCGTTAAAAAATCTGACGACGCCGAAGACGAGGAGTAACAGATTATGGCGCACGATGTAGTCCTGATTCCCGGTGACGGTATCGGTCCCGAGATTACGCAGGCCATGCGCCGCGTGGTCGAGGCTGCCGGTGTCCAGATCAATTGGAACGTCCAGGAGGCCGGTGCCGGCGTCATGGACGAGTTTGGCACGCCGCTGCCCCAGCACGTGCTCGATGCGGTCGCCGAGACCAAGGTTGCCATCAAGGGCCCCATCACCACGCCGGTCGGCACGGGTTTCCGCAGCGTCAACGTGGCCCTGCGCAAGCACTTCGACCTGTACGCCTGCGTGCGCCCCTGCCTGTCGCAGCCGGGCGACGGCTCGCGCTTCCGCGACGTCGACCTGGTCATCGTGCGCGAGAACACCGAGGACCTCTACGCCGGCATCGAGTTCGATGAGGGCGCTGCCGAGGTCGAGGAGCTCTCGCAGCTCGTCGAACGTTCGGGCCAAAAGACCTTCGCCGCCGATTCCGCGATCTCGATCAAGCCGATCTCTATCGCCAAGAGCCGCCGCATTGTGGAGTATGCCTTTGAGTATGCCCGCCGCTGCGGCCGCAAAAAGGTGACGGCCGTGCATAAGGCCAACATCATGAAGGCGACCGACGGCCTGTTCCTGCGCGTGGCGCGCGAGGTGGCCGCCAACTATCCCGATATCGAGTTCAACGACAAGATTGTCGACGCCACCTGCATGGGCCTGGTCCAGAACCCCAACGACTTCGATGTCCTGGTGCTGCCCAACCTGTACGGCGACATCGTGAGCGACCTGTGCGCCGGCCTGGTGGGCGGCTTGGGTATGGCCCCCGGCTCCAACATCGGTGCCGACTGCGCCATCTTTGAGGCCACGCATGGCTCCGCACCCGATATCGCGGACAAGGATATCGCCAACCCCACGGCCGAGATCCTCTCTGCCGCGATGATGCTCGATCACCTGGGCGAGAACGATGCTGCCAATCGCATTCGTGCCGCCGTATCTGCCACGCTCGACGAGGGCGAGCAGGTTACCGGTGACGTGCGTCGTGCCCAGACCGGTTCCGTCGAGGGCGCGGTGGGCACGCAGGCCTTTGCCGATGCCGTTATCGCGCACCTGGCCTAAGGCATGCACACTGCAAACGCCTAAATAGTACTTAAGTGTTTGCGTATAACCTAAGAATCAATACGCCCGGCGCTCTGCCGGGCGTATTCTATTGGGGACTATGTTTCCTAACAAGGAGTAACTGATATGGGTCTGATTCAAAAGAAGGACGAGAAGGACGAGATCGACGGCATCCAGATCATCGAGCGCGGCGAAGGCCCCGACGGTGACGAGGACGAGAAGATCGACCTGGTCACCGGTACGTCTGCCGAGCACATTGCTGCCGGTACGACGGCCGAGGAGGAGGACGCCCGTCTGGAGGCTCAGATTGCCGCGGATGCCGCTGACGAGGATCTGATGCCCGAGGAGCAGGACGAGGACGACGACTCCGACGTGGATGACCACACTTGCAAGCACAAGAAGACGATGATTGCCGCCTTTGTGGTTGCCGTCGTGATTGCTGCCGTGATTGGCTTCTTTATTGGCAATGGTGGTTTTGGCGGCAAGGGTGTCGGCTCGTCGACCCTGACCGAGGACCAGCTCGATTCGACCGTGGCAAGCTACAGCTACAACGGCAAGAAGAGTGACATCACCGCGCGCGAGGCCATCGAGAGCCAGTACAGCCTCGACACCGTCAAGGACGACGACGGCAACTATACCGCTCCGTCTGCCGACGTCATCCTGTCCTACGTGCGCAACAAGATCCTGCTCGATGCTGCCGAGGACGAGGGCATCACCGTCTCTTCTAAGGAGATGAAGAAATACGCCGAGGATTCCATCGGCACTTCGGACTACAAGACCATGGCCACGCAGTATGGCGTGTCCAAGGACCAGGCCAAGCAGATCGTCCGCCAGTCCGCGACGCTGCAGAAGCTCTACAAGAAGAAGGTGGGCGATAGCTCCGCAAGCATGCCGACCGCTCCGACCGAGCCTGCTGACGGCAACGAGGAGACCGCGAGCAAGGACTACGTCGACTACATCATCAACCTTGCCGGTGACGAGTGGGATAGCGAGAAGGGCACTTGGAAGGACGCCGACAGCACCTACGCTAAGGCCTTTGCCGACGATGCCTTTACGGCCGATAGCGCTACCTATAAGCAGGCCATGACCGCCTACTACACTGCTTACCAGCAGTACTCTTCGCAGGCTTCAAGCGCCAGCTCCAAGTGGACCGAGTATGCTAACGGCCTCTACGCCAAGGCCAACATCAGCATCTACGGCCTGTTTGCGTAAAGATTTGTCTGAGCCACCGAGCTCGTAGCCGAAATATCTGAATAGCCCGCTAGAACGGATGTTGTTCTAGCGGGCTATTTGCGTTTGGGCGCTGGTGGCTACATTATGCCTATTAATCTTTAAGCCCAAAGAGGCTATCGGCTTCATCGTCAGGTATGTATTCCAGAACATCGCCCGGTTGGCAGTCGAGTGCCCGGCATATCGCGTCAAGAGTTGAAAAACGTATGGCAGAAACCTTGCCTGTCTTAATGCGTGACATATTGACCTGGGAGATGCCCACGCGTTCCGCAAGCTCTTTGGATGAGATCTTGCGTTCGGCGAGCATGCGGTCAAGCCGCAGAATAATCATGGATTCCCCCTAGAGCAACTCGTCATCTTGTTTTTGCAGGATACACCCGTACTGGAAGACGCTGGCAATCAGGCTAATAATCAGGCCTGCAAAGACCATAGAGAGGTCGAGGTGCTGGCCGCCAAGCGCATCCGTAAAGTTGCCGCCAAATCCTGAGAGTATCAGCCCCGTGACTATGGCACCAAGAAGCTTCACAGCAACGCCGCCAATAAGGAACAAATGTCCTATTTGACGTAGTATGCGGATGCATTCGAGGTCAAAGGGCCTGCCCGCCTTTTCAATGGCGGAGAAAAACTTGTATGCGCTTAGCACGATGGCAAACGCAAGGCATGTCATCATGGCGCTCCCTATGGCAGTATGACCGTCGTGCGCGACAAGCATAAGAGGGGTGTGTTCATCGGCGCCGACGAGAGCGAGAATTGGCCCTTCGCCAGCCTCAAGCTCTACGGATTGGAGACAGAACCCTTGGGAGAGGCTAGGCAATATGAGTAGATCGTAGATTGCAATGACTGCGAGGAGTCCCAGAGCGAGCGCCACGGCGGTGCAGATTGTGGCCCATTTGCAGTAGCGAGTGAGCTTCCTCAGTTTGGCTATTGCCTGTTCACGGTCGATGGCTTCATTCGATTTGGATGCGTTCCAGCGGATCATAGCTCCTCCAACCAATGTCTTGGATGATACTAAATTTTATAACATACTTAACGATAAACGATAAACAATTACAGATTAGAGTAAGTAATGTTTATAAGACGAATAGCGAGAGCTTATGGCACATTCAGGGAGTGGGAGTTTGGCGCGCGGGGGATGGACGAGTATTGAAATATCCTGCAACCGCGCAAGTGCTTCATCGGGTCTCCCCAATTCATCTAGAAAAACGGCTGCAAACGACTGCAAATAACCGGTGAACGGTCAAAAACTACCGTTCACCGATAATTTTTAAACTGGTTCTAACTGGTATTAAGTCAAAAAGACCAATTCACATATCTTCACAATGACCTGCAATTTTTCTACACGCTATTTTTAGCCGCCCTGCGTTGTTTAGGGACAGGAAAAGTTCCGATCTTTTGCCAAAGCATTTCGAAACGGTTTCAAAACCGCAGGTAGAAGTGTTAACGACCGGTAAACGGTCGATTTATCACCGTGAGCGGTGCAAAAACGTTTTACCGTATGAATCAACGAAAGCGATCTCTTCTGGGGTGATATAGTGACAACAACACGTCACGTGGTTACTACCAGGTTAGAAACCACTGGTCTTCAAAGAACGCTTTCTAAGAAGCTTTAAGGGCGAGCGCCCGCTGGCTTCCGAAAATCATCGGACTCAGATTGTACACACCTTCGGAAGGGAAATTTGAATGGTTGGCTTTATTCTTACCGGTCATGGACAGTTCGCACCCGGCCTAGCTAGCGCTATCGCTATGGTTGCCGGCGACCAGCCCGTTTTTACCGTCGTTCCTTTTGAGGGCGACCAGGCTGCTTCCTACGGTGAGGATCTCCGCGCCGCTATTACCGCCATGCGCGAGGAGTGCGATGGCGTGCTCGTCTTTACCGACCTGCTTGGCGGCACCCCGTTCAACCAGTCGATGATGATTGCCCAGGATGTCGACAACGTCGAGGTTCTGACTGGCACCAACCTTCCCATGGTTATTGAGCTTCTGTTCCTCCGCGGCAATGCCACGCTCGCCGAGCTTGGCGAGCAGGCCGTGACCGTTGGCCAGACGGGCGTCACCGCCCAGACGGTCGCATCCGTTGCCGGCTCCGAGGAAGAGGATATCTTCGGCGACGAGGACGGCATCTAATGGCCGATTTCGGAGCCAACGTCCTGAGCTCCTCGGTCGCCCTTTTAGGCCTGCTTGTCATCATGGGCTTGATTTACACCATCTGGTCGCAAATCAACATGAAGAAGAAGCAGAAGTACTTCAAGGAGCTGCACACCGAGCTCAAGCCGGGTCAAGAGGTTCTTTTCGCCGGCGGTATCTACGGAACCGTCAAAGGCATCGAAGGCGAGAAGGTCCAGATCAAAGTCCGATCCGGAGCCGTCGTAGATGTTTCGCGTTACGCGATTCAGGAGATCAAGTAACTGTCGTCAGCAAATAACGAAAGGAAGCTGATCAACATGGCAGAACCCAACATTCTTCTTACCCGCATCGATAACCGACTGGTTCATGGTCAGGTTGCCACCCAGTGGAACTCCACCCTGGGCTCCAACCTCATCCTCGTCGCCAACGACGACGTGGCGTCCAACACCATGCGCCAGAACCTCATGAAGATGGCCGCTCCCGCCGGCGTCGCTACGCGTTTCTTCTCTCTGCAGAAGACCATCGACGTCATTGGCAAGGCGAGCCCGCGCCAGAAGATCTTCATCGTGGCCGAAACACCGGAAGACGTGCTTACGCTCGTCAAGGGCGGTGTGCCTATAAAGAAGGTAAACATCGGCAACATGCACATGTCGGAAGGAAAGCGCCAAGTCGCCACCTCCGTCGCAGTTAACGACGAGGATGTCGCTGCGTTTAAAGAGCTGCAGGAATTGGGGGTGGAGTTGGAGATCAGGCGCGTTCCGAGCACGCCTGTTGAGGACACGAGCAAGCTCTTCTCGTAATCCTCGTGATCCACGTTGTCAGGAGTGAAACCCTGACGTTCTGTACGTGAAATCCAAAGTGCGTACATACATTTTGAAAGGAGGAGCAAGATGGAATACTCGATCATCCAGATCGCTCTGGTCTTCGTCGTCACGTTCATCGCGGCAATCGACCAGTTTGACTTCCTCGAGTCTCTCTATCAGCCCATCGTCACCGGCGCCGTCATCGGTCTTATCCTTGGCGACCTCAACACCGGTCTTCTCGTGGGTGGTACCTATCAGCTCATGACGATCGGCAACATGCCGATCGGAGGCGCTCAGCCGCCTAACGCCGTCATCGGCGGCATCATGGCAGCCATTCTCGCTATCGCCACGGGCCTCGAGCCCAACGCGGCAGTCGGCCTCGCCATTCCGTTCGCTCTGCTTGGCCAGCTTGGCGTTACCCTGGTCTTCACGCTTATGTCCCCGCTTATGTCCACGGCCGATAACATGGCTCACAACGCGGACACCAAGGGCATCGAGCGCCTGAACTACTTCGCCATGGCTCTGCTCGGCCTGATCTTCGCTGTCGTCGTCACCCTGTTCTTCATCGCTGGCGCTACCATCGGTCAGACCATCGCTTCTGCCATCCCGACTTGGCTGCAGACCGGTCTCTCCGCTGCAGGCGGCATGATGCGCTTCGTCGGCTTCGCCGTCCTGCTCAAGGTTATGATGAACCGCGATATGTGGGGCTTCTTCCTCATGGGCTTTGGCCTCGCGCTCATCACCGTTGCCAACGATTCGCTGGCAACCCCTGCTCTGCTCATCCTCGCTCTCATCGGCTTCGGCATCGCTTTCTGGGACTTCCAGCAGCAGACCGAGCTGAAGGGTGCAGCTGTTTCTGACGGAGGTGACTTCGAAGATGGCATCTAATGAGTATGTGATCCCGGAGCACTACGAGGATCTCACTCCTGCTCCGCAGCTCGACCAGAAGACCCTCAACAAGATGGCTTGGCGCTCCTGCTTCCTGCAGGCATCGTTCAACTACGAGCGCATGCAGGCCGCTGGCTGGCTTTACTCCATCATCCCCGGTCTGGAGAAGATCCACACCAACAAGAACGACCTCGCGGCTTCCATGAGCCACAACCTGGAGTTCTTCAACACCCACCCGTTCCTTGTCACCTTTGTTATGGGCATCGTGCTTTCGCTCGAGCAGAACAAGGTTGACATCCCCACGATCCGCGCCGTCCGCGTCGCCGCAATGGGCCCGCTCGGTGGTATCGGTGACGCCCTGTTCTGGCTGACGCTTGTGCCTATCACGGCCGGCATCACCTCTAACATGGCCATCAACGGCAACGCCGCTGCACCGATCATCTTCCTGGTGATCTTCAACGTCGTCCAGTTCGCTCTGCGCTTCTGGCTCATGAACTGGTCCTACAAGCTTGGCACCAGCGCTATTGACGCTCTGACTGCCAACATGCAGGCCTTCACGCGTGCCGCTTCCATCATGGGCGTCTTCGTCGTCGGTTGCCTGGTCGTCACCATGGGTGGCACCCAGATCAACCTCCAGATCCCCAACGGCACCACCCGTGGCCTCTCCGCTACTACCGTGATCGTCTCCGAGAAGGAGGCCGAGAACTTCACCGGTATGGAGGGCATCGATACCGAGACCGCTGAGGCCGGCACCATCGCCATGACCGATGAGGACGGCAACGCCCTCACCGCTTCCGATGCCGACGGCAACGCTGTCGAGTGCGGCGTCACCGATTTGGGCAACGGCATGGAGTCCGTTACCTACGGCACCGTCACCGAGGATCCGGTCAACTTCTCCGTTGCCGACACCCTCAACACCATCGTCCCGAAGCTCGTCCCGCTTATGCTTACGCTGCTGCTTTACTACATGTTCGCTAAGCACAGCTGGACCCCGACCAAGGGCATTCTCCTGCTCTTTGTCCTTGGCATCCTGGGCGCTGGCCCGCTTGGTCTCTGGCCGAGCATCTGGTAAGGCTCTAGCTTGAGGGGTGTGTCCCTACGCGGCTCACACCCCGACCCCTTAAGCCATGTGTATGTTAAAAGCCGCGTGCTCGAAAGAGCGCGCGGCTTTTGTTTTCTTGATGATTCGGGTGTTGCGGACTGATAATGCTTAACACCCTAGGTAGTTAGCCGAATTCGAGCAAAAGGGAGGATAGGATGGCGATCGGAGCGCGTAAGCAACCGCTGTACGATCAGCTGGTCGATATTCTGACCGAAAAGATTGACCATGAATATCGCGCCGGTGACATGATTCCTTCCGAGCGCGAACTTTCGGAGCGCTATGGTCTCTCGCGCACTACGGTACGCCTGGCTCTACAGGAACTGGAGCGTTTAGGACTGGTGGTTCGGCAGCACGGTCGCGGTACCTTTGTGACCGACCGTTCGGCAAAGGCAACCAATCTTATGCAGTCCTACAGCTTTACTGAGCAGATGCGCGCGATGGGTCGCGACCCCGAGACCACGATTCTCGAGTTTTGCGAGATGGAGGCCGATAAGAATCTGGCCGAGCATATGGGATTGCGTATCGGTGATCGCATTTTTAAGCTTAAGCGCCTTCGTTCTGCCGATAACATGCCCATGATGGTCGAACGCAGCTATCTACCGGTTCGTCAATTTCTGTCCCTAAAGCGACCACTGCTGGAGCGTAAGCCGCTTTACGATGTGATTGAGCAAGACTTTCAGCAAAAGATTCGCGTGGCCGAAGAGGAGTTCTATGCGAGCATAGCCCGTCCCACCGACGCCCACCTTTTGGGAATTGTCGAGGGCTCGCCTGTGCTCGATTTGGTCAGGACTACGTATAACGAGTCAAACGAGGTTGTGGAGTATACACTCTCGGTTGCTCGTGCCGATCAGTTTAAATACAAGGTTTACCACCAGCGCAGTAACTAGTGCTCGCATCGTTTCCATATGGTGATTCTTTGCATTTAACTGGTTACTACCAGATAACCAACCGAAGTGTATAATTGCACGTCAGAGGATTACTTCTAGAGAGAGGTATTAGAAATGTTCGAGAAGAGTGTCGAGGAGCTCACCGAGCTCGGCGCCCAGATCACCACGGCCGAGATTGCTCAGCAGCCCGAGCTTTGGCGTGATACGCTCAACATCTATCGCGAGAACAAGGAGGCCATCGAGGCCTTCCTGGCCGAGGCTCGCGCTATGGGCGAGGGTCGTCTGTCCGTTGTCTTCACCGGTGCCGGTACGTCCGACTACGTTGGCGATACCTGCGCCCCGTACCTGCGTCACGCTGGCAACACTGATCTCTACGACTTTAAGCCCATCGCCACGACCGACATCGTGAGCGCTCCGCGCGACT
This sequence comes from Coriobacteriaceae bacterium, assembly GCA_025993015.1. Classification (NCBI taxonomy): domain Bacteria; kingdom Bacillati; phylum Actinomycetota; class Coriobacteriia; order Coriobacteriales; family Coriobacteriaceae; species Coriobacteriaceae bacterium. Next base: position 1,438,023 of record DAJPFV010000001.1, read on the forward strand.
TCCTGCGCGCCGAGGATCCCACGCTCGTGGTTTCCTTTGCCCGCTCTGGCAACAGCCCCGAGAGCCTTGCCGCCGTTGCCGTTGCCAAGGAGCTCGTCCACAACGTCAAGTTCCTCAACATCACCTGCGCTCCCGAGGGCAAGCTCGCTGTCGAGTCTGCCGATGATCCCAACGCGCTGACGCTGCTCATTCCGCGCGCCAACGACAAGGGCTTCGCCATGACCGGTTCTTATTCCTGCATGACCCTGCTCTCCACCCTTATTTTCGACACTGCCTCTGACGAGCAGAAGGCCGAGTGGGTCGAGACGATTGCCAAGATGGGCGAGGAGGTCATCTCCCGTGAGCCCGAGATCGCCGATTACCTGGCTGGCGACTTCAACCGCGTGACCTACTTGGGTTCTGGCTCCTTCGGTGGCCTTGCCCAGGAGAGCCAGCTCAAGATCCTCGAGCTCGCTCACGGTCTGGTTGCTACTTCCTACGACACCTCCATGGGCTATCGTCACGGACCCAAGTCCTTCGTCGACGATAAGACGCTCGTCTTCGTGTTCGTCAACAACGACGCCTACACCCGTCAGTACGACATCGACATCCTCAACGAGATCGGTGGCGACGAGATCGCTCAGCACACCATCGCCGTTCAGCAGGAAGGTGCCACTGTCTATGAGGGTGAGTCCTTCACCTTTAAGGGCTACGAGGCGCTTCCCGAGGGCTACCTTGCTCTGCCGTTCGTGATGTTTGCCCAGGCTATCAGCCTGCTCAACTCCGTGCGCGTGGGCAACACGCCCGATACGCCGAGCCCCACCGGCACGGTCAACCGCGTGGTCAAGGGCGTGACGATTCACCCCTTCACCGCTTAATCGCGTCCCCCTGTAAGGGCGCCCGTCCGCTCATAACGGCGGGCGGGCGCTTTTTGTTTTACGTGAGCTGGGTATAAGCATCACCACAGTCAACTGCTTTAGAAGCAAGGAGTGCATATGAGCACGTACGCAATTAAGGCTGACAAGTTCTTCTTGCCGGCAGGCCCGCAGCTGGGCGGCTATCTCATGGTCGAGGATGGCGTTTTTGGCGCCTGGCAGGCCGACGAGCCCTCTTGCGAGATCAAGGACTACACGGGATCGTGGATCGCGCCGGGCATGGTCGACACCCACATCCATGGCTTTTACAACCACTCAACTACCGATAACGACCCCGAGGGAATCGATATCAGCTCGACCGAGCTCGCCCGTCGCGGTACCACCAGCTGGCTGCCTACGACGTTCACCGATGGCGTCGAGCAGATCAAGGACGCCTGCGCCGCTATCGCTCAGGCGGACGAGGGTCGCGGCCCCGACTTCTGCGGTGCACGCATTCAGGGTATCTACCTGGAGGGCCCCTTCTTTACTATGAAGCACGTGGGCGCGCAGAACCCTGCTTATCTGATCGATCCCTCCAAGGAGGTCTTCGACCAGTGGCAGGAGGCTGCGGGTGGTCGCATCGTTAAGAGCGCCATGGCGGCCGAGCGCGACGGTGCCGCTGCTTATGCGGCTGCTCTGAACGCCAAGGGTATGGTGACCAGCATCGGTCACTCCGACGCCACCTACGATGAGTGCATCGCCGCCATCAACGCCGGTGCCAGCTGCTTTACGCATACCTATAACGGACAGCGCGGGCTGCATCACCGCGAGCCCGGTGTCGTGGGTGCTGCCATGTCCACGCCCGAGACCTACGCCGAGATCATCTGTGACGGCAAGCACGTAAACCCTGCCGCCATCAAGGCGCTGCTGCAGGCAAAGGGATGGCAGCACACGGTGCTTATCACTGACTGCCTGGGTTGCGGCGGCATGCCCGAGGGCAGCTACACCAGTGGTGGCATGGACGTCATCATGAAGGACAACCTGTGCTGGCTCGCCGACGGCAAGAGCATCGCCGGCTCGGTGCTCACGCTTGCCCAGGGCGTCAAGAACATCGTCGACTGGGGCATTGCCAGCGCCGATATCGCCATTCGCATGGCAACCGAGGTGCCGGCACGCTCCGCGCACATCGAGGATAAGTGCGGCAGCATCATGCCGGGTCGCGACGCCGACTTTGTCGTGTTCGACCATGAGCTCACCCTCGTCGAGACGTATGTTGGCGGCCAGAGCGTCGGCAATGCCTTTACCGAGTAACGATAGAAAAAGACGGCGGGCCCGAATCTGCTCGGACCCGCCGTATGGGTTAAACGCTCAAAAGTACCTTAACAGTTACAGCTTGTTAGCGATCTTCTTTGCCGTGCGCTTAACGCCGGCCACCAGGCCTCCTGCAGGATGCTCCTTCTCATATGCTAGGCGCTTCTCGCGCTTGGCGTACTCTTCGACGATGATGTCGCCATACTCGTCTTCGATCTTGTCGAAGAAGTCGACAGCGCCCTTAATTTCCTCAGCGGTCGGGTGTCCCTTTTGGACACCACCGGCGAGCTTGAACGGCCCCCACGTATCAAAGCCGGGGCAGCCGTAGACACCCATAAAGATGGCCTGCCTCATGCGGCAGATGCCATCGATATCCTTGCCGTACCACTTGTTTTTGCCACCGTAGGTCATAAGGCCAAACACCTTGTCCTGCGGCTGCAGCACGTTAGTGAGCACGCGTGCCATGTCCTTGTCGATCTCGGAGTAATAGATGCCCGTGGCGACGCCGATCAGATGGTATTCGTGCAGGTCGGGGTACTCGTTTTTACCGAGCGCCTTGACGTCGAGGGTATCGATCTCGGGGTGTGCCTCGACGATGGCGTCCACGAGCTTTTTCGTATTGCCGTGGTGGCGCGAGGCGTAGAGGATGATGGTTCGCATAAGAAGGCCTTTCAGCTGTAATTGCATCAATGTCTGTATGGTACCCCGTTGCATGGCTGGGATACCGGACGTATCGATGAACGTGCGGGTTTGTCCTTTTGTCAGGGCCGAGACGGGTTCTTGCGAGCAAAAAGCAGTTGTTCGAAAGGATGGGCAATGGAATACGCTCTCTCCAACGATTTGATTTCTATTAAGGTGTCCACGGCTGGTGGTTCGTTTACCTCGATTGAGGCCGGAGGTCGCGAGTATCTGTGGCAGGGCGATTCTGCCGTGTGGTCCGGCCAGGCACCGATTTGCTTCCCGATTTGCGGAGGCTTGCGCGACAACAGCGCCATGACGTTCGCCGGGCATCATGTAAAGCTCGCTCGCCACGGGTTTGCGCGCAAACAGGAGTGGAAGCTGCTGAGCCAAGGTGAGAACGAGTTGGCGATGTGCCTGGCTTCGGAGGATAACGCCGCGCTGCTGAGCGATTATCCGTACCCGTTTAAGCTTGTCGCTCGTTATACGCTTGAGGGGGATGCCGTGCGCGTCTCCTATGAGGTGACCAACGAGGGAACCGAGGACATGCCGTTCTTTATCGGCGGTCATCCCGGCTTTAGGTGTCCGCTCGATGAGGGCGAGGCCTATACGGACTACGAGTTGCGCTTTGAGAAAGACGAGGCTGCGGAGTTCTGCACCGCCGTTCCCTCGACTGGATTGATTGACGTGGCAAACCGCTCCAAGAACCCCATGGTGGGAAAGACGCTGCCCCTGTCGCACGAGCTCTTCGATTTTGCGGAGACCATCTTTGACGTGCTCGAGAGCCGCCAGGTCACGCTTTCCAAAAAGGGCGAGGACAAGGGCGTCCGCCTGAGCTTTGAGGGCTTCCCATATCTCATTGTGTGGAGCAAGCCCGAGGGCGATTTTGTGGCAGTTGAACCCTGGGGCGGCCTCTCGACCTGCTCCGATGAGGACGACGTACTTGAGCATAAGCGCGGCTGCCTTGTCGCCAAGCCCAAGGAGACCATCGTTCGCTCGTTCACGATTGAGATTCTGTAATTCCGTTTTGTCGACTCGTATCGCGAGGCATAAGGAGCCTGCGAGATAAGGAGCTAAAAATGATCCTCACCGTTACGATGAACCCGTCTGTCGATACGCGCTATCAGCTCGATGAGCTCATTATCGACGACGTCAACCGTGTGACGCCCGAAAAGACCGCTGGCGGCAAGGGCCTCAACGTGGCCCGCGTGCTGGGTCAGCTGGGCGACGACGTTGTGGCAACCGGTCTGCTCGGCGGCCACATGGGCGCCTACATGGCTGAGCTCATGGACGCCAACGGTATTAACAACGACTTTGTGCCCATCAAGGGCGAGACTCGAATTTGCCTCAACATTCTCCACGCCGGCAACCAGACCGAGCTGCTCGAGAGCGGCCCGACAATTGCCCCCGAGGAGCTCGATGCCTTTACCGCCAAGTTTACTGAGCTTGCGGGCAAGGCCGACGTTGTCACCATTTCGGGTTCTCTGCCCCGCGGTGTCGAGGCAGGCTACTATGCCAAGATCACGGGCATTGCCGAGAACGCCGGCGCCAAGGTGCTGCTCGATACCTCGGGTGCTTCGCTCGAGGCCGCCCTTAAGTCCGAAATTAAGCCCGAGCTGGTCAAGCCTAACCTGACCGAGATCAACGGCCTTCTGGGCACGAGCTTTACCACCGACGATGTGGACGAGCTCCGCGCCGCGCTCGCCTCGGACGCCCGCTTCTCCGATATCCCCTGGGTCGTCGTATCCATGGGCGCTGCCGGCTCCGTTGGTTTCCACAATGGCCGTGCGTTCCGCGCAAAGACACCCGATATCCCCGCCGTTAACGCCACGGGCTCTGGTGACTCCACTATCGCAGGCTTCGCACATGCCATCGCTGCCGGCGCAGACGACGAGACGGTGCTGCGTACCGCCAACACCTGCGGCAAGCTCAACGCCATGGATCCCATGACCGGCCATCTGGTCATGGATCGTTGGGACGAGGTTTACAACGGCGTTGTCGTGACCGAGCTGTAGGAGCTTGGGCGACGGCCCCGGTATCGGTTGCTTGCTTGTGGTTAGAGTCGACGACAAGTGCGGTAGCATTATGCCGGGGCGCGACGCCGACGCTGTCGTGTTCAATCCCGACCTTACCCTGGTCGAGACGTATGTGGGCGGCAACAGCGTCGGCAATGCGTTTGCAGAGTAGCCGCCAAAGAAACGATCCGAGAGGGGATTTAGATGATTTACGGTGCATTGGGCGATATCGAGGAGTACCGCGGAATGCTCAAGGGCCTCGACGTGCTGATCGACTGGCTCGAGGAGAACGACCCGGCGGAGCTCGAGGTTGGCAGCCATCCGATTCTGGGCGACAAGGTCTTTGCGAACGTCATGGCACCCACGACGCGCCCCGAGTCCGAGGCTCACTATGAGACGCATCAGCGCTATCACGATCTGCAGATCGACGTCGAGGGTCGCGAGGCCTTTAAGGTGGCCACGGGCAGCCTGACGCTGGTCCAGGAGTTTGACGAGAAGGACGACTACGATCTGGTCGATTCCGACGCTTCGATCGCCGGCGATCTTGCCGACGACAAGTTTGCGCTGTTCGTTGCCGGCGAGCCTCATATGCCCACGCTCGAGTTCCCGGGCGATGGCGCGCAGCCGGTCAAGAAGATCTGCTTTAAGCTGCTTGCAGACGCTTACTGGGAAGAGTAGCGAGCTGCCCGGTAGGGCCATTCGTCTGATGGCGTGATTCCCCTAGGGAAATCACGCTAGGACCCCGCCAAGCGTGTTTCCCTAGGGGAATTACGCTTGGCGGGGCTTTTTTGTTGAGTAGGGGAGTTGCCGGCGGCGTTTTGCTTGGATTTATTTGCGAAGAACATCGGCTAGCCGCAGGATTGAAATCATCGACCGATAAGTGAGTTCCACTTTTTCGCCCGCAAGCAGTCGTTTCGAGCCAATCTCATCTAGCCCCACAAGCCGAGAAAACAGCGGGCCGCTCATCGTGCCATCGTCAATTGATTCCCTTATGGTCTTCAAAACGTCCGTATCATGAAGCGATGCCGAGCTGTAGGGGGCAACACGAGCGGAACTCTCAATTAACGACGAGACAAAAGGATGGAGATGCTTTGGACATAGTCCATCAAACACCACATCCCCATTGTCGTTCGAGCCGACCAGGCGCCAAGTATAATGATCGACCCAGTCATCTCCGTCATATATGGCGTCCATGAGCAACTTCCCGTCTAGAGAGAGAAACCTATTTGGACATCGGGGCGCAAGACCGCAATCCATATCGGGCCTGCAGCAGCTCCAACCCAACGCACCACATAGGTTCCCTTTCGTACATGTGTATCAATCTGCCCCGAAATGCCGGTGAATGCAATTCCAGACCCGTTTGTCGGATAGCAATCGACGTATTTTTGTTTTCCGCTCACAACCTTGTATAGATATATCGTTCCAGCAAAAGAGAAGGTATCGTGGCTATTTTAAATCTATATGGCCAATTCGAGCCCTCACCATGGCAATTGTTGCAGCTGGGTTTCTTTTCATTAAAATCTCACTTTGGTAAATCCCCGCCCCCTAAGCATTAAATCCGAAGTCCACCGAGTGGGCGAATCGGCAACAAAAAAGCCGCCCGAAGGCGGCTATCTTGTGCAATGGAGCCAGCGACCGGGCTCGAACCGGTGACCCCCGCTTTACGAGAGCGGTGCTCTACCAACTGAGCTACGCTGGCGGCCATGTGGTGACGCAACTGAGGCGTCAACGGCTGTCTATGATACGGGACATCGCAAATCCGCGCAAGTGTTCTGACGGCTTTTCTCACTTTAAATGCACTAAGATTGGAGACGTGATGTCTCGCTCTTACGAGTCTCAAACAGAATGGGACTGCCATGGCTCAACCCAAGATCCTTCTCACGCGTATCGATGACCGGTTTATTTACGGGCAAGACGTCGAGCTGTGGAACGAGGCTATGGGTTCCAACCTCGTCCTAATCGTCAACGACGAGATTGCGGCGGATTCGCGCAAGTGGGCGCCTATGAGGGTCGCGGCGCCCGAGGGCGTGTGGACGCGGTTTTTCTCGGTGCAAAGGACCATCGACATCATTCATACCGCAACGCCGCGCCAGTTGATTCTGATCATGGTGGCCTCACCCGCCGATGCGCTCGCGCTGGTTAAGGGTGGTGTGCCAATCACCAAGATCAGCATTGGCCATATGCAGGCAGGGAAGGGCAAGCGCCCCATAACGCCCGCGGTTGCCGTGAGCGACGCAGACGTTGCTGCCCTCAAAGAACTGCAGGCGCTCGGCGTAGAGCTAGAAATCCGCTATCTCCCCAGCTCCAATCCCGACCCCATCGGCAATCTGTTCAAGTGATCCCTTGGGGACGGAGGAAAACGGATCATTTTGCCCTTGCGAGGGATGCGAGCGATGCCGTCTGTCAAAAACTATGTCCATTTACTACGTTTGATCGGCTATCGCCGAGCATGTCGAATTTGAGAAAAACAAAACTGCAGGTAGACGGCTCGAGAGTTTAACAAAAACCGGTGCATGGTCGAGCATCCCAGGCTAAACGTAGTAAATGGGCATAGTTTTGATATGTCACTCATACAGTCACAGCGAAAACAAGCCCAAAAGATGAAAAAACGCCCGCTGGCGGTGGTGCCGGCGGGCGCTGCTGTGCGATATGTTGCGTTGTGGGCTTAGTGCCTCATAAAGTGGTATTCGATCACATTGCTGTAGGGGTGACCCGGGCCCACAATGCCCTGCGGGAACAGCGGCTGGTGCGGCGTGTCGGGGTACATCTCTGCCTCGAGGGCAAAGCCGGCGCCCCAGCTATAGTTGGCATCGTCCTTGGCGTGCTCGTCGCCCAGCCAATTGCCAGTGTAGAGCTGCACGCCCGGGGCGGTGGTGTAGTAGTCCAGCTCGCGGCCGGTCCACATCTCCTCGACATGCAGGGCGCGGCGCAGGTTGCGACCGTATTGATAGTCATCGATGCACAGGCAGTGGTCGTAGCCACGGGCCTGCTTAATCTGCGGATCGTCGGTCTCCATGCCAGGCGCGACGGGGCGCAGCTCGCGAAAGTCAAACGGCGTGCCCTCGACCGGAGCAATCTCGCCGGTGGGGATGTTCTGCTCGTTGATGGGCAGGTAGTGGGCAGCGTTGGCAACAAAGAAGTGCTCGCAGTCCATGCCGGCGTTATGGCCGGCAAGGTTAAAGTACGTGTGGTTGGTCATGGACACGTAGGTGGCGCGGTCGCTCTCGCAGCCGTATTCGATACGGAAGCGGCCGGTGCGTGTCACGGTAAACACGGCCGTAAAGGTGCGGTTGCCGGGCAGGCCCAGCTCACCGTCCTCAAGCGAGGTGGTCATGCGCACGGCGTTATGGACCTCGTCGAGCTCAACATCCCACACGCGCTTGTGCAGACCATGCTCAAGATCGCTGTGCAGGTTGTTGACGCCTTCGTTGGCTGGCATATGCCAGTCCGTGCCGGCGATGGTGATCGTGGCGCCCGCGGTGCGGTTTGCCACGGGGCCGATGGTCGCGCCAAAGCAGGCGGGGTTGTCAAAGTAATCCTCGAGCTTATCGAAGCCCAGCACCACATCGCGCACGTTGCCGGGAATGTCGGGCACGTCGATGCCCAGCACGGTGGCGCCATAGTCCATAATGCGAACGCAGATCTCGGGCCCGTTGAGGGTGTAACGATGAACGGGGGTACCGCACGGCGCGGTGCCGAAAAGCTCGGAAGTGATCATTTGGTTCCTAACATCGAGGTATTTCCGACAAACTGTAGCGCGAACAGGCGAGATTATCACTACACCCCACTAAAGCAGGGGGTATTTTTCTCAAAAAAGTGATGATTGGAGCTGTGCGGGCGTTCATTTCTGACGCGCGCGAGTCTGATACAATTTGTTCGTTATTGTTTGAATTGACGTGAGCGTGGAACAGCGAGGACTCATCGTGATTAAAGCGGAGCGACAGGATAAGGTTCGGCAGCTGCTCGAGGAACAGGGAACGGTCTCGGTCAAGGAGATTTCGGATGCGTTAGGTGTCTCGGATATGACGATCCGCCGTGACCTTGAGGAGCTTGCGAGCCTGGGCGAGATCGAGCGCGTGCACGGCGGAGCCCGCAGTGCGCAGAGCCGTCCACACGCTATGCTGCGCCATGAGTATTCGCACAGCGAAAAGCGCACGAAGCATGCCGAGGAAAAGTTGCAGATTGCGCGCCGTTCTGTGGAGCTTATCGAGGAAGGCTCGACCATCTTTTTGGGCACGGGCACCACGGTTGAGCAGATGGCCTCGATGCTGCCGGCGTTTCGCCTGCGCATTGTGACCAATTCGCTTTCGGTGTTTAACCTGCTCGAGGCGCGCGAAGACTGCGACCTGTGCCTCGTGGGCGGTATGTACCGTCGCCGCACCGCCGCTTTTGTGGGGCCAACGGCCGAGGATACTCTGCGAGCGTTGGGTATCGATGCGGCGTTTATCGGCGCCAACGGCATCTTGGACGGTGACGTATCTACGTCCAACATGGACGAGGGCCGTATCCAGCAGCTCGCTTTTAGCAAAGCAGACTCGCGCTATCTGATCGCCGACTCCAGCAAGATCGGCAAGCGCGACTTCTACACCTTCTGTCGTCTGGACAACCTGGACGCCGTAGTATGCGAGCCGAGCATCTCGGCAGAAGACCGCGCCGCCATCGAAGAACACACGCAGGTCATCTGCTAGCTAGCGCAGCAGGCGATACTTCTGCCCCCTGCCGGTGCCTTCAACTGTCGCCAGGCCTGTCTCAACAAGTTTTTTGAGGATGCGAAGCAGCTTCGAGCGGCTAAAGGTAACTTTGGCCGCAAGCTCGCTTGTCGATTGAGGGTGTACTCCGCTCAGCAGTCCGAATACGGTAAGTTCGTCGCCTTCGAGCCCGGGGTTATCCATGAGTAGGGGAAGCGTGACCACAATAGCGTTATCCGATACTTGAAAACGAGGCTTTTTGATGCTGTCTTTATAGGTGTCTCGAATTCGCATAATGCCCGTTCCGAATGCCTCGATAAGGCCTAGGCGCAAAAAGACTTCGGCAAGAATACGATTGCGTCTAACGGACAGCATGTCGGACAGGTATTCATCGACGGTCATGCTTGCTGGCAAGCCGCCGGGCGAAGCGACTTCCACGCGGTCGTCGAACATCGAGATGCGAATGTGCGCGGGCGCATCCCAAGTCCTATGAACGACTGCATTGGTAATGGCCTCGCGGAATGCTTCGAGCGGAATGAGCTCCTTGCGGATCCGCTCCATCCCCTGGATCTCTTCGTAGCAGTACTGGGCTTCGAAAAGCTCAAGGGCTCCGTCAATTTCCGCTAGAACGGATGCATGTTCAAGAGTCTTGCGCTGCTTAATGAGGTTGATAGTTTCACCAAACACTGCGATGTCGATACCCGGGAAGCCATTCTCGTCCGCGAGCAGTTCTGCCGCGTTGTTGTAGGTTCCGGTTTCATCAAGCAGGCCAAGGGTTTTGAGAGTATCGGTTGTGAATGACTGAAGCGAAAGTTTTGCTGTTAGACGATTCTCTAAAACGGTGAAAGATAAATCTTGTTTGTTTGCCGGGAGCTGCTCAAAGGAGAGGTTTTGACCCTCGAGTACAAGACGCGAAAGGCCTAGGGTATCAACTGGAATGGTCGCGGTGTCATTGCGCTTGTATGCCTTCGAGCGGTATAGGTAAGGCTTCGATCTGCCGGGAAAGACCGTAAGCTCCACGGTTGCATCGGGCTCGTCGATCTTTAGGGAGTAATCGGGCTGGGGGATGATCGAATCGTTAATCTTGTTTTCGATATCCAGGCAGGTCTGCTTGGGGTCATCGAGGCCAACGGCTTCTCCGTCGTCGTTAATTCCAAATAGAACGCGTCCTCCCGTGCCATTTGCATAAGCGGAGACGGTTTTAAGGAACGAATTGGTGACGCATTCCTTGAATTCAAGATCTTTGGATTCTTGCATTGTGATGCTCCGTTTCGCTTCAATTTGACGTGAAAAATAACACGTAAAAATTTTACACGTCATTTTACGCGTCAAAATTATGACACGAAAAAATTTGCGTGTCATTATGCGCGTCAAAGTGACGCGAAATGACGCGCAAACGCGAATGCATTGGCATTCTGAACAATAACGGAGTTTGTAAGCCTGGGGCTTGATTGGGCTAACGCATGGAATTATCCGTATTCTCGAACACGCTTTCGGTATCATTTTGGCATTAAAAGATACCGAAGTGTGTTCGTGATGCCGATAATAATTAAGAAAGAGGAGCGCTTCGTAGCTGCCTGGAAAGTGAGGATTTGACCATCTGATTGTCTCGATCTGTAACAACTAGGCGATCAAATGCTCGTTAGATGTTACAGATTTAGATTTTCTGCCTGGCCGATTCCGTTTGTCTCAATCTGTAACAACTGGGACCGAAAAGCTCGGCTAGATGTTACAGATCGAGATTGAGCGGATTGACCTGTGCGTTTGTCTCGATCTGTAACAGGTAGATGGTCAAAAGTGGGCTAGGTGTTACAGATTTAGATTATTCGGACCGGCCTGCGCGTTCGTCTCAATCTGTAACAATTAGGACCGAAAATCCCTGCTAGATGTTACAGATCGAGATGAACGGCCCGCACGGGCTCACCAAAAACAAAAAAGGCCGCATGCGAACCCGTGGAGGGATTCGCATGCGGCCGACAGGGGGTATGCGGCAAAAGTTAGGCCATGAGCAGGCCGGTCTCCGCGACGTTCTTGTACCAGTACGCGCTCGCCTTGGGATAGCGCTTCTGGGTCTCAAAGTCGATGTAGAACAGGCCATAGCGCTTGTTGTAGCCGTTGGTCCAGGAGAACTGGTCCTGCAGCGACCACACAAAGTAGCCGTCAACGTTCACGCCGCCGTCGATTGCCTTGAGGATCCACGCGAGATGCTGACGCATGTAGTCGATGCGAGGGGCGTCGTCGATAAAGCCGTCCTCGAAGTCGTCCTTATAGCCCATGCCGTTCTCGGTGATGTAGATCTTCTTGTAGTTGGGGTAATCGTTCTTAATGCGGAGCAGCAGATCGTACAGACCCTCGGGATAGATAATCCAGTCCCAATCGGTGGTGGGTACGCCTTCGCGCACGCATGACTCACCAACGCCCTTGAGGAACCAGCGCGAGGAGCCCTTGTCGCCAGTGCCATTGTGGTTGATGTCGTTTTCGCCCTCGGCGGCACGCAGGAACTGGCACTTGTAGGTGTTGACGCCCAGGCAATCGTTGTAGGGGAGCGCGGCGGTCAGCGCGGCGATGTCCTCGTCTCGGACGTCGAGCTCGCCGCCGGCGATATGGGCCAGCTTGGTTGCGGCTTCCATGGTGTCGGCTGCATAGTGGCCGCGGAAGGTGGCGTCGAGTACCCAGCGGTTGTTGATGACGTCGGCCATGCGAGCCGCCTCGCAGTCGGCGGCGTTGTTGGGGTCGAGGGGATACTTGGGCTCCAGGTTCTGGACAATGCCGATCTCGCCCTCAAAGCCGCCCTCATGGAAGGCGACGACGGCCTTGGCGTGGGCCACCATCATGTTGTGCATGAGCTGGAAGGCCTTGTCCAAGCGATACTTCTCGCCGTGCGGCCAGTTGCCGACGATAAAGCTGCCCTCGGCGGTCGCGGGAATCTCGTTAAAGGTAAACCAGTGCTTGACCTCGGGGAACTCGGCAAAGCAGAACTTGGCGTACTCGACAAAGGCGTCGATCGTCGTGCGCGTCAGGAATCCCTCGCCGCCGTTTTGGTAAAAGGCCTCGGGCGTATCAAAGTGATCGAGCGTGACATAGGGGATAACGCCGGCTTTGTTGCAGGTGGCAAAGAGCTCATGATAGAAGGCAACACCCTCGGGGTTGATCTCGCCGGTGCCGTTGGGGAAGATGCGGCTCCAAGCGATGGAGACACGGATGCCGTTGATGCCGAAACGCTGGCACAGGTCGATATCGACCGGGTACTTGTTGTAGAAATCGCTTGCGGGATCGGGGGAGAAGCGACCCTGGGCTGCCAGGAAATCGTCCCAGGGCACTTTGCCCTTGCCGTGCGTGCGGGTCTCGCCCTCAACCTGGTAAGCGGCGGTGGCGCCGCCAAACACAAAGCCGTCGGGGAACTGCATGGGGTTGGTCATGAGTCATCCTTTCTGTGGGATACGAATAGGGAGAGGTGCCCGAACCGGGAATCCGGGCACCAACAGAGGGAGGAACTAGTCGAGGTTCTCGCGGAGCCACTTGATGGCGCCAGCGGGGTCGCGAGTAAGGTCGATATATTCCTTACCGCGGGGAGCGAGCAGCTTAATGCCCAGGCGATCGGTGTCGGCCTTCATGTCGTTGTAGTAGCTACGAACCTGCGGGGCGAGCACGATAACGTCGTACTGATCCATGATGGCAGTGTGCTGGCCATAGGCGCCTGCGGAGGAAGCGATGTTCTCTCCGGTCTGCGCAGCACCTTCCTTGATGGCGTTGGCAAGCATGGCAGAGGTGCCGGCGCCGGCGCACAGGACGAGGACCTTCAGGCCATCGACATCCTTCTTAGCGGATGCGTCGGCTGCGGGCTCGGGCTGATCGGCGACAGGCTCGCTGTCGGCGGCAGCGGCGGTCGGCTCGACGGAAGCGGTGGTCTGCTCGACAGCGGGCGCAGGGGTGCTGGCGGCGATGGTGGCAGCACCATCGGACTCGAGACCCAGCTCGGCGGCGCGCTCGGCCTCCTGGTCGCAGAGCAGCTTATCGTATGCCTTCAAGAATGGCAGGTAAATGATGGCGTCCAGCAAGATGATGATTGCGACAAACACCAGGGCGATAAGCTGGAAGTTCGTGGTGATGAAGATGCCGATGGGGGCAGGGGTGGCCCAAGGCACCACGAAGGAGAAGCCGTTCATGCCCACGTTATCGATAAAGAACTTGGCAACACTCACGTTGACGCAGCCGGCGGCAACAAAGGGGATGAGCATGTAGGGGTTAAGAATCATCGGCGCGCCAAAGAGCAGCGGTTCGTTGACGGCGAAGGCAACAGGAACAATCGAGGCCTTACCGACGGCTTTGAGCTGCTTGGACTTCATAAAGAGAATCAGCAGAAGCGGCACGATGAACGTGGCGCCGGTGCCGCCGAACTCACCCACGAGCGACATGTTAAAGGTGAGGGAGTGGGCGGGGTGGCCACCGGCCAGCAGAACCTGCAGGTTCTCGGCCTGGTTGGCAAGACGGATGGGGTCGATGCCCGGCTGGACGATCGAGGGGCCGTGGACGCCGATGAACCAGAAGAACGCGGTGGCTGCCTGGATAAGGATAAGGCCAGGATAGGTTTCTGCAGCGGTAAAGAGCGGGGAGAGCAGCTTGATGAGCAGCTCGGAGAACGGAACGCCCATAAGGTTGCGCACAACCACATCGATGATGCCGCAGATGATGACGGCGCCGCCAAAGGGGATGATGTCGCGGAAGTTCTGAGCGATGGCGCCCGGGACCTCCTTGGGCAGCTTAATGGTCAGATCGCGCGAGACGCAGAACTTATAGACCCACACGGTAATGAACGCGGCGATATAGGCCGAGAACAGACCGCGCGTACCCATGCTGGTGCAATCGAAGACCGAAAGCTCGGAGCCGTCGAACTTGGTGGTGAACTGCGTAACAGCGAGCAGCAGCATGCTGCACTGGGCGGCAACCATGGTGGAGCCGTCGTTGAGCACCTTGCCGGCGGGCATGCGACGGTTCATGGAAGCCGTAAAGTTCTTGGCGGTGGTGCCGGCAACCATGATGCCCATGACGCCCATGGTGAAGTTGTACAGCTTATTGCACCAGTCGATGAGCGGTTGGGGCAACGTGATGCCGACCACGCCGGGAAGCGTGGCGATCAGCAGAAAGATCGAAGAGGTGAGGACGATGGGCATGCACCCAAGGAATCCGTCCTTAATGGCCTGGAGGTAGATGTTCCTCGAGATCTTCTCAAAGAACGGTTGATGCTTTTCGAGCATCTTTACGATGGCGTCCATGAAGCTCCTTTGCTACTTGATGCGCGATGCATGTGGATGGAACTGGTCGTCGATGGATGGTCAGGACTGCCCGGAAACCTTCCTGTTTAAGGAAGGCATTGCGAAATGACAACGTTGTCATTTCGTTAATGACAACGTAAGACATTTTTGGAAGAGCAACAAGGTTATACGGGTGAGTGGTCGATATTGTCCGGTAAACGGTTGATTTATCAGTCAGGCAGGTAGTATATGCTAGAACACAAAAAACAAGCGATAGAGAACCGAGCGGAGAAGCAGTGGCAACGATGGACAAGAAAAATGTCTCGATGAACGATGTGGCAGTTGCCGCGGGTGTTTCTCTCAAGACGGTTTCGCGTGTGATCAACGAGCCCGATAGCGTGCGAGAGTCGACACGCGATAAGGTTCATTCGGCCATGGAGGCGCTCGGGTTTCGAGTCAACTTTGCCGCGCGTTCGCTCAAGTTGGGCCGTTACGGGTGCATCGGCGTCGTGCTGTTCCACTTGTCGGGCGGTGCCGTGGACATGATCGACGGTATCGCCGATGCCGCCGAAGAGCGAGGCTTTGCTCTTACGATGATCAAAAAGCGGGCGGGGGAGAAGATGACCCTTGCCGAAGCGGCGCGTAGGATGTCGCAGCTCCCCGTCGACGGCATGATTTTCAACCTGCGCCAGATGGTCGATGACTTTGATACCTTTGAGGCGCCGAAAGACCTCAAGACGGTGATTATCACACCGATGGAACATCCTACCTGCTCTACCGTCAGTGACGACCAAGAGGGCGGCGCGCGCATGGCGTGCGAGTACTTCTTGAACCACGGGCACAAGAACGTGTACTTCGTCTCTGGTAAGAAAGAGTCACTGTCGAGCCAGTGCCGTATGAAAGGTTGGCGAGCGGCACTCGAGGCACGTGGCATTGAGCCGCCCGAGCCTCTGCAAGGCGATTGGAATGCGGATAGTGGCTATGCCGCGGGCCTTGTGCTTGCCGATAAGCCCGATTGCACGGCGGTCCTCGCTGCTAACGACTGCATGGCAAACGGCGTGATGATGGCTCTACGTGACAAAGGGCTCAATGTGCCCGACGACGTGTCCGTGATCGGCTTCGACGATGAGCTCTACAAGACGATTCCCAACTCGATTCTGACGTCGGTGAAGTTTCGCCACCGCGAACTGGGCATCCGTGCGCTTAACGAGGTCGTCGCAGGTCTGGAAGCCCCGAGCTCCAGAAGCCGTACGCTCGTCTCGGGTGTGCTGGTCGAGCGTTCCAGCGTGAAGGACCTGCGGGCGTAGGGTTTTTCGGCCCGTTCGTCTCAATCTGTAACAGTTAGGACCGAAAAACTCAGCTAAATATTACAGATTGAGATTTTCGGCTTGGTCTGTGCGTTCATCTCGATCTGTAACAGCTAGGACCGAAAAACTCGGCTAGATGTTACAGATTGAGATGAACAGGAGGACGGGTGCGGTCTAAACAAAATGGCCCGCGCATCACGCATCGATGCACGGGCCATTTTTTGTCTGCGAGCGGCAGGTGGCGTCAGCGTCTTATGCCTTGAGGTTTTCCTCGATCCAGGCGACGGCACCCTTGGGATCCTTAGTGAGGTCGATGTACTGTTTGCCCTTGGGCGACAGCAGCGTGATGCCCAGGCGGTCGGTGTCGGCCTTCATCTCGTTGTAATAGGTGCGAACCTGCGGAGCCAGGACGATGACGTTGTACTGGTCCATGATGGCGTAGTGGCTGCCGTAGGCACCGGCGTTGGCGGTAATGTCGATGCCCAGCTCGTCGGCGCCTTCCTTAAGCGCGTTGGCGAGCAGTGCAGAGGTGCCGGCGCCAGCGCACAGAACCAGAACCCTCAGATCCTTGCCCTTAAGGGCGGACGGAGCTGCGGAGGCCTCAGTGGCAGAAGCGGTCTCGACAACAGGAGCCTCAACGGCGGGGGCGGCAGCGGTCTTGACGGCCTTGGTCTCCTCGGCCTCTTCTTCGGCCAGGGTCTCGGCCTCCTGCTTGCACAGGACGTTGTCGTAGGCCTTGCAGAACGGGTAGTAGATCAAGAAGTCAACGACCAGCAGGACGACAACCAGGACCAGAGAGATCGGCTGGAAGTTGGTGTCGATGAAGGTGCCGATCGGTCCGGGGAGTGCCCACGGCATGGCATAGATAAAGCCGTTCATGCCCAAAAAGTCGATGAAGAACTTACCAATGAGGACGTTGGCCACGGGGGCAAACAGGAACGGGATCAGGAAGTACGGGTTGAGGATGATGGGCGCGGCGAACAGCAGCGGCTCGTTGACGGCGAACATCACGGGCACGACAGAGGCTTTGCCGACGGCCTTGAGTTGCTTGGAGCGCATAAAGAGCAGGAAGATAATCGGGACAATGAACGTGGCGCCGGTGCCGCCGAGTTCGCCGATGTAGTTACCGAAGTTTTCGGTCAGGGCGAGGGCGGGGTGACCGCCGGCCTGCAGCGTGGCGAGGTTGGTAGTGATGTTGCCAAACAGCGCGGCGTTGAGGGCAGGCTTAACGACCGAGGGGCCGTGGATGCCCATGAACCAGAACAGAGGGATCATGAACCAGATGAGGGCGAGGCCGGCGTAGGAATCGGCAGCGGCGAACAGCGGGCTCACCAGCGTGGAGATGACGTTGGCAAACGGGACGGCCAAGCAGGTGCGGCAGATAACGTCGATGACGGCGACAAACAGGATGGAGAAGCTGAAGGCGAAGATGTCGCGGAAGTTCTGGGCGATGGCGCCGGGGACTTCTTTGGGCAGCTTGATGGTGATGTCTCGCTTAATGCAGAAGGCATAGATGTTGACCGTGGCAAATGCGGCGACAAAGGAGCTCAGCAGGCCCTTGGTGCCCATGTTGTCGGTAAAGAACACCGAGACATCGGCGCCGTCGATCTTGGCACTCGTCTGGGTAACGGCCAAGATGAGCATAGCGCACATGGCGGCGACCATGGTGCTCGTGGCGTTGATGGCCTTGCCGGCAGGCATGCGGCGGTTCTTGGAGCCGGTCAGCGCGCTTGCGGTGGTGCCGGCGACCATGATGCCCACGACGCCCATCGTGAAGTTGTAAACCTTGTTGCAGAAGTTCACGACGTCGACGTTCCACCAGTCGGGCAGCGTAAAGCCGCCGACCGTGGCGACAACGCCCGGCAGGGTCGAAATAAGCAGGAAGACAGAAGAAGACAGGATGATGGGCATTGCTGCCAAAAAGCCGTCTTTAATGGCCTGAAGGTAGATGTTCTTAGAGACCTTGTCGAAGTACGGCTGACCTTTCTCCAAGAACTTAACGATCGATTCCATAGTTCACGCTCCTCTTTGCATGAAATCTTAATGGCATGGACGTTGAAAACCTATATGGTCTCCCGCTTGCTAAAAGCCCGGGTGCAGGCGGGGTCGGTCCCAGGGGGAGAGAGGGGAGCGGCTGGGTTTGTATCGCATAGGGCCGCTCCCTTCTCGGGGGAAAGCGAGGCGATGCGCTACTGCGCGTCCGCCATAGTGTCGGCGAGCTCCTTGTACCAGAGTGCCGACTGCTTGATGTAGCGTTTTTGCGTGTCGAAGTCGATGTAGAACAGGCCGTAGCGCTTGTTATAGCCATTGGCCCACGAGAACTGGTCCTGCAGGCTCCAGATAAAGTAGCCCTGGACGTCGACGCCCTCGGCGCGCGCCTGGAGCACCTTCTCCATGTGCTGGTCGACAAAGTCGATGCGCTCGGGATCGGCGACGATGCCGTTTGCGTCGGGCTCGGGGTCCTTGTGGCCCAGGCCGTTTTCGGTGATATAGATGACGGGGAGGTTGGGATAGGTGGCGCTGATGTGCTTGAGCGTGTCGTAGAGGCCTTGCGGGTAGATGAGCCAATCCCAGTCGGTGGTGGGGATACCCGGCATATCGACCTGCTGCCCGACGCCCTTAAACTTAAAGCACGAGGTGCCCTTGTCTCCGGTGCCGTTAAAGCTGTTGGTGGACTCGCCATCGTAGGCGGCGATAAACGCCGACTGATAGTAGTTGAGGCCGAACATATCGTTGCGGGGCGCCGCCTTGGCGAGCTCCTCCATGTCGCTGTCCTCAACCGTAAGTGTGGCGTTGTTGGCACGCAGAATCTCGTTGATGAGTGAGAGGGTGCGCGCGGAGTAGTGACCCAGGAAGGCGCCGTCCATGATGAAGTCGGTGTAGAAGGCGTTGTACAGGTCGGCGGCGTGCTGGTCGGCGGGCGAGTCGGTGGCAGGATATGCCGGCGTCAGGACGTTGACCATGCCAATGCGTCCGCCCAGGTGCTCGGTCTCGTCAAGATCCTTATACAGGTTGACGGCGCGGGCGTGGGCAACGAGCTCGTTGTGCTGGCTCTGGATGCCGCTCGTCACATCAAAGTGATGGTTGGGCGGGAAGTTGCCTTGGATGTATTGGGAGTGCGAGAGGCTGATGAGCTCGTTGATGGTGAACCAATTCTTGACCTCGCGGAACTCGCGGAAGCAGAACTCGGCATAGCGCACATAGGCGTCGACGGTCTTGCGGTTGAGCCAGTCGCCCTGGTTGAACAGGGCGGCGGGGGAGTCAAAGTGATGCAGGGACACATAGGGCTCGACGCCATACTTTTTGCAGCAGGCGAACAGCTCGTGGTAGTGCTTAACGCCCTCGGCGAGGGGTTCGGCATCGTCGCCGTTGGGGAAGATGCGGGTCCAGGCGATGGACACACGAATGGCGTTGAGTCCATGCTCGGCAGAAAGGCGGATATCCTCCTCGTAGCGGTTGTAGAAATCACTGGCCGGGTCGGGCAAAAAGCGACCCTGGGCGACAAGGTAATCGTCCCACATGGTCTTACCCTTGCCTGCCACCTTCGTGGAACCTTCCGTTTGGTACGCGGCGGTTGCGGCGCCCCAAACAAAGCCCTTCGGCAGCTGCTGTACGCGGTTTAGCAAAGACATATGCATACATCCTCTCGTCTCGCTGTTCGATATTGTGCGTTTGCGCTCAGGAGGCTCCCTGGTTAGCGTTCAGCGGTGAAAAAGCCCGATAAACACTATCTTAAAATGATTAGAACCAAAATGAGCACGTGAACATTTGACAATGAGCACGTTAACATCCGGCTGGGATGTATAGAAACAAAACAACTTCAAACAGCTGCGAACGGTTGTATTTGTTCGGTAAGCGGTTTTGATTGACAGAAGTTTTCATGTTGTGGTATATGGCTCGGGTATCATGAGCACGTTATCAATGTATGTACGATGCGCCATGGGCGCGGGGAATAGTTGGGAAGCAGGTTAGCGTGGAAGGCATGGATCAGCAGACAAGGAATGGTCGTTCGGCGAGCGCGGCAGAGGTTGCGGCGCTCGCTGGCGTGAGCCGCCAGACTGTGTCTCGCGTGGTCAACGGTATGCCCAACGTGACGGAAAAGACGCGCAAGCGTGTGCTGGCCGCCATGGAAGAGCTGGGCTTTCGTCCCAATTTTGCTGGAGCGGCGTTGCGCGGCGGGTCGTATCGTTCTATTGGCCTGTGCATGTACAACATCACACGTGTCGGTAACCTGGCGACGCTCGAGGGTATCATGCAAGCGGCGCGCGAGCATGATTTTGCCGTCACTATGATCGAGATGGGCGGCGACAAGCCCTATGCACTTGCCGATGCCTCGCGCCGCATGGTCGAGCGACCCGTCGACGGCATGATTCTCAACATGAACCGCATGGCTCCCGATTTTGAGGAGTTTGTTCCCCAGCCGGGAGTGCGAACGGTCATCCTGTCCATGTATGCGCATCCGCGCTGCACGACGATCGACTCCGACCAGTATGGTTCGTGCGAGCTGTTGACCAATTATCTGCTGGAACATGGTCACTCGAATATGCGGTTTGTGGCGGGTCCGGAAAACTCGATTTCCTCGCGTTTTCGTGAGGCCGGTTGGCGCGATACGCTGGGTCGTGCTCATGTCGATGCCGCTCCGATGCTGCGTGGCGATTGGAGTGCGGACAGTGGGTACGCCATGGGCGAGCGGATTGCGGCCGAGGTGCTTGCCGGCGGGTCGCAGACGCCGACTGCCGTGCTTGCGGCAAATGACCAGATGGCGCTGGGCGTTATCGCCGCGCTCGAGAACGCGGGCCTGTCCGTGCCCGACGACGTGAGCGTGGTTGGTATCGACGACGCACTCGAGGGACTTGTTCCTCACAATCGGCTGACGACGCTGCGATTTGATTTGCGCGGTGTCGGTAAGCTTGCGTTTGAGGCGGCGATTGGAGAGAGCTCGTCTATCGAGGCGATTCATGTGCCGAGCACGCTGGTCGAACGCTCGACTGTTAGGGACATACGGGGTTAGGTCCTACTCCGTCTGTCTCGATTTGTAACAGGTAGACGGTCAAAAGCGGGCTACGTGTTACAGATTTAGATTCTTCGGAAAGAGCAATCCTGTTCGTCTCAATCTGTAACAGCTAGGACCCAAAAACTCGGCTAGATGTTACAGATTGAGACAAACGGACCCTGAACCGCCCAAAAAGGCCGGGGGCGGCGCGCCGTGTGACGTGCCGCCCCCGGCTGAGAAATGGGGACAGGTTATGTGGGCGGGGCAATTCCGCCAACCGCTAGTTGAAAGCCGCTAGTCCAGACGACGGGTCTGCGCCACGTGCTTATACCAGTATGCGCTTGCCTTGGGCGTGCGCTTCTGGGTTTCAAAGTCAACGTAGAAGAAGCCGTAACGCTTGTTGTAGCCATTGGTCCAGGAGAACTGATCCTGCAGGCTCCACAGGAAGTAGCCGCCCACGTTGACGCCCACCTCCATAGCCTTGAGCAGCCAACGCAGGTGCTGCTCGATGTAGTCGATGCGCGGCTGGTCGTCCACAAAGCCGTCTTTGTAGGGATCCTTGTAGCCCATGCCGTTTTCGGTAATGAAGATCTGCTTATAGTTGGGGTAGCGCTGCTTAATGTAGACGAGCAGATCGAACAGGCCCTCGGGATAGATGATCCAGTCCCAGTCGGTGGTGGGGATGCCAGGCTTGTTCACATGCTCGCCAATACCCTTAACGCGCCAGCGGCCGGTGCCCTTCTCGCCCGTACCGTTGTGGTGCAGGTCGTTCTCGCCATCGTAAGCCTTCAAGAAGCGGCACTGGTAGTTGTTGACGCCCAGGTAGTCGTTGTAGAGCGCGGCCTCGCGCATAATCTCGAGGTCCTCGTCCAGGATCTCGATGGTGCCGCCCGAGACGGCAGCCAGACGGTTGGCGCACTCGAGGGTGTCGGGCGCGTAGTCGCCACGGAAGGTGGCGTCGAGCAAGAACTGGTTCTGCAGCACGTGCTCGTTGTTGGCGGCTTTGATGTCGGCGGGGTCGTTCTCGTTGAGCGGATACTTAAACTCCAACGACTGAATGACGCCGATCTTGCCCTTAAAACCGCCGTTGTGGAAGGCCAGTACGGCCTTGGCGTGGGCGAGCATCATGTTGTGCTCGCACTGGAAAGCCTCGGCCAGATGCGCCTTGACGCCGCCGGGGAAGGTGCCCTCGATGTAGGTGTTGGAGGCATCGGCCCAAATCTCGTTAAAGGTGAACCAATAGGTCACCTGGTCGGCGTACTCCTTAAAGCAGAAGGTGGCAAAGTCCACAAAGGCGTCGATGGTCTCGCGGTTGAGGAAGTCGCCCTTCTCAAAGAGGGGAAGCGGCGTGTCAAAGTGATGCAGCGTGACAAACGGCTCAACGTGATGCTTGTGACATTCGGCGAAAAGGTCGTGATAGAACTGGACGCCCTCGGGGTTAATCTCACCGGTGCCGTTGGGGAAGATGCGGCTCCAGGCAATGGAGAGGCGGATGCCGTTGATGCCAAACTCCTCGCACAGCTCCAGGTCGACGGGGTACTGGTTGTAGAAGTCCGAAGCGGGATCGGGGGAAAAGCGCCCCTGGGCCTCCAGGAAGTCGTCCCAGGCGACCTTGCCCTTACCGTGAGTGCGGGTCTCGCCCTCTACTTGGTAGGCAGCGGTGGCGCCGCCAAAGACAAAGTCCTCGGGAAACTGCGCAGGCGGGTTAGTGACGCTAGCAGGGTTAACGGACATGATGATCCAATCGTCTAAATCGAAGGGCCAGCCGGTCTTGGATGGTCGGCTGGCCCTGAGCGTTACTTACTTCGAGAGTTGCTCGCTTACGAAGGCGAGAGACTTGTCGCCGTTCTGGGAGAGCTCGATGTACTGCTTGCCACGGCAGGCGACGCACTTGTTGCCCACGCGCTCGCAGTCCTTCTGCAGGTCGGCCAGGTAGCTGGCGGCCTGCGGGGCCAGGACGACCAGGTCAAAGTCGGGGAGCATGTCGACGTGGTTGCCATATGCCTCGGCAGCGGTCTCAAGATCGATGCCGCGCTCCTTGGCAGCCTTGGCCAGTGCGTTGGCGAGCAGGCCCGAGGTACCGCCGCCCTGGCAGAGCACGAGCACGCGCTTGCCGTTGAGGTCGCTGGCGGTCGTTGCCTCGGCAGCGGGTGCTGCGGAAGCGGCGGGGGCATCGGCCTTCACGGCCTCGGCAGCAGCGCCGGCGGCAACGCTCTTGGCGTCAGCCTTGCCCTGGAAGGCATCGTTGAGCTTGGCGGCCTTCTCGGCGTTCTTGGCGGCGAGCTCCTCCTGGGAAATCTCGGCCTCCTCGGCGCACTTCTGGGCGTCATAGGCACGGAAGAACGGGTAGTACAGAGCGAAGTCGACGACCAGGATAAGGGCGAGCATCACAAAGGCGAGCGGCTGGAAGCCCAGGCCCATGATGGTGCCGATGGGGCCGGGGACGGTCCAGGGCAGGGTGTACATAAAGCCGTTCATGCCCAAGAAGTCGATAAAGATCTTGAGGATCCAGATGTTGGCGATCGGGGCAAAGACAAACGGGACAAAGAAGACGGGGTTGAGCACGATGGGCGCGGCGAACAGCAGCGGCTCGTTGACGGCAAAGCAGACGGGGACAATGGCGGCCTTGCCGACGGCGCGCATCTCCTGAGACTTGGCCAGGAAGCAGAACATAAAGACCAGGACGAGTGTGGCGCCGGTGCCGCCCATGCAGACGACGAAGTACTGGGCACCCTGGGTCAGGACAGCGGAAGCGTGCTGGCCAGCCTGGAATGCGGCCAGGTTGTCGGTCATATTGGCAACGAGAGCGGCAGCGATGGCGGGCTCGACGATCGAGGGGCCGTGGACGCCGACGAACCAGAACAGGCTCATGGCGCCGTAGATCACAGCGAGGCCGATGTAGCCGTCGGCAGCGGTGAACAGGGGCTGGAACACCTGGATAACGCCCTGGGCAAAGCAGAAGCCAAAGGCAGCGCGGAAGACGATGTCAAAGACCCAAAAGACGGTGATGCAGACGGAGAAGGGGATGATGTCCTTGAAGGTCTGCGAGATGTTGGGCGGAACCTGCTCGGGCATCTTGACGGTGATGTTGCGCTTAATGAAGAACTTGTAGATGATGCCGGTCACAAACGCAGCGATAAAGGCGGTCAGCAGGCCCTTGGAACCAAGGTAGGTCGTGTTGAAGCCGCTGGCGGCGTCCGTGGCGATGGTGTCGCTCGAAAGGAGCAAGAAGCCGATGATGGCCGCGCACATGCACGAGATGAAGTTGATCTGGTTGTTCTTGGGCAGATCGCGGTTCTGGGCGTCGGCGAAGTGCTTGGCCGTGGTGGCGGCGCAGGCGATGGCCAGGATGCCCATGGAGTAGTTGTAGCACTTCCACAGGGCGTTGTTGATGTCATCGGGCCAGTAGAAACCCCAGATGTTGGGGACCGAGGCTACCAGGCAAAAGATGGACGAGAAGATGATGATGGGGATGACGGAGATAAAGCCGTCGCGGATCGCCTTGAGGTACTTGTTGCGGGCGATCGCGTTGAAAAAGGGCTGGCCCTTTTCGATGATGGCGATGAGTTGCTCCATGCAATGCTCCTAAGAGTCGGTGGGTTAGCAACGATGGTAGTTTTTGGCGTTCGGTTGCCAAAATGTTGACGTTGCCATTTTGCGATACAAAAAAAGACGCGAACCGGTGGTTCCTGTGCCTGCGAACCGTCGATTCCTTACGCG
Source organism: Coriobacteriaceae bacterium (assembly GCA_025993015.1). NCBI lineage: Bacteria > Bacillati > Actinomycetota > Coriobacteriia > Coriobacteriales > Coriobacteriaceae > Coriobacteriaceae bacterium. Next base: position 1,462,820 of record DAJPFV010000001.1, read on the forward strand.
TAAACGGTTGAGCCGCCCGGTGGCTCTGTGTTTGCGCAATGGCAACGTTAACATTTGGTCGACAAAAGCCGTTCGGGGAGGCAAAAATGTCGGTGAACGGTAGGTTTTGGGTGGTGAGCGTATGGTGGGGGAGGCGTTAGATATACTTGAAGACGTTTCATTTGACTGCGTAGGGTGTCACCAATGGCATCGTTGACATAGAAAGATCGACCTATGGCCGCTGTTAAAAAATCGGTATCCGTCAAAGACGTAGCGCGCCTCGCGGGCGTCTCGGAGCAGACGGTCTCGCGCACCGTGCACGATTCGCCCAGCGTGCGCCCCGAGACCAAGGAACGCGTGCGTGCCGCCATGCGCGAGCTGGGGTATCGCCCCAATTTTGCCGGTCGATCGCTGCGCCGCGGCAAGTTTAAGACCGTCGGCGTCGCCATGTTCAACATTACCGGTACCGGCAACCTCGACCGTATGGAGGGCTTTGCCGCCGCGGCCGACAAACATGGCTATGCCATCACCCTCACTAAAGTAGACGGACACCCCTATACCCTTGAGAGCGCATCGTCGCGTATGAGTGCACTGCCAGTGGACGGTATGGTTGTAATCATGAACCGCATGCCGGCGGACTTTGGAACCTTTGAACCGCTGCCCGGTATGCAGACAGTGCTCGTTACCATGCTGGAGCATCCGCTGTGCTCGACGGTCGATAACGATCAGTTCGATTGTTCACGCCAAGTGGTCGAGTACTTGCTGGGGCAGGGACACAAGACCGTGCACTTTATCTCGTGTCCCGAGCGCTCGCTTTCGGGCATGCGGCGCGAGGAAGGCTGGCGTGAGACATTGCGTGTGCATGGCATTGAGCCCCCGCAGCTCGTGCGCGGCGACTGGACGGCGCAGAGTGGATATGCTGCCGGCCAGGTGCTTGCGGATGATCCGACCTGCACGGCCATTTATGCCTCCAACGACGCCATGGCCTACGGCTGCATCCGTGGGCTCGAGTCGCGCGGGAAGTGCGTGCCCCAGGACGTGAGCGTGGTGGGTGTTGACGATAGCCTGGGCGATATCGTGCCCGACCGTCGCCTGACCACGGTGCGCTTTGACAACAAGCGCGTCGGCATGTGGGCGGTCGACAAGATTGCCGGCGCCGATGGGGGTGCGTCTGGCGTGGAGCACATGCTGATCCCCGGTGTGCTCGTAGAGGGCGATACGGTGCGCGATTTGCGTTAGGGTGCGGTCCTGTTTGGGTTGTCACTAACTGTGTTCGATATTGTTCAGATTGGTTTAAAAGCCGTTCACGGGCGAAAAGTGACCGTTCATAGCTTGAAATTACGTTTTGCGCTGTTCTTTTTTGTTTGAATGTTAATGTTTCTGTCATACAGAACGCAACGCGTATGCCCGGACGCGATGCTCTCCATTGGTTCATATGTGAAAGGAACGCAACATGGCAACCAAAGAAGAAATCTCGATGGTTGGATTCGAGATTGTCGCATACGCAGGTGACGCCCAGACCGATCTGCTTGCAGCGCTCGATGCTGCTCGCGAGGGTGACTTTGAGAAGGCCGAGCAGCTGCACAAGGATGCCAGCGATGCGCTCATCGGTGCCCACGACACGCAGACCAAGCTGCTTTCGCAGGAGGCCGGCGGTGGCGAGATGGAGATGACCTTCATCATGGCTCACGCTCAGGACACCCTCATGACCACCATGATCCTGGAGAAGCAGGCCCGCTTTACCATCGATGCCTACAAGCGCATCGCCGAGCTCGAGGCCAAGCTCGCCTAACGAGTCCGCACAACCTCGTCCCCTTCCAAAAGCTCTGCCGCAAACCCGCGACAGGGCTTTTTCTGTTCTTCTCCAAGTTGCGGTGAAATAGGGACTGAATAGGGGCCGGCGGGCGCAAAACAATCCCTATTCCACCGCAACTCATCCGGAGATAGTCATTGGGGCGTTCTTAAACGACTAGGCATTGGGGACAGTCTTGGTGCGCTCCGTTCGTCTTGCCGTTCGGTTTTTCGATGGGTGGGTATACTTCCATCCGCAATACAGGCCGGAATGAGGAGGTATCCAAATGCCGGACAACGGATCGATTCAAAAGAGAGACGCACATGAGATGGCCCATGGGCGTCCTGTCCAGATAACTGAGCATACGACGGTAACCGAGCTGCAGCCCAGCCTGTCCGATGTCGTGTGCGCAAACAAAAAGCTGCAGATTGGCTTTATCGTTGCGCTCGTGGTGCTGGCGTTGCTGTCGGGCTTTGTAGCGCGACCGCATTTCGCCGATACCAAAACTTGGGACTCTACCATCGAGGTCATCGATCAAAAGAAAGGTAACGTATTGGCGCTCACGACCTCGTGCGTGGCGCTGTCTGCGGGCATTACCGCGCTGCCTGGTGATACGGGAACGCCGGTCGCCGAGCAGCTCGCACAGCTTTCAGGCAACCTTGGTATCGTGCTTGCCGTGCTATACCTAGAGAAATATCTGCTGACTATTTTGTGGTCGGTTGGCTTGGGCATCTTAATCCCGTTTGCGTTGGTGCTCTTTGCGGTGTCGCTCGGCATTCACGGGCGCTGGAGTACGAGCGCCGTCCTGCGCCGTGTGGCGACACGCGTGCTGGTGGTTGCCGTGATCGGCATGGCGCTCGTACCCGCGAGCGTATGGGTGTCGCAGAAGGTCGATGAAACGTATCGCGTAAGTATTGAGCAAGCTGAGCAAAAGGCTGCGGACGCAGCCGACACCACGGACAAGTCAGCCGAGACCAGCTCAAAATCGAACAAGAAAAAATCCGAGGCCACGGAGTCCAAAAACGTGCTCGAGCAGTTGACCGATGGGGCATCGAGCCTTGTTACGTCGGTGACCAGCGGCGCCAAGCAGATGACCGATGAGATCGTGCAGCAGGTGACCGACCTCATCGAAGGCGTCATCGTGATGATCGTGACCTCGTGCGTTATCCCGCTGCTGGTGCTCGTGGCGTTCCTATGGCTAGGACACGTGCTGCTGGGGATTGATATTTCCGGCCCGGCGAACTATTTGACGGGCCGCTTTCTGAGTGCTCCGTCCAAGCACGCCAAGAAGGGCAGGCAGTCTGAGTAGGCGGCAAAGCGTTCTTTGGAAGATCAACTGTAAGAAGGGCGGCCGAGACACGTTCTCGGCCGCCCTTTTGTTTGTTGAATACGCGGTCGCTACGTCCGCGCCGGGTCCAGACGGTCGGCAATCATCCGTGAACGGTATTTGTTCAAAAAAGAACAAAGATAAACAAATAATTCTTGCAGTTACTGTTCGAATGTGTTCAAATAAACATGAACAGTGAAGAACCGCACATTCAGATGCCCGGACCTGAACGCGATTCAACACTTCCAAACAGAAACTACGCACCTGCGTATCTCTCAAGGAGGATGTCATGAGGGTTGTAATCGCTTCCGATGCCGACGGTATGTCGATGAAGGAGTCCATCAAGGAGATGCTCATCGCCGACGGTCACGAGGTCGTCGACTATTCTGAGACCCCTGCCGCGGACTTTGTCGATTCCGCGACCGCCGTTGCCAAGGACCTGCTGGAGCACAAGGATTCCCAGGGCTTCGCATTCGATAAGTACGGCGTCGGCTCCTATATGGCCGCCGTCAAGATTAAGGGCATGGTCGTCGCCAACATTTCCGACGAGCGTTCCGCTTACATGACCCGCGAGCACAACGGCTCGCGCATGGTCACCATGGGCCCGGGCGTTGTGGGCACCGAGGTCGCCAAGAAGATCGCCCGCGAGTTCCTGCGCGCCCAGTACGCCGGCGGCCGTCACCAGATCCGTGTCGACATGCTCAACAAGATGGCCTAACGAGAGCCACCGAGAACTCGAACTTCTACCTCAACTTGTGAATTCAGACGAAAGGACGTTCTGATGAAGAAGACCATCGCAATCGGTTGCGACCATATCGTTACGGACGAGAAGATCTATCTGGCCGACCGCCTGGAGCAGGCTGGCTACAAGGTGCTCGACTGCGGCACCTACAGCCACACCCGTACGCACTATCCCATCTACGGTAAGGCCGTGGGTGAGGCTGTTGCCAGCGGCAAGGCCGACTTTGGCGTGGCCCTGTGCGGCACCGGCATCGGCATCACCAACGCCGTCAACAAGGTTCCCGGCGCTCGCTGCGCTCTGGTCCGCGACATGACCTCTGCCCTGTATGCCCGTCGCGAGCTCAACGCCAACATCGTGGGCTTTGGCGGCAAGATCACCGGCGAGTTCCTGATGGCCGACATCATGCTTGCCTTCCTGGAGGAGCCCTACGAGAAGACTCCCGAGCACGATGCCCTGATTGCCAAGATCGATGCCTGCAACAAGGCTGACGCCGAGGCTCAGGCCGACCCGCACTTCTTTGACGAGTTCCTCGAGAAGTGGGACCGCGGCGAGTACCATGATTAGCGGGTATCCGGCGTAATTAACTAGTCCGTTGACGGCTCGCGTTTCTGTGAGGGGGCGCGGGCCGGTTTTCTATCAGCCCTATTGACTTGGCGGGCTGTCGTAAGAAAGGGAAGGCTCCTATGGAGTTTGTTCTTGATAACGGTTCTATCCGCGTGGCACTGAGCACGGCGGGCGGGTCGTTCACTTCTATTACGGCCAACGGCCGTGAGTACCTGTGGCAGGGCGACCCGGCGGTGTGGTCGGGCCAGGCACCCATTTGTTTCCCGATCTGCGGCGGCCTTCGTGACGGTCGCGCAATGACCATGGGCGGCCGCGAGGTCAAGCTCGCCCGCCACGGCTTTGCTCGCAAGCAGGAGTGGAAGCTCGAGGAGCAGAGCGACAACATGGTTGTGCTGAGCTTAAGCTCTGCCGACCATGCCGAGTTGCTCGAGCAGTACCCGTATCCGTTTAAGATCGTTGCTCGTTACACGATCGATGCGGAGAAGGTGGCCGTGTCGTACGAGGTGACCAATGAGGGCACCGAGGACATGCCGTTCTTTGTGGGCGGTCACCCTGGCTTTAAGTGCCCGCTTGACGAGGGCGAGTCCTATGACGACTACGAGCTCCGTTTTGAGCAGCGCGAGGCCGCCGAGCTCTGTACTGCCGTTCCCTCGACGGGCCTGATTGATGTTGAGCATCGCAGCAAGAACCCGATGGTTGGCCATGACCTGCCGCTGACCCACGAACTCTTTGACTTCGCGGAGACCATCTTTGACGTGCTCGAGAGCCGCGTGGTTACGTTGACCAAGAAAACCGAGGACAAGGGCGTGCGCCTGACGTTCCCCGATATGCCGTACCTGATTGTGTGGAGCAAGCCCGAGGGCGACTTTGTGGCCGTGGAACCGTGGGGCGGCCTGTCCACCTGCTCCGACGAGGACGATATTCTGGAGCACAAGCGCGGCTGCCTGGTGGCCAAGCCGGGAGAGACCGTCACCCGCGGCTTTGAGATCGAGATCCTTTAACGAGTTATCGTATGTTTGGGGCGGGTTATGCCGCCCCGGAACAGGAGTTCAACATGATTCTGACCGTTACCATGAACCCGTCGATCGATACGCGCTATCAGCTCGACAAGCTGATCATCGACGATGTTAACCGTGTGACACCCGAAAAGACCGCTGGCGGCAAGGGCCTCAACGTGAGTCGCGTGCTGCTGCAGCTGGGTGACGACGTGCTCGCGACCGGCCTGCTCGGCGGCCACATGGGTGCCTATATGGCCGAGCTTATGGATGCCGACGGCGTCAAGAACGACTTTGTGCCTATTGCTGGTGAGACGCGCATCTGCCTGAATATCCTGCATGAGGGCAATCAGACCGAGCTGCTGGAGAGCGGCCCGCAGATCGCCCCGGCCGAGCTCGAGGCCTTTACGGCCAAGTTTGCCGAGCTTGCAGCGAAGGCGGACGTCGTGACGCTTTCGGGCTCGCTGCCGCGTGGCGTCGATGCCGGCTACTATGCCGAGCTCGTCAAGATCGCCGAGGAGGCGGGCGCCAAGGTGCTGCTCGACACCTCGGGTGCATCGCTGGAGGCCGCGCTGGAGTCCGACGCTAAGCCTGAGCTCGTAAAGCCCAACCTGACCGAGATTAACGGCCTGCTGGGTACGTCCTTTACGACCGATGATGTCGATGCCCTGCGCGAGGCGCTCGCCGCCGATGACCGTTTTGCCGGTATCCCCTGGGTTGTCGTTTCGATGGGCGCTGCCGGTTCGGTTGGCTTCCATGAGGGTCGCGCGTTCCGCGCCAAGACGCCCGCGATTGCGGCTGTGAACGCAACGGGTTCCGGCGACTCGACCATCGCCGGCTTTGCACATGCCATTGCTGCTGGCGCCGACGACGTCACGGTGCTCAAGACCGCCAATACCTGCGGCAAACTCAACGCTATGGATCCCAAGACCGGTCACCTGGTCATGGACCGCTGGGACGAGATCTACAACAACGTTGAAGTAACGGAGCTTTAGGGTTACGCGGTTTTACCAAACCGCGTAACGGCTCGACGCTGCGCGGGCCGCATTTGGACAATCTGACGTTCAACTTCAAGGGCGCGACCAGAAGGTCAGCGCCCTTTCGTTTCAAGACTTTAGTCTGCTGGCCGCGCAGCGGCCAGCTTTAAACCACCCGCTACGCGGGTGGAGACAAACGGCTTTACAAAGCCACCCCTCCGACCGATATTGACGATTGTTCAGGCCGTCAGGAATTCGAGTCGAAGGGGTGGTCGCCATGGCCCAGAAGGCCTACAGCCTTTCCCACACGAAGTGGATGTGCAAGTACCACATCGTGTTCACGCCGAAGTATAGGCGCAAAGTGATCTACAACCAAATCAGGAGCGACATAGGGGAGATCCTCAGGAAGCTGTGCGAGTACAAGGGGATCGAGATAATCGAGGGGCACCTGATGCCCGACCACGTGCCCGTGCTGCTGGCGATTCCGCCGAAGTACAGCGTCGCGAGCGTCATGGGCTACCTGAAGGGGAAGAGCTCGCTGATGATATTCGACAGGCACGCCAACCTCAAGTACAAGTTCGGCAACAGGAAGTTCTGGGCGGAGGGCTACTACGTGTCCACCGTCGGCCTGAACGAGGCGACGATCGCCAAGTACATCAGGGAGCAGGAGTCCCACGACATCGCGCTGGACAAGCTGAGCGTGAAGGAGTACGAGGACCCCTTCAAGAGGGGGTGATCCCGCCGGTTCGACCGGCGCGCCACGGGTCAAGATGCACTAGGCCTGGACGAAGTCCGGGCCCGCGCCTTTAGACGCGAGCCCGGGGCCCGTGGGTTATACCCTAAGAGCAAACCACCCTTTTTAAGGGTGGTTCTGATTCACGTCACCTTGTCTCAAATGCGGCCCGCTCGCTGCCGTTGCCAAAACATCGGCGTTGCCTTGCTTCGGGAATGCGGCAGATAGAGACGTTCCTTTTTTGCCGGCAGTTTGGGACACTCCTTACGGGGCACCCCCTCCACAGCGCCTATGCCAGCTTGTCGATTTGCCCAATCTCCCAGAGCGGAATATTGACGAGCGTGCCTTCGTCTCTATATGCCGCTAACGATGTTCTCACGCAGCGCTCGAGCTTGAACTTCTCGCAGGCAATCCTCAGGCTCTTTGCTTTGAGATTCTCTGCCGCCTTGACCTCGAGCGGAAGCACGGTCCCCGCATGGTCGACGGCAAAGTCAGTCTCTGCATTGCCGGAGGAGGATGACCAATACGCGGGAGTATTGCCTTGGAGCAAAAGCTCCTGTGCGACGTATTGCTCGGTCAGCGAGCCTTTGAACTCCGTAAAAACAGCGGGCCCGTTCAGAACAATGGCTGGCGTGAGGCCGGAGAGTGCTCCGAGGATGCCGGTGTCGATGCAGAACAGCTTGAAGCCCGAGAGATCCTCGTAGCTTGTGAGCGGTGCTCTTAGGGCGGAAACACGTGGTACCTTATGAACGATTCCATAGTCCATGAGCCACTGGAGGCTTTCCTCAAAATCGCGTGCGCGCGCCCCGGGACGAAGCGCGCCGTAGACGAACTTCTTGTTTTCCTTTGCGAGCTGGGCGGGAAGGGATTTCCAAACCAGCCTCATGCGCTCGACGATGCGGGCTGGCGCATGCTTGCCAAAATCGGATTCATAAGCTTCGATGATTTGCTGCTGAAGCCTGCGGGCCTCGATGAAATCGTGGGAGGCGGCGAAAGCGGAGACAACTTCTGGCATGCCACCGACAACGAGGTATTCCTTGAGCAGGCGCTCGAGCTTTTCGGAAACATTCGCCAGCAGGTCCATGTCTGCGGCAAGGATGGCATCTGCGAGCGGATCGCCATCGACGGCACGAACGAACTCGACAAACCCCATGGGGCGCATGGTAAGCTGGTCGATCTTGCCGACGGGGAACGACTCGTTTTCGCGTCGGAGCGCGAGCCCCATATAGGAGCCGGCTGCCATGATATGGTATTCCGGCGCCAGCTCGTTGAAGTATTTGAGCGAGGTGATGCCACGCGGTGCCTCTTGGATTTCGTCGAAGATGATGAGCGTGTCTGTCGGCGTTATGGTCTGGCCGCGCAGGAGCTCTATCTGGGAGATGATGCGTTTGGGGTCAAGGCTTCCGTCGAACAGCGAACGTGCGCCCGGTTCGAGCATAAAGTCAAAACGGATGACGTTTTGATACTGCTGGCCTGCGAATTCGTTGAGAAGCCAGGTTTTTCCCGTCTGGCGGGCCCCCTTAAGCAGGAGGGGCTTGCGGTTTGCCCTAGATTTCCAAGCGATGAGTTCGTCCATTAGCTGTCGCTGCATACTGCCTCCTAACGATCATGGTTAGTATAAGACCGTTTCGGTCTTTCCATCGAAAAATGTGGGAGTAAACCACGCTTTTCCATCGAATAATGTGTGAGGCAACCACGTTTTTCCATCGAATAATGTGGGGGTTTAGGTCGGCACCTGGGGCGCTCCTTCTCTGCCGGCAGTTTGGAACACTCCTTGTTTTGGTGCAAATTAGCTACCCTTGCATCAGAAAACGGCGCCCGCCGGCGATGTTGCCGGCGGGCGCCGTTGTCGTGTAGGTGGCTATGTCGTGGGGGCTGCCGTTGAGCGTCCGGGTCTGTGCTCTACAGCGAGTCGATAAAGCGCTGCTGGGCGGCACGTCCTGCCTCGTCCCACTTAAAGACGCCGGCGTTGTCGAGCACGTGGCCAAACACCACGCCGACCTCCTCGTGCAGGATATCGATGGCGTTGTCGGCCGTAAGCTCGTCGGCGCGGCGGGCAAAGACGTCCTCAGCCCATGCGGCGTGGCTGCGGCAAAGATCATCGCCCTCGAGCGCACCGGCAAGGTCGTAGCTGGCATCGACCTTGGCTGCCAGCAGATGCTCACGGACAGCGCCAAGCTCGGGAACCAGGCGCGGCGGCAGAATGGCAAGGCCCATGACTTCGATCAGGCCGATGTTCTCCTTCTTAATGTGGTGGTACTCGGCATGTGGGTGGAAAACGCCTAGCGGGTGCTCGTCGGTCGTGATATTGCAGCGAAGCGCCAGGTAGGCCTCGTAAATCTCGCCGCCGGCGTTGCCGCGGGAGTCCACGCGGCGAATGACGGGCGTCACGGTGTTGTGGGCCACGCCGTCGGCTGTGTGCGCGACGATGCCAACCGACTCATCGGTCCACTCGCGCCAGGCGAGGATAATCTTCTCGGTGGCGTCGAGCAGCTGGGCGCGGTCGTGCGAGCGCAGTCGCAGCACCGAAAGCGGCCACTGCAACACGGTACCGCTGACCTGGTCAAAGCCGGGCATGCTAAACTGCGAGACCTCGGCGGCGTGCATCATGGGGAACTCGTGCGCGCCGCCCTGGAAGTGGTCGTGCGACAGAATCGAGCCGCCCACGATGGGCAGGTCGGCGTTGGAGCCAATAAAGTAGTGCGGGAACAGGTCGACAAAGTCGAGCAGGCAGGTCAGCCCCTTGCGGTCGACGTGCATCGGACGATGCTCGGAGCTCATGGCAATGCAGTGCTCGTTAAAGTACGCGTACGGGCTGTATTGGAAGCCCCAGCGCTCGCCGTCGAGCTTAATGGGGATAACGCGCAGATTCTGGCGGGCGGGGTGAGCGCCACCGTCGGCTGCGGCGGAGCGTCCGGGGTAGCCCTCGTTTTCAATGCAGAGCTGACAGGCGGGATACTTCTCGCCCGTGTTCTTTGCGGCGCCGGCCGCGGCAATGTCGCGCGGATCCTTTTCGGGCTTTGACAGGTTGATTGTGATCTCCAGGTCGCCCCAGTTGGTGGGGGTGCTCCATTTGATATTGCGCGCGATGGCGGCACGACGCACGTAGCCGGCGTCGCAGCACAGACCGTAGAACCAGTCGGTCGCGGCGCGGGGCTCGTTGACGCCCATACGGCCGTTGAATTCCTCGTTTACAACCGAAGGCCTCGGCATCAGCACACCCATGATGCGCATGGCGATGCGATCGCGGCCCGATGCCGTATCCTCGGCAGCACCGTTGGCAACGGCGGCCTCGGAAAGCGCGGCAAGCGTGCCTTCAAGGTCAAAGTTGGGCAGGGTGTCGGGGTGCAAGAGCGAGAGTTTCTCGACCTGGAGCGCCCAGGCCATGTCGAGCGCCGGGCCCGTAGCACCGATGCACTCGAGAATGGTGTTATACGCCCAGATGCGATCGTCCTGGCCGATCATCGATCGGTGGATAGCGTACTCGATCAGGTTCTGCGCGGCCTCGCGCACGTCAGTCATTACAGCCATGCCGCGTAAGCCCCCTTGTCAGAAATTGCGTAGTGGCGGGCAGAGCCCTCGCCCAGCCAGCCGTTCATCTTGGTGATAAAGGTGTCGACCAGGTCGAGCGGCACGAAGGCCTGGATGGTGCCACCAAAGCCGCCACCGTGGATACGGACGGCGCCACGGCCGTCGAGTACGTGCTCGGCCAGTGCCAGGGCATACATCGAGGGCTGCTCGGAGCCCAGCTTGGCAACGACATTCTGTAGGTACATGGCAGAGCTGGCGCCGGACTCGCGCGTCAGGACTAGGAACTGGTCAATGTCGCCGGCGTTCAGAGCTGCCCAGCGCTTGTCGACCAGACCGTTCTCGTACCAGTAGTGAACGGCGCGCAGGCAGGCACGGTCGCCCAGCTTGGCGCGCAGCTCGGGGAGCTTGGCGTCAAAATCGGCAACATCGACCTCGCACAGGCGTGCCTTGCCAAACTCGGCGGCGACGTCTTGCATCTCGCGCGGAACGGCAGCGTAATCGTCGGTGGCGGCCACGTGGTCGGCACCAACCTTAACGAGCACGAGCGCATAGCCGTGATCCTCAAAGTTGAGTTCGAGCTTCTGGGTTTTAGGCTGAGCCTGGTCCTCAAAGTCCATGTAGGAAAGGCCGCCCAGGCACACAGCGGCCTGGTCCATCAGACCGCAGGGCTTGCCATAGTAGTTGTTCTCGGTGCGCTGGCTCATCTGGGCGAGCGCGACGGGCTCGATGGCGGGTGCGCCCCAGAGCGTCTCCATGGCGCGACCGTATGCCGCCTCGACAGCAGCAGAGCTCGAAAGGCCGCCGCCCGAGGGGACAGAGCAGGTGAAGGCGAAGTCGAAGCCCTGGGGCTCAACGCCCAGAGCAGCGATTTCGTGGGCCATGCCGCGGACGAGGCTCGCAGACGTGCCCTTCTCGGACTCTTGAATACCCAGCGTGTCGAGCGTGATCTCAAACGTGGGATAGCCCTCGTCGGCGACGCGAATCTTGTTGGTGTCGGTCGCTACGGCAATGCCGTCAACGGCGACATCGAGCGAGCCGGCGATGACGTGGCCGCCCTCGTGGTCGGTGTGGTTGCCGCTGATTTCGGAACGGCCGGGCGCGTGCACATAGAGCACCTGGCGATCGCCGATGGGCCCAAACTCCTCCTCAAACAGCTTGGTGAGCGTGGCGAGTGTCTTTTCGTCGGGGGTGGTCATCGGAGTCCTTTCCTTGGCGCGTACGGGTAAGTTTTGCGCCGTTATGAGTACGTTAACAACTTGAAGCGGCATGAACCAAGTGTTCACGATGCCGCACGTTACGGGCTATGTTAACGTACTCATAACACAACTCTTGTCACTTTTTGAGAATCTGGTAATCGGTAGAAATTCAGCCGTGAACGGTATTGCCGTATGGACTTATAAAGCAGAAGAGATGCGGATTGAAAAAGTAGAGTACGTTAACATGCGTCCGACGATAGCGGGCCTCGGCGCGGGCTAAACTCCTGCCCGGGCCGGCATTCACACTATTCAGATCTCGCAAGGGTGAAGGTGATCCTGTGGCAAGGTGCCCGTCCAACGATACAGGTACGCGTCCGGTCTCCATGGCCGACGTTGCCCGCGCTGCCGGTGTTTCGCAGCAGACGGTTTCGCGCGTTGCCAACGGATTGCCCAATGTGAATGAGCAGACGCGTCAGCGCGTGCAGGCAGCCATGCAGGAGCTCGGTTTCCGTCCGAGCTATGCCGGTCGCTCGCTGCGCGACGGCCGCTACCATTCGGTCGGGCTGTGCGTTAACGACGTCACCAAGTTCGGTAACCTGACGATGATCGACGGCATTGCCAGTGCGGCCCGCGAGCGCGGTTGTGCTATCACGCTGGTCGAGATGTCCAAGACCGAGGAGTTTTCGCTTGCCGAGGCAACGCGTCGTATGGCAGCGCTGCCCGTGGACGGCATCATCATCGGCATGAGCCGCATGGCGCCCGATTTTGAGACGTTTGATCCACTGCCGGGCATTGGCACGGTCATCGTTACCATGTACGCGCACCCGCGGGTGACCACGGTCGACTCCGATCATTACGGCTGCTCGCTCTTGCTTATGGATCACCTGTTTGAGCTGGGTCACGAGCAAATTCGCTATATTGGCGGCCCGTCGTTCTCGGTCGACGAGCAATTTCGTCGCGCCGGTTGGCAGGATGCACTCGAGCGTAAACACATCGAGCCGGCTGAGCCGCTCGAGGGCGACTGGTCTGCCAACAGCGGTTACGAAGCCGGCAGGTACCTGGCCGAGCATGACCGCAGTATGACGGCGATTTACGCGGCAAACGATCAGATGGCAAATGGCGCGATTGCCGCGCTGCGTGATAGCGGCCTGCGCGTGCCCGAGGACGTGAGCGTGGTGGGCGTCGACGATTCACTCGATGATTTTGTGGCACACAACGAGCTCACGACCGTGCGATTCGATCTACATCAGCGCGGACGCGAGGTATTCGAGCATGCGGTTCCCGAGGCGGGTACGGCGGGCAAAACCGTTGCCATTCGTATTCCCGGCCAGCTCATCATTCGACATAGCACAGCGATGCTGCGCGCATAGTTTGTGCAGGTCAACGGCAGTATATTCCGCCTCAATTACAATCGGTAAGGATGCTGACGGATAGCCGTGGCTATGAAGGCGAGTGTTATGATAGACGGGTTCTTTTGTCTATCTAGGAGGCTTTGCCTGATGGAGATCACCAAGGATATCCGCTACATCGGTGTCGACGATCACGACATTGACCTGTTCGAGGGCCAGTACGACGTGTCCGAGAACGGTATGGCATACAACAGCTACGTTATCTTGGGCGATAAAATCGCTGTCGCCGATTCGGTCGACGCCGGCTTTGTCGACGAATGGCTCGGCAACCTCGAGGCCGCGCTTGACGGCCGTACGCCCGACTACCTGGTCGTCCATCACATGGAGCCCGATCACTCCGCCGGCATCGCCGCCTTTATGGAGCGCTACCCCCAGGCCCAGATTGTGGCTAGCATGGGCGCCTTCCGCATGATGGTCAACTACTTTGGCACCGACTACCCCGAGCGCAAGATGGTCGTCAAAGAGGGCGACGTGCTCGACCTGGGTGGCCACAGCCTGACCTTTATCGGCGCCCCCAACGTTCACTGGCCTGAGGTGATCTTCTCCTACGAGTCCACCGACAAGGTGCTCTTTAGTGCCGACGGCTTTGGCAAGTTTGGCGCCAACGACATCGAGGATCCCGAGGGCTGGGCTTGCGAGGCTCGCCGCTACTACTTTGGCATCGTCGGTAAGTTCGGCAAGTTCGTGCAGGCCGTGCTCAAGAAGGCCGCCGACCTGGACATCCAGATCATCTGCCCGCTCCACGGCCCCGTACTGACCGAGAATCTGGGCTATTACCTCGATACCTATAACACCTGGTCGAGCTATCAGCCCGAGGACGAGGGTATCACGATTGCCTATGCGAGCGTGTACGGGCATCTGAAGGCTGCCGTCGAGGAGCTCGCATCTGCGCTTGAGGCTCGCGGCCAGAAGGTCTCCGTCTTTGACCTGGCTCGCGACGACATGGCCGAGGCCGTTGAGGATGCGTTCCGCTACGACCGTCTGGTGCTCGCCTCCATTACCTATCAGGGCGAGATCTTCCCGTGCATGAGCACCTTTATCCACACGCTCGCCGAGCATGCCTACCAGAACCGCACCGTGGCGCTTGTCGAGTCCGGTTCCTGGGCGCCCGCAGCTGCCAAGGTTATGACCAAGGAGCTCGAGGGCATGAAGGACATCACCCTGACGCAGAACAAGGTGACTGTGCTGGGCTCGCTCAACGACGCCTCGCGCGCCCAGATCGAGGCCCTCGCCGACGAGCTCTCCAAGTAGCGACACGTTCACTTTTGGCGCTCAACTATCACAACCACCACAAAGGGGGCAGGCACCTTTGTGGTGGTTTTTGTTTAAGCGCCGGCGATGATGAGGGCTGGACGTGCGCTGTCGGTGGCCTTGGCGATTGAGGTGGCGACGGCATGATCGGGGTCACGGTCCATCACGATGGTGTCGACATCGGTCAGCTCGGCAAAGCGGTACATGCCGCGTCCGTTAACCTTGCTGGCGTCCATGAGGGCGACGCTTTGATGGGCCGCGGCGATCATAGCCGTTTTGGTCTCGGCCATCTGGGGAAAGTCGGTCGTAAAGCCGCAGCTGGAGACAAAGGCGCCGGGGCACATGACGGCCAGATCGGCATGGACCATTTGGAGCGCCTGCATAGTGAGCGGTCCGTACAAATAACGATGGCCTTTGCGCAACGCCCCGCCCAGCATGACGACATCGACCGAGGGCATGCTCTCGTCGATGTAATCGGCAATGGTAATGTCGGCCGTGATGACGGTGATGCCGTTGCGTTGATCGAGGAGCCGGACGAACTCGAGCGCCGTGGTGCCCGAGTCGACGAGCAACGTGTCGCCGTCATTGACGAGCTCGATGGCGCTTTGCGCGATGGCCTGCTTGGCGGCGACGTTGACGTTGATGCGGCGATCCTGCGTGGAGACGGTCAGGCGTTTGTGGAGCGAGACGGCACCGCCGTGCGTGCGGCGCAGCTTGCCTGCTTCGGCGAGCGCGTCCAGGTCGGCGCGGGCGGTGACGGAGGACACGCCAAAGGTCTGGGCGATTTCTGCTACCTGCACCGAGGCATTATGATCGAGCATTTCCAAAATGGCGGTACGGCGTTCGTCGGCAAAGGCACGGTTGGTGGCTTGGGCCATGCTTGCTCCATTCTCGGCTAAATTTGCAGGAATTGTGTTGACTCTATTTTCGTTCATTTTCTTTTTGAGTAAGAAAACACCTTTCGATTACTTATCTTTTCTATAAAAGAAAGACGCTGAACGCCCAAAATTCAATATCGAACATGTCCACTCGGCTCATATTCCTTCCGTTTACTTTTCAAAAACGACGGTATTGACCTGCATGGGCTCAATATCTCGCACGTGCAAAGCCGCTGAATTTCATACAATGAACGCAGTAAAACGCAAGGTAAAACACCTTGTGAACAACTACGCCCGATGTCCAGATGCGGGCGAGGGAGAGGAGCAAACGCTCATGGCACTTGTTACCACCGAAAAGATGCTCAAGGACGCTCAGGCCGGCCACTACGCCGTCGGCGCGTTCAACGTCGAGAACCTCGAGTTTGTTATGGCCGTTCTGGCCGCTGCCGAGGAGACCAAGTCCCCCGTCATCATGCAGACCACCCCGGGCACCATCAAGACCGCTGGTCTGGACTACTTCTACGGCATGGTCAAGGCTGCCGCCGAGCGCGCTTCCGTGCCCGTCGCTCTGCACCTCGATCACGGCGATGGCTATGACCGCTGCATGCAGGCTTTCCGCACTGGCTACACCTCTGTCATGATCGACGGTTCGCACGAGTCCTTCGAGGACAACATCGCCCTGACCAAGTCCGTCGCCGATGCTGGCCGCGCCATGGGCGTGCCCGTCGAGGCTGAGCTTGGTAAGGTTGGCGGCAAGGAGGACGACGGTCCCGCGGTTGAGGGCGAGAGCCCCTACACCGATCCCGCCGAGGCCAAGGAGTTCGTCGAGCGCACTGGCTGCACGTCGCTGGCCATTGGCGTTGGCACCAGCCACGGCGTGTACACGAGCGATCCGCACATCGAGCAGTCCGTGGTCAAGGCCATCCGCGACGCCGTCGACGTGCCGCTGGTCCTGCACGGCACCTCTGGCGTGCCCGATGAGCAGGTTGCCGAGGCTGTGAAGAACGGCATCTGCAAGGTCAACTACGCTACCGAGCTGCGTCAGGCCTACACCAAGGGCTTCATGGCATACATGGCCGAGAACCCTGCCTGCTTCGACCCCAAGAAGCCGGCCAAGGAGGGCATGCGCGAGATCACCGAGCTGGTTAAGATCCGCATGACCAACCTCAACTCTGTGGGCAAAGCAGAGTAACAGCAAGGGTACTCCGACTCGCTACATATCCCGGGGAGGGACGAGGGCTTAGTTCCCCAATCGTCCTCGGGCATGCAAAAAGCCTCGCTGCGCACTTCGTGCGGCGAGGCTTTTTGCCCCCTGCGGAAAGATTGGGGAGCTAAGCCCTCGTCCCTCCCAGGTTGACCTACTCGAGGTCGTCGCCCTTGTGGCGTTAGGGCGGAAAAATAATAAGAAGCCTTCGCGCTGCGGAATGATTTTGGAAACTAAGTACGGGACCCGCCCAAACCGTCCTGCTCAATCGCCCTTGTGGCGTTAGTGTCGGAAAAATAAGGCGAGGCTTTTTGCCCCCTGCGGAAAGATTGGGGAGCTAAGCCCTCGTCCCTCCCAAGTTGACCTTCTCGAGGTCGTCGCCCTTGTGGCGTTGGGCTGATAGGGTGGGGCGCGTGGGTTACTTGGTTGTTAGGGTTAGTAGGTCTTTGGGGGTTTTGAGGTTGTAGGTGGCGTTTGGGATGTCTTGGTGTGATCCCCATGCTGCTCGGGCAAAACTGACCCCTGCTGAAGTTGCGCATTGTTCGTCGTAGACGGTGTCGCCAACGTAGATGACGCTGTTGGGGTTTGCGCCCGTACGTCGGAGATATTCGAGCATGGGTGCGGGTGCGGGTTTGTGTTCGGTTGTGTCTTCGACAAGGATGATGTGCTCAAAATACGTATCGAAGCCAAGAGGTGCTATTTCCTCTGCGTATTCGTCGCGCGCACGTGAGGAGACAATGCCAAGATTGCAACCGCTATCGGCGAGTTTTGCGATGACTTCAAGCAAACCTGGAAACACGCTGATGGTGCTTTTAAAGCTGGCGGCAACTTGGCACCAGCGATCCAACGTTGCTTGCGAGTAGATTCCAAGTTTCTCAAGGGCATTCTTGCCGGGTATGCCGAGGGCAAATTCAAGCTCGTTTCGTGGGAGCGTTTTGCCGGTCTTTTCTTGGACAATCTGGGCAAGCGATGACAGAACGCTTTCTTCTGTATCTGCCAATGTTCCATCAACATCAAACACGATATGGTCAAAGTGCTTCATATGGTTGCTCCTATCTGTTGTTTGCCTGCAAGTTTGATGCAGTGACAGAAGAAGGGCTAGCGGGATTTCTGCCTGGTGCTATCGAGATTCTGCCTCGCTGCTCGATAGCTCGAAGGAGTGCACCCCATTTGTTCTTTAAATACCTGGCCAAGATGGCTTGCTGTCGCAAAGCCGCATTGGCGCGCGACTGTCTGGACCGTTCGCGTGGTGTGTGCCAAAAGTTCGCAAGCACGGTTTACGCGGTATGCGCGCAGATATGCCGCCGGGGTCGTTCCTGCGCAAGCTTCGATAATGCGGTAACACTCTCTTTCGCTTACGCCGGCTGCAGATGCTATCTGGGGCACATCTACAGCGGCTGCATAGTTTGCGCGGATAAAGTCCAGGATTGCCTTGAACTGTACGTCGCGGCTGGTCATCCAAGAGGCGTTGTCGGAGGAAAAGAGCGGTTCGGCCTTGGCGTAAATCTGAATCCAGAGCTCTGACAAGCTATTCCGAAGCGCCATCTCGTTCTGCGGCCGTTGAAGGTCGTGGTTAAAGGAACTCTTTAGCAAATCGATAAAGGGCATATCGTCGGGGTTGGTGGGCGACCATTTGAGCACATCGACGCCTCGACATTGCAGCAAGGGATTGATATAGCGCTTTTGAAGGCGTCCCGCGGGATCGCCGAGCATCGACGGCTGAAAGATATGCAACATTTGAATGGCCGGTGCCGAATTGGGTGATTGCAGCGTGCTGTGCAAAACGCCGCCGTTGATAAAGCCGGCGGACCCTTCCTCAAAGCGTACGTGCTCATGAGCCGCGCGCGTTCGATAGTCAATCGCTCCCTGCTCCATGTAGAAAAGCTCAACTTCGGAATGCCAGTGCCAGGGGACGGAATTGCCCGGATAGCGAGCGAATTCTGCGCGTTCGGCAATATAGGGCCAGTCTTCGGCGGTCTCGGGAAACGCTTCCTCGCGTCCTCCGCGGTGCAATTCTATGTGATCCATGTTTCGCATGGCATCAGTATAAAGCGCGATGGGCTTAGATTGCTCTTGCCTGTTCGGGGAACGCCTTGTCTAGGGATGCTTGGAGCTTTTCGAAGGATGCTCGCAAGTTGAGGCTCTGATTGGTTGACCGGTTGGTTTTTGTGGTGGGGGAGTCGAGGAGGCCGTCTCTCTGTGTCGGGGGGAAGGAGAAAAGGTTTGCATGTTTTAGGGATGGCTGCTGTGCTGCGTCATTGGAAGAATGCATGCTTATGCGGCCTCCTCGATGTCCACCAAAAGGTTGCGCACGGGGTGTGCTGCTAGGTCCCGTGCGTTGGCAGTATTATGCCGCGGCTGTTGCAAAGAAGCGCTAAAGAAAGGCTTAATCAGGTTTAATGTAACCATGAAACCGCAGGTCAAAGCCATCGAGTAACACTCTTGAAAGGTTTTGAGCTTAAGGGCTTTCTAAGGTTTGTGACGTGGATGTGGCGCGGACGTGCGGAGCGTGTGAATGCTCGCTGTTAGCGCTGCGGCTCTGCGGCGCGCACCTGCTCGATGACCTTTTCCATCGTGGTGTCGATGCGGTCTTTTTTGAGCTCGCATTCCCAGATGGTTATGGGCGTCCAGCCCATTTGAGTGAGCGCTGCCACGGCGGCGCGATCGCGCTCGACGTTGCGACGGAATTATGCTTCCCAAAACTCAACGTTGCGCTTGGGCTGGCTAGGGTTGCACTTGGGACAGCGGTGCCAAAAGCAGCCGTTGACGAAGATGGCAATCTTGCGCCCAGGAAAGGCGATGTCGGGCTTGCCGGGAACCTTCCATTCCAGGCGATAGCCGGTGAGGCCCGCTGCGCGCAGGCGCTGGCGAACGAGCAGCTCTGGCTTGGTATTGGCGCGCTTGTTGCCCTTCATGGACTTTTTGATGGCGGCGCGACGGCGGACCAGTTCGCGCTCGTCAGCGGAGAGGTCCGAGGTATCGATGCCGTCGAGCAGACCGGGCTTGGGACGCTTCTTGCTGCGGCGCTTAGGTGCGCGCTTGGGTTTGGTGGCGGGTTTGTCGGCTGTGTTGGGCACGGCGTCATCGGCGGAGCTTGTCTCGAGTCGGTCTTCCTTCAGCTCAATCAGGGCATCGATAAGCCCCTTGTCGGCGGGCATCCATTCCACCGTGGCAAGCGAGGCGCGCGGAATCCAGCGGATATCGAGCTGTCGGTCATGTTTCTGAGGCTCATCGGATTCATCGGCGAGCGAGCAGTAGTAGCACTCCATGGAGAGATGAAAATCGGGGTAGTCATACTCAACGGTATAGAAATCGCGCAGGTTGGTAACTTTTACCTGCAGCTCTTCCATGAGCTCGCGGCGCACGGCGTCTTCGGGTGTCTCGCCGCGCATGAGCTTGCCGCCCGGGAATTCCCACAGTCCCTGCATGTCGCCGTAGCCGCGCTGCACGGCAAGCAGCTCATCGGATCCTTCTTTGCGAATGATCCCAGCGGCAACATGAACAGTCTTCAACAGGAGTCCTCTCTCAATATCATCACGTGGCAGGCTAGCTACCCCTACCTTACACAACGGTAAGGCAAGCGTAAGCCATATCGATGGTAGCCGACTCGTCTTCTTGCGACTATAGATGCCGTAGACTAATTGCAAGAAAGGACTCGGTATGCAAACCACGCACATGGCGACCCCGGTACTGGAGGTCGCGCATCTCGAAAAGGTATATGGAGCGCTGGGCAACGTGACCCGTGCGCTCAACGACGTCAGCTTTACCGTCAACCGCGGCGAATTTGTGGGCATCATGGGCGCTTCGGGCTCGGGCAAGTCGACGTTGCTCAACTGCGTGTCGACCATCGATAGCGCCACAAGTGGCACGATCCGCATCAACGGGCAGGACGTAACACGCATGAAGCAGGCTAAGCTTTCGCAGTTCCGCCGCGAGGAGCTGGGCTTTATATTCCAGGACTCCAACCTGCTCGATACGCTCACGGCACGCGAGAACATCGCCCTGCCGCTCACCATCGCCCGCACAAACTCGGCAGAGATCTCGACCCGCGTGCAGGATGTGGCAGCGCGCCTGTCCATCAGTCAGGTGCTCGACAAGTATCCCTACCAGATGTCCGGCGGCCAGCAGCAGCGCGTTGCCGCAGCTCGCGCGCTCGTCACCGACCCCACCATGATCATGGCCGACGAGCCCACCGGCGCCCTCGATTCCAAGAGCGCCCGTCTGCTGCTCGAGAGCCTGGATGCCCTTAACCGCCGCCTGCGCGCCACCGTGCTCATGGTCACGCACGACAGCTTTGCCGCCAGCTACACGAGCCGTGTGCTGTTTATCCGCGACGGCAAGATCTTCACCGAGCTGCGCCGCGGCGACACCGACCGCCGAGAGTTCTTCGACCGCATTATGGAGGTCGTTGCCATGATGGGCGGTGAGGGCTCCGATGCTCTGTAAACTCGCTTGGGGCAACGTCCGCCGCGCCGGCCGCGACTACCTCGTCTACCTTTTGACGCTCACCCTGGGCGTCACGGTCTTCTATGCCTTCAACACCATCTCGATGCAGGTCGACATCGCCGGAATCGATGAAAAGGGCTTGGCGCAGGTTATGGGCAGCATGCTCGGCGACCTGACGTACTTTTTGGCCGGTGTCATGGCCTTTTTGATGGTGTATGCCAATAACTTCATCATGAAACGCCGCAAGAAGGAGTTTGGCCTGTACCAGGTGCTCGGCATGGGGCGCGGGCGCGTCGCCACGATCATGGCGCTCGAGACCGTGATAGTATCGGTCGTGGCCTTTGCCGCCGGCATTGTGCTGGGTGTGGGACTCTCCCAGCTCATGACGTTCTTTACGGCCTCGCTCTTTAAGACACAGATCGCCAATTTCCACTTCTTTTTCTCGGTGCATGCGTTCAACCTGACCCTTGTCTGCATGCTCGTGATGTTTGTGCTCACGCTACTGCTGAACCTCCGCGCCGTGCGTCGTACCAAACTCATCGAGCTTATGGGTGCCGAGCGTCGCAACGAGAGCATCAAGACACGCAACCCCTGGATCGCGATTGCCATCTTTGCCGTGGGTGCGGTGCTTGTGGGCGTGGCCTATTACCGTCTGCTACGTGATGGGTTCCCGCTAACCGCGACGGACAGCAAGCTGCAAGAGGCCATGAACCAGTTTGGTATTACGACCGCTATGGTTACCGTGGGCACCTTTGCCCTGTTCTGGGGACTCTCGGGCATGCTCATCAAGCTGCTGCAGAGCCTGCGCGGCGTGTATTGGCGCGGCCTCAACATGTTTACCGTGCGCCAGCTTGCGGCCAAGGTCAACACGGTGTGCTTTTCGATGGGCGTCATCGCGATGCTCCTGTTTTTGGCCATCACCTCGGTGACGTGCGGTATGTCGATTGCCAATGTGATGAACGAAAACCTGGAGCGCTATACGCCGGCCGATATGTCGCAGACGTATGTCTATTACACGCCCGATACGCTCGACTACTACAAAGAATATGTCAATCCGTCTGAAGCCGACCGCATGGTGCTAGCCGATACAACGGTCGATTTGTACTCCGCATGGCACGGCAAGGGCAAGTCGGCGGACAACAACGACGAGACCGGCAAGAAGGTCAATATCGCCGATGTTGCCGGTGAGCATGTTCAGATCGATTCGTATCTGAGTTACCCGTTTGGCGGTTCGAATCCTTCGGTGTCTGCGGGTGAGATGTGCAAGACCATGGGCGAAAAGCTCCCCAAGGCGCTCGGGGGTAGCAATGCCGATACGATGGGTCTGTTTGTGACGCCGGCGAGCCAGTACAACAAACTGCGCCAGATGATGGGCGAGGAGCCGGTGAGCATTGGCCGCGACCAGTACCTGCTTACGTGTGATATGGGCGGTGAGCTGGGCGACCTGTACACCAAGTACATGGCCGGCGGCCATACCCTCACCTTGGGCGGGCATGAGCTCAAGCCCGCAACCGATAAGTCGGACAAGGACACGGCGGCCATCGCCAACTCGGCGATGGGCAGTAACCCGGGTACCGTCGTCGTTGCCGACGAGCTGTTGTCCCAACTTAATCTGCAGCCGTATTCCAGTAGCCTGCTCGTTAATTACAAACAGGGGATGGATACGACCGAGGCAGACGAGAGCATTAAATACACTTTGCTCGACAATCTGCTCGTTGACGGCAAGGAGCCAGGGTCATGGGGAATCTTCATCACACGCTCCGAGATGTACACGCAAGCAGCGCAAATGAACGGCATGATTAGCTATCTGGCCATCTACATTGGCTTTGTACTGGTCGTTGCGTGCGCGGCGATACTGTCGATCCAGCAGCTCTCCAATGTGGCCGACGGCAGCCGCAGCTATCGTGTGCTGGCGCAGATTGGCTGCGATGACCGCCAGATCCGTCATTCGGTGATGGCGCAGCAGGCGGTGTTCTTCCTGTTCCCGCTGGCAGTGGGCCTGGCGCACTCCTTTGTGGCACTTAAGGTGATTATCGAGCTGGTGAGTACGTTTGGCGACATGAGCATCGGCGGCACGGTGGGTCTCACCTGCGCGATCTTCCTGGCAGCCTACGGCGGCTACTTCCTGGTGACCTACCTCATGAGCACCGGCATGGTACGAGCCACCATCGCCACCCGCTACAGCGAATAGGTGACCTAAAGCAAAGCAATCGCAGGTTGAGCATAAGTCAGCGAAAGCGCCCCTAAGCGAGCAAGGTGACGTGAAAGAGGAGGGAAGCGTACTTCGGTACGCGACCGACGATTGAACGTCAGATTGCCGCCTAGGGGCGCTTGCAGCGTCGAGCCGTTACGCGGTTTGGTAAAACCGCGTAACTAAATACGTTCCGCGATCTCGTGGATGAGGTAGTCGGTCTTTTCCCAGCCCAGACACGGGTCGGTGATCGACTTGCCAAAGACGCCGCCGTCGACCGGCTGGTTGCCGTCTTCCAGGTAGGACTCGATCATAAAGCCCTTGACCAGCTTAGAGATGGACTCGTTGCGGCGGCAGCTGTCGAGCACCTCCTTGCAAATGCGATACTGCTCCAGCGGGCGCTTACCCGAGTTGTCGTGGTTGCAGTCGATGACCGCTGCCGGATTGGCATAGCCGGCGTGCTCGGTGTAGCGCTCGGCCAGGCGCTCCAGGTGCTCGTAGTGGTAGTTGGGGTAGGTACGACCGTCGAGACCGATGTAGCCACGCATAACGGCGTGCGCGAGCGGATTGCCGTCGCACTCGACCTCCCAGTTGCGGAAGATGAAGCTCTGGTGCGCCTGCGCGGCGTAAATGGAGTTGAGCATAACGGTGGTAGAGCCAGCAGTGGGATTCTTCATGCCGACGGGTACCGAAATGCCGCTCGACACCAGACGATGCTCCTGGTTCTCGACCGAGCGTGCGCCCACGGCAACATAGCTCAGCAGGTCAACGAGGTACTGGTAGTTGGACGGATAGAGCATCTCGTCGGCGGTGAAGAAGCCCGTTTCCTCAATAACACGCAGGTGCATATGGCGGATGGCCTTGACGCCCTCGAGCAGGTCGTCGGGAGCCTCGGGGTTGGGGTTGTGCAGAAGGCCCTTGTAGCCGGTGCCCTTGGTGCGCGGCTTATTGGTGTAGACGCGCGGAATGATGATGAGCTTGTCCTTGACCTCCTCGGCGGTCTTGGCCAGTCGGTTCATGTACTCAAGTACCGAATCCTCGCGGTCGGCAGAGCACGGGCCGATGATGAGCACCTTGCGTGCGTCCTCGCCGGTAAAGACTTTGGCGACCTCGGCGTCAAATGCCTGCTTTTTGGCGGTAAGCTCGGCAGAAAGCGGCATTTCCTCGCGGATCTCCATGGGGATTGGCAACTTGCGTTTGAATTCCATGGCCATAGGGGCCTCCTCAATCTATAGAAAGAGCAATAAGCGTATTGTCGAGTGTCCGGAATTATCCGCTGTCGCACGCTAAAGTGCAAGCCCTTGTCACCCCGAAACCTGCCAAAAAGGGACAGGTTTATTTTGGCAGGCTTTATCTGGGGAGACGTCGGCGGATGCCGGGAGCGAGTGGCGCCGCGTGGGGCCCTAAGGCTGTTGTCGGTTCCCCGGGAAACACCCTGTGGGCAAAAAATGCCAAATATGAGTACTGTTGCTAACCTAGTAACATATCCGTCTAGCGAGATAATAGACAAAGTGATAAATATGCTCATTAACGTTGGCAGGCAGAAGCCTGCTAACGGGCGTTTTGATTAATTTGAAGGCGAATAGAGGCCGCAAAGAGGTCGTTTGAGGCGGTTTTGGCTGTTACTAAAAAGGTAACAGTACTCATATTTGCCCTTTTTTGCCCACAAGGTTCGGGAGGGGCCGTCAATGAGGTCTCAGGGAAGGCGCTTCGAGGGCTGCAAAACAAAAACGGGGGCGCAGGTTGCCCTGCGCCCCCGTTCTCGGGCGTTATTCGTTCTCTGCGGCCGTATCTACGCCGCCTCGTCGAACTGCGAGTTGTACAGGTCGGCGTAGAAGCCGCCCTGGGCGAGCAACTCGTCGTGTGTGCCCTTCTCGACGATGTCGCCGTCGCGGATCACCAAGATCACGTCGGCGTTGCGAATCGTGGACAGGCGATGTGCGATAACAAAGCTGGTGCGGCCTTGCATCAGCGCATCCATGGCACGCTGAATAAGCTCCTCGGTACGAGTGTCAACGTTGGAGGTCGCCTCGTCCAAAATCAGCGCCGGACGGTCGGCCAAAATGGCACGGGCGATGGTCACGAGCTGGCGCTGACCCTGCGACAGGTTAGTGCCCTCCTCGTTGATCATAAAGTCGTAGCCGCCGGCGAGCGTATGGATAAAGTGGTCGCAGCGTGCGGCGCGTGCAGCGGCTTCGACCTCGGCATCGCTTGCATCGGGGCGTCCGTAGCGGATGTTCTCGCGGATGGTGCCGTTAAACAGCCAGGTGTCCTGCAGCACCATGGCAAACTCGCCGCGCAGCGCCGCGCGGTCCCAGTCGCGCACGTCGACGCCCTCGACGCGCAGCGAACCGCCGTCCACGTCGTAAAAGCGCTGCAGCAGCTTGATGAGCGTGGTCTTGCCGGCGCCGGTGGGGCCGACGATGGCGATGGTCTGGCCGGGCTGCGCCTCGCAGCTAAAGTCGTGGATGATGGTCTTGTCGGGCGTGTAGCCAAACTTGACACGGTCAAACTCCACGTGGCCGGGGCGCTTCTCGGGAATCTGCGCGTCGGCCTTCTGCTCCTCCTCGGGCGCGGCCAGGAACTCAAACACACGCTCGGTGGCAGCTGCCATCGACTGCATCGTGTTGCTCACGTTGCCCAGCTGCTGCACGGGCTGCGTAAAGTTGCGCACGTACTGGATAAAACTCTGAATGTCGCCGGGCGTGGCGTTGCCGGTCAGCGCCAGCTGCGCGCCCACCACGACGACGCCCACGTAGCCCATGTTGCCCACCAGGCTCATGAGCGGCATCATCAGGCCCGAGAGGAACTGCGAGCGCCAGCCGCTAATAAACAGGCGGTCGTTTTGACGATCGAATTCCTCGATGGACGCCTCGGCGCGGTCGAACACCTGGATAACGTTCTGACCGGCAAAGTCCTCCTCGATAATGCCATTGACGGTGCCCAGGACCTGCTGTTGCTCGCGGAAGTACGGCTGCGAGAAGTGGACCATCACCATCAGGATGATTGCGGCGGCCGGCAGCGTGAGCACGGTGACACCCGTGAGCGGCAGGCTGATCGACAGCATCATGACGAGCACGCCGATGATCTGCGTGACGGACGTAATAAGCTGCGTCACGCTCTGGTTGAGCGATTGCCCCAGCGTATCGACGTCGTTGGTGATGCGGCTGAGCACGTCGCCCTTGCTGTGGCCGTTGAAGTAGCTCATCGGCACGACGGCGATCTTGGCGGCGATCTCCTTGCGCATGCGGTAGCAAATCTTTTGCGTGACGCCGGTCATGAGCCAGCCCTGGATGAGGCTGCAGGCAGAGCTTGCCAGATACAGGCAGAGCAAAAAGCCGAGCGTCTTGGCGATCCAGTTAAAGTCGACATCGCCGGTGCCGTTGACCTTGGCAACCAGGCCCTCAAACAGCTTAGTCGTAACCTGGCCGAGCACCTTGGGCCCTACAATGTTAAAGATGACCGAGCACACGGCAAAGGCGACGGCGGCAAACACGGCAATCTTGTGCTGGCCGATATAGCCGAGCAGCTGCCTCATGGTGCCTTTAAAGTCCTTGGCCTTTTCGCCGCGACGCATGCCGCCCATGCGGCCCATGGGTCCACGCTGACGGGTGGGCTTGGGAATTTGGGTCTTGGTCTCGTCTGCCATTAGCGCTCGCCTCCTTCCGTAACGGCTGCAATTTCTTCTTGGGTAAGCCCCAGTTCCTCGGCGGAAAGCTGCGACTGTGCGATTTCCAGGTACGCCGGGCAGCTGCGCAGTAGCTCCTCGTGCGTGCCGGTGCCCACTACGTGACCGTCGTCGAGTACAATGATCTGGTCGGCGTGCATGATGGTCGCGATGCGTTGTGCCACGACCACGAGAGCGGCGTCGGTGACGTTTTTGGCCAGCTCCTCGCGCAGGCGCGCGTCGGTCTTGTAGTCAAGCGCGCTAAACGAATCATCGAACACCACGACCTCGGGCTTCTTGGCCAGGGCGCGGGCGATGGCCAGACGCTGGCGCTGACCGCCCGAAACATTGGAGCCACCCTGGCTGATGGGGGAGTCGTAGCCGCCCTCGCGCTCGGCGATAAAGTCCTCGGCCTGGGCGATGCGTGCCGCCCGGTACATGTCCTCGTCGCTCACCATGTCGCCGGCAAACTTAAGGTTGCTCTCGACGGTGCCCGAGAACAGGCGTCCCTGCTGCGGGATATAGCCAATGCGGCGGCGTAGCTCGGAAAGGGTCATATCGCGCACATCGATGCCGTCGAGCGAAATGCTGCCGCCCGTGACGTCGTACAGGCGCGGAATCAACTGCACGAGCGTGGACTTGCCCGAGCCCGTGGAGCCAATGATGCCGAGCATCTGACCGGCATGTGTGGTGAAGTTCACGCCGCTGATGACATCGGCGCGGGCGTCGGGATACTGGAAGCTTACGTCGCGGAAGGTGAGCTCGCCGCGCGGCGCGCTGGCAGCAGGCAGTTTGGGCGAGACAGGGTCGTTGATACTCGTGGGGCAGGTGATGACCTCTTCCACGCGCTCGGCTGCGACCTCGGCGCGGGGCAGGATGACCGAAACCATGGTGAGGATCATAAACGCCATGACGATCTGCATGGTGTAGGAGATGAACGCCATCATGTTGCCGACCTGCATCACGCCGTCGGACACGCCCTGCGCGCCAAACCAGACGATAAGCACGGTGATGCAGTTCATGACGAGCATCATGAGCGGCATCATAAAGCTCATGGCGCGGTTGGTGTAGAGCTGCGTAGTCATCAGGTCGAGCGACGCCTTGTCAAAACGTTCGAGCTCATGCTCCTCGCGGTTGAACGAGCGGATGGGCATAAGGCCGTCGAGCAGCTCGCGGGCGGTAAGGTTCACGCGGTCCACAAAGCTCTGCATCTTTTTGAACTTGGGCATGGTGAGGCCCATGAGCACGCCGACGACGGCCGAAACCGCGATGATGGCCACAGCGATGGTCCACTCCAGGCCGGTGTGGTTGGCTAGGACGCGCATGACGGCGACGATGCCCATGACGGGGGCCATCAGGCACATACGGATAAACAGGGTTGCGGCCATCTGGATCTGCTGAATGTCGTTGGTGCAGCGGGTAATGAGCGAGGCCTGGCTAAATTTGCCCACCTCGGCTGGCGAGAAGTGCATAACCTTGTTGAAGGTCTCGCGGCGCAGGTCGCGGGCGATGGAGCAGGCGGTGCGCGAGGCCACGGCACCGGTCAGGATGGTGGCGACGAGCGACACCAGGCACAGCCCAAACATCGTGGTCGCCATGCGGCCCAGGTAGGCGTTTTGCACGTCGGCGGGGTCGATGCCCTGTGCCTTGTACTCGTCCTGTACATAGCTCACGGCGCGCTGGGTGACGATGGAGCCCGACATGGAGCCCATTTTGTCTGCCATATCGTTGGCGCCCTCGACGAGCTTGCCCTGATCGATAAGACCGCCTTCAACGCCCAGACGCAGGCTCTTCATGGTGATCTTACCGCCGTCGGCATCAATCTGCTTTTGCATGTTCTGCGCCGCTGCGGCCTTCTGCTGCATCTCGGCGAGCTGCTCGGGCGTCATCGCTGCCATTTGCTCGGGGGTGGGCATGGCCTGGGCGGCGTTGTTGTCTTTCTCGCTGGACGAGCCCATCATGTCGCCCATGGAGTTGGCGTCGATGCCTTGGTTGAGCGAAAGGACGACGGTCTCGGGCAGGCTCATAATGTCAGCGAGCTTGCTGCCGTCGGCGCGCTCGTCCTCGGTGCCCTTGTACGTGCGAATCCCGTTTTTGTCTGCCTTGCTAAACACGGCCTCCACAGCCTTGGCGTCCTTGGCGCTCATAAAGAGTTCGAGGTCGTCGAGCGATTCGGCGCGAATGGTGTCAGGCACGGGCGAGGCGATGCCGCCTTGCTGTACGCCCACGTCGACGATGTCGCTCATATAGGTAGGCAGTGCCAGGTCGGCGTTGCAGCTGATTACGATGAGTACGATAGCTGTGAACAGTGCCAGGATATGCTTTTTAAAGAGCTTGAGAATCCTCACTCGGCATCTCTCCTTTCTTGATTGCGGTCGATAATTTCGTTGGCACGTCTAAGAAGGCGTACCATCTCTTGGGTATCTGTTTCGCCGAGCTGCTCGAGGAAAGCCGCGGTGCGGTCCTCGAATTCCCGGCGTTTGATTTCGAGATCCTGGAATCCCTTGTCGGTCACTATGACGTGTACGCGACGACGGTCGGTCTTTGAGTGCTCACGCTCAACCCAACCCTTGGCCTCGAGGGCGCGCAAGATATTGGCGATGCGAGCGCTCGAGACCCAGGCGCGATCAGCGAGTTCGCTCGGCGTGAGCGAACCGCCAGCGAGCATGAGGGCGCGCATGACGGCCATCTCGCCGCCGAGGGCTTTGTCCGCGAAGCGCGAAATGCGCTGATGCATACTGCCGAACTCGGTAAGGAGCTGACGCCCAAGCTCACGGAAATCGGTATCTTCCACCGAAAACCCCTAACACTAGAAACTATTTTCGGTGGAAGATGATACCCCTGCACGCGCGCCCTATACGGTAGATTTTGGGACATGCCTAGAAAACTACCTTTAGGCGACCTCCGTACACCGTCGGTGCCGGTAAAGTTTGGGGCAGATCGTTAGGCATGTCCTAAAGCCTACTCAGAGGCACTTTACCCTGCTAAAGCTGGCATAACAGCTAGAGTGAACGTCGTACAAAGGCAAGGAAAAATACCAAACAAATCGGTGAACGGTAGTTGTTCGCGCTCGCATTTCCTGCGGATTTGTTAAAAACGCCCTAATGGTATAAAAAAAGAAACATATAACAGCCCTGATGAAGGGGGTAGCTATGTTATCCTTCTCAAACGGGTGAAATCTTGGGTTTTGGGTTGCAGTTCCAAGGTGGACAAACGTTTTTCCCTGTACCAACGTGTGGTGAAGAACGGAAGAAGCCGGTAGTGCAAGCCGATAATTCAAGAATTCAATAAGCAGCGGTGTGAGAGAGCGCCGCATTACACGTAACTAGGAGCGTGGTTACACAATGCAGGAGGCATGGGAAGGCTTCAAGGAAGGCATCTGGACGGGAGAGGTTGACGTCCGAGACTTCATCCAGAAGAACTACACCCCCTACGAGGGCGACGAGTCGTTCCTCGCCGGCCCGACTGAGCGTACCAAGGAGCTGTGGGGCGAGGTTCTCGACCTGCTGCTTAAGGAGCGCGAGCAGGGCGGTGTCCTCGATATGGACACCAAGACCGTCACGGGTATCGTGAGCCACCCCGCTGGCTACATCGATAACGCCCACCGCGAGAAGGAGACCATCGTCGGCCTCCAGACCGACAAGCCGCTCAAGCGCGCGCTGCACGTCAACGGCGGTATCCGCATCGCTTGCCAGGCTGCCAGCCAGCACGGCTATAAGGTCGATGAGAACGTTGTCGAGCGCTACACCTTCGAGCGCAAGACCCACAACGCTGGCGTCTTCGATGTCTACACCCCCGAGATGCGCGCTTGCCGCTCGGCTCACATCATCACCGGTCTGCCCGATGGCTATGGCCGCGGCCGCATCATCGGCGACTACCGTCGTGTTGCCCTGTACGGCGTCGACTACCTGATCAAGGACAAGGAGGCCCAGAAGGCTTCTACCCCGACGGTCATGACCGCCGACAACATCCGCGATCGCGAGGAGCTGCAGGAGCAGATCCGCGCCCTCGGCGAGCTCAAGATGATGGCCGAGACCTATGGTTTCGACATTTCTAACCCTGCTACCAACACGCAGGAGGCCATCCAGTGGATGTACTTCGCCTACCTCGCTGCCGTTAAGGAGCAGAACGGCGCCGCTATGTCCATCGGCCGTACCTCTACGTTCATCGACATCTACGCTGAGCGCGACCTTGCCAACGGTACCTTCACCGAGGAGCAGATCCAGGAGTTCGTGGATCACTTCATCATGAAGCTCCGCATGGTCAAGTTTGCCCGTACCCCCGAGTACCAGGCCCTGTTTACCGGCGACCCGCAGTGGGTCACCGAGTCCATCGGCGGCATGGGTGTCGACGGCCGTACGCTCGTTACCAAGATGAGCTATCGCTACCTGCACACGCTCGAGAACATGGGCACCAGCCCCGAGCCCAACATGACCGTTCTGTGGTCGACCCGTCTGCCCGAGAACTTCAAGAAGTTCTGCGCCAAGACTTCTGTCGCCAGCTCCTCGATCCAGTACGAGAACGACGACCTCATGCGCGTCTATCATGGCGACGACTACGGTATTGCCTGCTGCGTGTCCTCCATGCGCATCGGCAAGGAGATGCAGTTCTTCGGCGCCCGTGCCAACCTGGCCAAGTGCCTGCTCTACGCACTCAACGGCGGCGTCGACGAAGTCTCCAAGAAGCAGGTCGGCCCCAAGTATCGCGCCGTCGAGGGCGATACCCTCGATTACGACGACGTTGTGGCCAAGTACAACGACATGATGAAGTGGCTCGCCGGCGTGTACGTCAACTCGCTGAACATCATTCACTACATGCACGACAAGTATTGCTACGAGCGCATCCAGATGGCTCTGCATGACAAGCACGTGCACCGCTGGTTCGCTACGGGCATCGCTGGCCTTTCCGTCGTGGCTGACTCCCTGTCCGCCATCAAGTACGCCAAGGTCCACCCTGTCCGTGATGAGAACGGCATCATCGTCGACTTCGAGACCGAGGGCGAGTTCCCCAAGTACGGTAACGACGACGACCGCGTCGACCAGATCGCTCACGACGTTGTGCACCAGTTCATGGAGTACATCCGCATGAACGACACCTACCGCAACTCCGTGCCCACGACCTCGGTTCTGACCATTACTTCCAACGTCGTGTACGGCAAGAAGACCGGCTCCACCCCCGACGGCCGCAAGGCTGGCCAGCCGTTCGCCCCGGGTGCTAACCCCATGCACAAGCGCGATAGCCACGGCGCCATCGCTTCGCTGTCTTCGGTTTCCAAGCTCCCGTTCCGCGATGCTCAGGACGGCATTTCCAACACCTTCTCCATCATCCCGAGTGCGCTCGGCAAGGAGGACCAGGTGTTCTTTGGCGATATCGACCTTGATCAGCTGGGCGAGTAACTATTGTTAGTGCTATACTAACAATAACGATTACTGATTAGCGCGCCGGTTTCGGCCGGCGCCTATCAATCGAAGGAGACACATTATGAAGGTTTCTGAAGTTTCCGAGACTCAGGCCGATAACCTGGTCCACATGCTCGACGCTTACGCCGAGAAGGGTGGCCACCACCTGAACATCAACGTCTTCAACCGTGAGACGCTGCTCGACGCTCAGGCTCACCCCGAGAAGTACCCGCAGCTGACCATCCGCGTTTCCGGCTATGCCGTGAACTTCCACACGCTCACCAAGGAGCAGCAGGACGAGGTCATTGCGCGTACCTTCCACAACAAGTTCTAAAGGGGTTTAACTCCCGCAGGATCGCCGGGCCGTCTTGGGTTACTTTCCAAAACGTCCTCGGACATGCAAAGGGCTCCGCTGCGCGCTTCGCGCGGCGGAGCCCTTTGCGTCCTGCGGGATGTTTTGGAAAATAACCCAAAACCGGCCATGTGGGGTCCTTTGGAGTCACCCTTTAGGCGGAACTCTCCTAATTATTTGGATGAGTCGTTTACTTACTTGTACTGTTACCGTCTTCCCGCTCTTGTTGGGGTATGCTTTGTTCGTATGTAAACGTATGACATGTTGATGGGGGAGGGTGCTATGGCTCGCGAGAGTTCTCGTTCTAAGGATACGGCTAAGCCTGGCATCAAGGAAGTTGCGGCGGTGGCGGGGGTTTCGCCTACTACGGTATCTCGCGTGCTTAATAATCGCGGCTATATTAGCCAAGAGACCCGCGATAAGGTCCATGCCGCGATGAAGCGCATCAACTATACGCCCAACGATATCGCCCGTGCCATGCTCAACGGTCGCCTGAATCTTATCGGTATGATCGTCCCCTATGTCAGCAGTCCGTTTCATGCCCAAGTGGTTCAAGTCATTGAGCATACCCTGGCCGAAAACGGTTTTAAGATGCTGCTGTGCAATAGCGCCAATCGACCCGAGCTTGAGCGCTCTTATATCGACATGCTTCGACGCAATATGGTTGATGGCGTCATCGTCAACTCGCTTAATATCGGTGCCGAGGCGTATGCCGAGATGGGCTTGAGTCTGGTTGGTATCGACTGCGACCTTGGCGAAGCCTCTGTTCAGATTGCGAGCGACAGCTATAGCATCGGCGAACTTGCCACGCGTCGCCTGATCGATGACGGATGTTCACGCATCCTGTGCCTGCGCAGCAATAGCCGCATGCGCATGCCTGCCAATAAGCGTACCGATGCCTACCTCGATGTTGTTGAGCAGGCCGGTTTGCCCGCGCTTGTCCGTGAGGTTGAGTTCGTTAAGCCCGACGACGAAAAGAGCGCGGTCGTTGCGAAGATCCTCGATGAGAACCCCGATATTGACGGCATCTTTGCGGGAGACGACACGATGGCGGCTATCTGTCTTAACGTGATGAAGCAGCGCGGCTTGAGCGCTCCGGGCGATATTAAGGTCGTGGGCGCGGATGGTGCCCGCCGCACTATGACGTTTATGCCTGACTTAACAACCGTACGCCAAGATATCGATCGCATCGGAGAGCTCGCGGCGCAATCCATCATTGCTCTTATTAACGGCGAAAAGCCCGAATCGAATATCAAGCTCCCCGTTGAACTCATTGAGGGTAAAACCGCGTAGTTCATCCCGTGCCAAAAGAATTCCTCAAACACCTCTGATGACCGTTCGCCGGCATATGTCAACCGTTTGCCGACGACTAGAACTGCGAAAAGACGTATTGGTGTGAAAACGTTTGACATATGAAAACGATTGACATATCTTGCAGTTGTACCGAGTTAGTATCTCGTGAGAAAGGAAGTCTCGGATGCACAAGGTGTATTACCAGCCTGAGGGAATTTGGGTAGGCGACATCATGCCGTACGGCGAGGACGGCACGTTCTATCTCTATCATCAGCGTGACACGCGAAACCCCGGACCTTTCGGAGAGCCGTTTGGCTGGGCACTCGCGACAACCAAGGACTTCGTCAATTACAAAGACTTTGGCGAGAGCCTTGAGCGTGGCGGCGACGAGGAAGTCGACCAGTATGTTTATGCCGGCACGGTGTTTAAGGTGGGCGACAAGTACCATGCGCTCTACACTGGTTGCAATCGCGATAAGGTCAAGGCACGCTTGATGAAGCAGGTTCTTCTTCACGCAACGAGTGACGACGCCGTCAAGTGGGAGAAGAACATCGCCGAGACGCTGCTTCCGCCCCAGGAGGGTTACGATGACCGCAACTGGCGCGATCCCTTTGTGCTTTGGGATGAGGAGAACGAAGAGTACATGCTCATCCTCGGCACGCGTGTGGGCGAGGACAAGCGTCTGATGACCGGTCGTCTGGTCAAGTTCACCTCCAAGGACCTGGATACCTGGGAGTTCCAGGGCGACTGGTGGAATCCGGGCCTGTACACCATGTTCGAGATGCCTGATCTCTTTAAGATGGGCGACTGGTGGTATCTGGTGTTCTCCGAGTACAGTGATGGCAACAAGACCCGTTACCGCATGTCTCGCTCTATCAACGGTCCTTGGATCACTCCTGCGGACGATTCCTTCGATGGCCGCGCGTACTATGCCGCGCGTACCGCATTTGATGGTGAGCGCCGCGTTCTCTTTGGTTGGGTTCCTACGCGTGACGAGGGCGGTGACCCCAGCTCTTACCTGTGGGGTGGCACCTTTATGCCCCTCGAGATCGTTCAGCGTGCCGACGGAACGCTCGGCACCAAGCTCCCCGACAGCATGCTTGGCGCCTTTGGCGAGGGCAAGGCTGTCGAGACCTTTGAGCTTTCCTGCGAGTCGGGCAAGGTCGAGCAGGTGCTCGCCGCGGATGCCGGCTCCACCTACTTGCTCGATGCCGACATTGAGCTCGGCGGTAACGCTGCCGGCTTCTCGGTCAAGTTCGCCGAGGACGCCGAGACTGGTCTTGCCTATGAGTTCCGCGCCAACCTGCGCGAGGGCAAGCTCGAGTTCACGCCGGCTCCCCAGTACCCGTGGTTCCAGGTCAACAACATGGGCCTCGAGCGTCCGTTGTTCTTTAAGGGCGAGGGCACTCACCATGTGCGTCTGGTCGTCGACGACGACATCGCGACCATCTTTGTCGATGATGTTGCGCTCAACGCTCGCTTCTGCAACAAGCAGGGCCAGGGTGTGGCGCTTACCGTCACCGACGGTGCGCTCAAGTGCGCAAACGCAACGATCGCGTCTCTGTAGCGGCAACGAACCGTTTTATGATTTAGAAAAGGAATGGAGAGGAACATGGACTACAAGGCAGTGTCCCAGCAAGTCGTCGACAACGTCGGCGGACTGGAGAACATCGAGGGCGCCACGCATTGCGTGACCCGTCTGCGTCTGGTGCTCAAGGATACGAGCAAATACAACAAGGCCGAGCTCGAGAACATCGATGGCGTCAAGGGCGTGCTGTACAACAGCGGCCAGCTCATGATCATCTTCGGTACCGGTACCGTCAACAAGGTTTACGATGAGTTTATGGCTCTGACGGGCGTTAAGGAGATCAGTGCTTCCGAGGTCAAGGGCGCCGAGGCGGACAAGAAGGGCAAGTTCTTCTCGGTCCTCAAGGTATTCTCGGACATCTTTATCCCCATCATTCCCGCCTTCGTCGGCGCTGCAATCATCATCGGCCTTAAGTCGCTGATCGTTGCCAACGGCCTCTTTGGCATGGAGGGCAGCCTCGCCGATCACAGCGAGTTCCTCAAGAACCTCGCAAGCTTCTTTGCCATTATCGCCACCACGTTCGACTACCTGCCTGTCCTGGTTATGTACAGCGCGGTCAAGCGTTTTGGCGGTAACCCGATCCTGGGCATCCTCGTCGGTATCGTCATGGTTCACCCGAGCCTTATGAACCGCAACACGTTCGTTATGGACCCGACGGGTGCTGAGTACTGGAACTTCGGTCCGCTATCCATTCCCATGGTTGCTTTCCAGGGTGGCGTGTTCCCTGCAATCCTGACTGCCTGGTTTATGGCCAAGGTCGAAAAGATTGCCCAGAAGTACATCCCCGAGGTCGTTTCGTTCGTCTTTGTCCCGACCGTTACCCTGATTCTTGCTAACGTCGCCCTGTTCACCGTGTTCGGCCCGCTCGGCAACCTGATCGGCGACGTCCTCGCCGGCGTAATCGATATCCTGTACAACAGGATGGGCGTCTTTGGTGCCTTTGTCTTCGCCGCGTTCCTGCAGCCGCTTGTCGTTACCGGTACGCATCAGTTCATCCAGGGTATCGAGGCAAACCTCGTTGCCACGACTGGCTTCAACTACATCCAGGCCATCTGGTCGGTTTCCATCATCGCCCAGGGCGGCGGCGCCATCGGCATGTACCTCATTCACAAGAAGCATTCCAAAGAGCGCAACATCTGCATGTCTTCCTTTATCCCGACGCTGGTCGGTATCTCCGAGCCCGCTATCTTTGCTGCAAACATGCGCTACTCGATTATTCCGTTCATCTGCGCATGCATCGGTGCAGGCTGCGGCGGTGCCTTCGTCAAGCTCTTTGAGGTGCGCGCTATCGGTCAGGGTCTGACCGGCGTGCTTGGCCTGCTCATCGTCACGCCCGAGACCCTCGTGTGGTATGTGGCTGGCAATCTCATCGCCTTTATCGTGCCGATCGTCTTGATCTTTGCCTACAACAAGGCAAAGGGCGTTCCGACCACCGATGAAGAGGGCGCTGGCGCTGGCTTCGATGTAAGCTTCTAGTTGAGCCGCTCAGTGTAATGTGCGGATAAGTCCATTTGAGGAAGGGCGTTCGGCTCGTGTGAGTCGAGCGTCCTTTCCTATAGACGAGAAGGTCAATGGCGATGTTTAATCAAAAAAATAAGGTGACACGCGCGGACTATGAGCAGTGGCGTGCCGGACAAGATGAGACGGCGGCTCGCATCGCGTCCGAC